>JBEKUO010000272.1:0-9143 GCA_049514955.1 Bryobacteraceae bacterium | reverse complement strand
GGAACTGTAACGAATGTCCGCGCCCTTAATGCAGATGCAGTAATAACAAAATGCTATGGAAGCGCCGCCGGCTTGGTGCTAAGCTGCTTCCAATCGCATACGAGGGGAGCAAATGAATCGCGAAAAGCTGGTCCGTTATTCCGGCGCCCTGCTGGTGCTGCTGCTGTTGAACACCGCGTATATCGCAGCGTTCGCATCGCCCACCATTTTCTACATGGGCAACGTAGTGCTGCACCTTGTCCTGGGAGTGGTGCTCGCGGTTGCGTTGTTATGGTTCCTGCGGCGTATGCCGCTCGCGGGCGGCCTGTTCCTGGCGGCCGCGCTGCTGGGTCTCTTCCTCGCGATCCGCGGAAACACCATCGCGCATCGTTGGGCACTCCAGGCTCACATCGCCGTGGCCGTGTTGTCACTGGCCGCGCTGCTTCCTTACGTCTTCCGGCACACCGGCGCCGGCTTCCGCAATGCCTACGCGGCGTGCCTGGCGCTTCTGGTGATCTTTCCCGCATCCACGGCGCTCTACCGCCGTGCGCATCCGAATCCCGAGGACCGAATCCACAACCCCATGATCGTGCCAGCTTCCATGAACGAAGAAGGCGGTGGTCCGAAGTCGCCCTTCTTTCCGTCATCCGCCAAGACCAATGTCGGCGGCATCATCCCGTCGAACTTCTTCATGGATTCCGAAGCCTGCGGCCGCTGCCACAAGGACATCTACGAGCAGTGGAAAAGCTCGATGCACCACTTCGGCTCGTTCAACAATCAGTTCTACCGCAAGTCCATCGAATATATGCAGAGCGTAGTCGGCACGCAGCCGAGTAAGTGGTGCGCCGGCTGCCACGATCACGCCGTCTTCTTCAACGGCCGTTTCGACCGGCCGATCAAGGAACAGATCGATACGCCGGAAGCCCGCGCCGGCTTGTCTTGCACTTCGTGCCACGCCATCACGCACGTGGATAGCAGCATGGGCAATGGCGGTTTCACAGTTCAATATCCACCGCTGCACGAGCTACTCAGCAGTAAGAACAAGCTGATCCAGGACGCGGACTACTTCATGACTTTCCTGAATCCCGAGCCGCACCGCCGCAGCTTCATGAAGCCGTTCATGCGCCAGGATGTACCCGAGTTCTGCGCGAGCTGTCACAAGGTGCATCTGGATGTGCCCGTGAACCAGTATCGCTGGTTCCGCGGCTTCAACGATTACGATAACTGGCAGGCCAGCGGCGTATCGGGACAAGGCGCGCGGTCGTTCTACTATCCGAAAGTGAGCCAGAATTGCGCGGATTGTCACATGCCCCTGGTGGCTTCGGGCGATCCGGGCAATATCCACGGCCAAGTCCATTCGCATCGTTTCCCAGGCGCCAACACCGCCGTGCCTTACGCCAACCAGGATCAGATACAGCTCCAGGCCACCGAGAAGTTTCTCACTTCGGGCTTCATCTCGGTGGACATCTTCGCCGTGTCCCCAGTCAGCGACCACGGCACGGCGATGGTGCGGCGCACCGGCGAGGGACCTCATGCCATGACGGGTTTCGCAGTGGGCGAGGAAGCCGAGCAGTCCGGCAACGCCGTGATCCGCGAAGTCGGGCAGGTGGCCGCGCCGATCGATCGTTCCGGCATTCAGCTTGAGCCCGGCGCCACCGCCCGCGTGGACGTGGTCGTGCGTACCCGCAAGATCGGCCACTTCTTCCCCGGCGGCACGGTGGATGCTTTCGATGTCTGGCTCGAACTTCAAGGCAAGGATGCCGATGGCCGCGTCATCTTCTGGAGCGGCCGCGTGGAGGATAACGGCAAGGGTCCCGTGGAGCTTGGCGCGCACTTCTATCGCGCATTCCAGCTCGATGGCGATGGCAACATGATTAACAAGCGCAACGCCTGGCAGGCGCGCAGCGTGCTCTATGTCCGTCTGATTCCGCCCGGCGCCGCCGACGTGGCTCACTTCCGCGTCAAGATTCCCAAGGATGCCAAAGGCCCGCTGCAGTTCACCGCGAAACTGAATTACCGCAAGTTCTCGCATTACTATACGCAGTTTGCCTATGCAGGCCAGCCCAAGCCTAACCAGGATCCCAAGCTGCTTACCGCCAGTTTCAACAGCATGGGATACAGCTTCGATCCGCACAACATTCCGCAGGATGTTTCCGGCAACATCAAGGACCGCATTCCGGATCTGCCCATCGTCGTTGTGGCGTCCGCCAAGGCTAGCGTGCCGCTCGGCCGGCCGCAATGGACTCCGGTGGTGCGCAAAGAGGATCGCGAGCGCTGGAACGATTGGGGTATCGGCCTGCTGCTGCAAGGCGATCTCAAGGGCGCCGAATACGCCTTCAAAAAGGTGACCGAGGCCGAGCCGGGCTATCCCGATGGCTGGCTGAATGTGGCGCGCGCCCTGATTCAGGAAGGTGAGACGGAGGCCGCCAAGCCCTTTGTCGAGCAAGCTCTCAAGATCAATCCCAAGTTGGGCCGTATCTACTTTTTCAAAGCCCTGATCGAAAAGGCCGACGGCAGGTATGACGACGCTCTCAACTCGCTCAACATGACGCTGGGCTGGTATCCGCGCGACCGCGTGGCGCTGAACCAGGCGGCGCGCATTCTGTTCCTCGAACGCAAATATGCCGAGGCGCTCAAGTATCTGGATCGCGTCTGCGATGTGGACCCCGAGGATCTGCAAATGCACTATACGCGGATGCTTTGCCTGCGCGGCTTGGGCGACGCGGCGGCCGCCGGGCGCGAACAAGCGCTTTTCCAACGCTTCAAAGCCGAGGAATCCGCTCAGGCGATCACCGCCAAACCGCGGCTGCTCAGCCCGGAAAACAACAACGAGCGCCAGCAGATTCACGATCACGAAAGCGTCCCGCTGGAAGCTCCCGCGCACACCGCGGCAGGAGGCGGCCAATGAAGCGTAGCGCAGGCGCTCCTGCCTGCCGCGCCGGCACTCCTGCCGCCGCAGGCGAGCCTTGCTCGCCTACCCGGTGGGGCCAAAACTCTAATCTCAGTCCGCTTCTAGCCCTCCTCGTGCTTGCCGCCGTAGCAACCTCAATCGCCGCGAGCCGTATCGACTCCCCCTCCGTCAAGTTCACCGACGTCACCGCGCAAGCCGGCATCAAGTTCGTTCATAACAGCGGACGCGCCGGCAAGAAATTCCTGCCCGAAACGCTCGGCTCCGGCGTAGCGTGGTTCGATGCCGATGGCGACGGCTGGCCGGACCTCCTGTTCATCAACAGCAAAGACTGGACGCCGCGCGGCCGCAAGTCCCTACCGGCGCTCTGTCGCAATAACCACGACGGAACATTCACCAACATCACCGCCGGCAGCGGTCTGGATGTCGAGATGTACGGCATGGGCGTGGCCATCGGCGACTACGATAATGATGGACGTGACGACGTTTACATCACCGCCCTCGAGGGCGACCGCCTCTTCCATAACGAAGGTCACGGCAAATTCCGCGACGTCACCAAAGAGTCCGGCATCGACAACGCCAGCTTCGGAACCAGCGCCGCCTGGCTCGACTACGATCGCGATGGCAAGCTCGACCTCTTCGTCGCCAATTATGTGCAGTGGACCGCGAAAGGCGATCTGTGGTGCTCGCTCGACGGAGCGACTAAGTCGTACTGCACGCCGGAGTCTTATAAAGGAACTTCGTCTAAGCTGTATCACAACCTTGGCAACGGAAGATTCGAGGATGTAAGTAAGAAGGCGGGCGTCGCCGACCCGACTAGTAAGTCGCTGGGCGTAACTGTACTCGACTATAACGGCGACGGCTGGCCGGACTTGTTCGTCTCCAATGATACGCAGCCGAACAAACTCTACCGCAACAACCGCGACGGCACGTTCACCGAGGAAGGCATGGCCGCCGGCGTGGCCTTCGGCGAGGACGGCGTATCTCGCGGCGCCATGGGCGTGGACGCCGCCGATTACGACCGCTCCGGCCGGGCTCATCTGCTGGTTGGCAACTTCTCCAACCAGATGTTAGGCTTATATCACAACGAAGGCAGCGGGCTGTTTGTGGACGAGGCTCCTAAATCGACGGTAGGCCGCGCCAGCCTCCTGACCCTGGCTTTTGGAGTCTTCTTCTTCGATTACGATCTGGACGGCTATCCGGATATCTTCGCGGCCGACGGTCACATAGAGGAAGAAATTAGTCGCGTGCAGCCGAAAGTGCAATACAGGGAGCCGCCGCTGCTTTTTCATAACCTGGGCAAAGGCCAGTTCGATGATGTAACCACTCAGATGGGGCCGGCGTTCAACCGTCCTGTGGTGGCCCGCGGCGCGGCCTACGCCGATTATGACCGCGACGGCGACCTCGACATCGTGGTTACTACCAATGACGGTCCCGCCTATTTGTTCCGCAACGACGGCGGCAATCAAAACAACTGGATCAACATACGGCTGGTTGGGCGTAAGTCGAATCGCGACGGCATTGGCGCGGTTGTACGAGTGACAAGTAAGTCCGGCAAGCAATGGAATATGGTGCGCAGCGGATCGAGTTACTGCTCGCAAAGCGACCTGGCTCTGACGTTCGGACTGGGCCGCGATCCGGATGTGCAGGCCATCGAAATCGAGTGGCCCAGCGGGACGAAGCAAAAGCTCGCGGGCGTGGCGGCAAATCAGTTTCTGACCATTGACGAGGCGGCGGGCATCGTAGCGAAAGCCGGGCCAGCGCGGAAGTGATTCGTGGCGCAGGCACTCGTGCCTGCCGGGGTACCCTCTGGGTCCGGCACTCCTGCCAGCGCAAGGACGTCACCTCACCTGATCGAAGACGAACTTCTCAACGCGAGGTAGATTAAGTACAGATTTGCGAATGTCGTAGGATACTTCCGTCAGATAGTAGGTCACACCGGCCCATCCGCCGCCCTCGATGGTTACGTGCGCCGTTTTGCCGTCTCGATTCCAATGTGTGACATGCCATGGACCTTGGCCCCCAAAAGATCGCAGCGCAGCTTCGACTGTGGCGCCTATGACCGCATCAGGGTCGATTCGCATGACCTCGACTTGATGCGGAACGAGCTTCAATGTCGGGTCAAAGTCGCCATGATGTTCACCCTCCACCCATTCGATGACCGCTGCGTGCAATGCCTTAGGATCTTCCGGCTCCAGTGTTGTCACTAAGGTCTTCTCAGTGGTAAGCCGCACGGGAATCTCAAATCCGCGCAGGTCGACCCCGCCCTCCCTCACGGTGTAACGGCTCGGGGTCAGAATGAGAGTTCCGTGTTCCGACTCCGCCGGTTTCAAGATGAAATCTTGACTGTGGAAGACTTTTGACGGTGGGGAGTTTCCAGCCGTCGAATCTGGATAATCATAAGTCGAGGACGACTCCAGGACTTGGCCGGCGCCCTCACGTATCTCCCATCTCACTTCTATGTCGTCCGAAGAATTCACGTGTACTTCGAGCCGGAAAGGATTGGAAATCAGGGAATGCGCTACCGATTTGGAGATGCAGATGATCTTCCCTGGATCGCACAGGAGATTTGTCGAGCTTGCAGCCGCGCCAGAGCAGGCCAGAGCCGAGACCCGATCCATCCGATGATTCTAGACGCGGCTCTTCCGCTCATATGCCCAGTCTTCCAATCTCAGATAAGTACGAATACCGTGTGCTGCAACGCTGCGCAGCGGCTCCGGCGGCCATCCGATAGCCCGCCGGTTGACGAACGGGCATGCGGTGTTCTCAGTCTGGCGTTCCAGCAGCAGGTCCGCCAGCGTGATCGCGTTCTGGTGCGTGGTGGAGACTCCATGGCCGATGCAGCCCAAGCTGTAAACCGCGCGCCGGTCGCCCAGGTAGCCGAGCGCCGGAGTCAGATCCAGGGTCACGGAAAACGGGCCGCCCCAGCGATGCGTGACCTTCACATCCGCGAGCACCGGGAACAGCCGGCGCATATGCGCTTCCAAGTGCCGCCACGCGGATTCGCTCGAATCCACATCCATGTCGGCGCCGTAGCTGAGACCCACCGGCCCGCCGCCCATCGCCAGGCGATAGTCGGGCGTAATGCGGTAATAGTGAATCAGGTTGCGCGCGTCTTCCACGCCGTTGCGCTCCCGCCAGCGGATCTCGGCGAAGTGCCGCTCCGCTAACGGTTCGGTGGCAATCATGTAAGTCCACGCGGGGGCCTGCCGGCGCTTCAACTCTGGAAAAAGGTGCGAGTAGGCATTGGTGGCCAGCACGATTTTCCCGGCGGTCACAGTTCCACCCGGCGTCTTCAGCCGGAACTTTGCGCCCCGCTGGATTTCGATTACGGGTGTGTGCTCGTACACCTGTGCGCCGCGCTTTAGGGCCAGACGTTTCTCCTCGCGCACCAGCTTGGCCGGGTTGAGCAGGCCCAGGCGCGGTTCCCACCAGGCGCCCAGATACAGCTCGGAATTCACCTTGGCGCGCGCCGCATCGCGATCCAGCCACTCGATGCCCTGTATGCCCAACTGAGCGGCCAGATCGATATCGTGGCGGATGCGCTTCACATAGCCCGGCGTAGTCGCCATGCGCAAAAACCCCGGACGGATGTAATCGCATTGCAGTTGGTTGTCGCGGATCAGCGCTTCCAGTCCGTCGACCGCGCGCTCCATGTAGCGATGCGCGTCGCGCACGAACGCCTTGCCCTTGAGCATTGCCGTAGGCCCGATTCCCAGACCCACCACGGTCATGGAGAAAGAGCCGTTGCGTCCGCTGGCGCCATAGCCCACGTATTCGTGTTCCAGCACGGCCACCCGCATGCCCGGCTCTTCCTTGAGCAGCGTGTGCGCGGTGGCCATGCCAGTGAACCCGCCGCCAACAATTGCTACATCGACGTCTGCGTCCCCCGCCAACGGCGGGCTGGGTTCATAAGGACCGTGTTCAGCCAGCCAGAGAGACAGCGGCGATTGCGGAAGTGCGTTTCTCATGACG
Organism: Bryobacteraceae bacterium; assembly: GCA_049514955.1. GTDB lineage: Bacteria > Acidobacteriota > Terriglobia > Bryobacterales > Bryobacteraceae > Bog-159. The sequence goes on along the minus strand of JBEKUO010000272.1, from coordinate 2,281 downwards.
CTGTCCGCGGCTTGGTGTTTTTAGCCTGTACACGAGGCTGGTCGATCTTATCCGCCTGACTTCCTCACGGCGTGAATTGGAAGATCGTGCCGTAGCCGAGGGTTCCATACAACGCGGTGGCGCCGTAGATCGCGCCGTTGCTGGTAACGGCGAATGCCACTGGCTCCCCGCCATCGGCGCCTCCCGTGAAGTTGTAGAGCACTTGCTCAGACCAGTCGCCATCCAGCGTGGACGGCGGATACACTGCGAAGATCACGCCGAAGCCGTCAAGCCCACCGAGTTGCCCCGTGCCTAAGAGGAGTCTCGTGCCGGTGAGCATAAGCGCATCGGGTTGAGCCCCGTCAATACTCGTGAACGAATGCAGCACCCGCTCAGTCCAGGAGCCGTCCGCCTCCACCGGACGCGTCAAGGAGAACACCGTCCCACAGCCGCTGCTTCCTTGCGAGCAAGGCCCGCCACCGCCATACAGGGTCGTGCCATAAAGAACCCCATAACTGTCGATCGCGAGGGCGTGCGGCTGTTCTCCATCGTTGCCGCCTTGGAAGCTGTAAAGCACTTGCGGAGTCCAGTCACCGCGCGGAGACGCCGGCGGCGTCAAGCGAAACACAGTGCCACAGCCGGAGCCATCCGAGCCGCACGTTCCAGTGCCGCCGAATTTGGTCGTCCCGTAGAGCACTCCACTGTTATCCACCAGCAGCGTGGAGGGAAAGAAACCACCGTCGCCGGAGGGAAAGCTGTAGAGCACGCGTTCCGTCCAAGGGGCGTCCGGCGATCCCGGCGCCGTCAACGAAAACACCGTGCCACCGGCTTGCGTACCGCCGAAGGAAGTCGTTCCGTAAAGCACTCCGCCGCTCTCGATCAGGGGTCCGGCGGGCTGTTCGCCATCGCCGTTGGCGCTCCCTAAGAAACTGTACAGAACCCGCTCGGTCCAAGAGCCGCCGGGCGCCGCCGGGGGCGTCACTGCGAAGACTGCTCCCAATCCCGCGTCGCCCCCGAGCGTGGTCGTGCCGGCGACCACGCCTTTCGGACCCTCCAGTGGAAGACCGCCGGGAAACGCTCCGTCGGTGCCACCGCTGAAGCTATAAAGCTCCTTTTCGGTCCATGGGTTCTCTGGCGACGCCGACGGCGACAACGAGAAGACGGAGCCCCAGTTGCCAAGCCCGCCGCTAGAGGTCGTGCCGTAGAGCACCCCATCCTTCAGGCTCATCCTGGCTTGCGGATTAGCCCCGTCGTTCGGCGCGCCGGCAAAGCTGTAGAGGGTGAGGAAATGGGGAGAGGTTTGCGCTGCGCTGTGCGGCACGAGCACCGTAAGCGCCATCAGCAGGCTCCCCCTCAGAATGTGGAGCTTAACTCGTCTTGCGTCACTAACGGGCCGAACCAACACCCTAATTAAATCGCCCTTTTCGCCAATGCCCATGATCTGGTCTCCTGCGTGCGCGAGCAACGTTGTCGAGTGGCTTCAAAATGCGCCATGCGCCCGTTTAGTCTGCGAATACCTCTTTATCGGGACTGCGGTGGCCGCGTGCCGCACGTGATATATGCAGCGGAAAAACGCGCCACCCGACACCACTGGTTGAGTTAGTGTAGCCTAAAGACCGACCTGTTACAATTCGGGAATTGCATTGTTTTGATTCGGAATTTGCCTATCCACGCCGTTCCGGCGGGTTCCATTCGGCCGGGCGCAGGCGGTCGTTCGGGCGTGGCGGTTCGCCCGCTGCGACCCGTCTTCCTTGGCCCGTATTGGCCCTGGAGCGGCATTTCATCTCGAAACATGCAATGCTGGGGTATGCGAAAACGGCCAGCGAACAGCGGGTCCCAAAAGAGCCCCCCAACCGTGAACGACTCCGCGGGGCAGCGGCTCTCACCGGAAGAACAGGAAAGGGCTACCGTCAGCAGAATCATGTCCGAGATGGGCCACAAAGGCCGACTTGGGAGAGCCCATGGAGGCACGGCGCAGAACATGTCGGGGCGGCGGCGCAAATCGAAGCAAAAGACGGCGCCGCCGAAGTGGATTAAGCGGTAAACCGACATTGGCACAGCCGTCGAATGCAGTCGACGTGCCAAGAACTGCGACAGCGACCCGTTAAGGCGCCTTTGTCAGCGCACCAGACGCTCGCCGCTACCAGAACATGACAACGCGACGACCGGTGAGAGCTACCGCGAGGCCTCGGCGAACGTGTAGTTGTCGGCAGGCAAAGCACGAACACAGGCGCTTGTTGTGCATGCGTGGGGTTGAATCGGGAATGTGGCTCTGCGCGGAAGAGCCGGAGCAACGTGGGCA
>JBEKUO010000271.1:0-9209 GCA_049514955.1 Bryobacteraceae bacterium | reverse complement strand
TGGAGAAGCATTCAGGACTTCTACACGGGCGACTAGACTTCCGCTTCAGATCGATCGACCATAGGGGCATGGAGATTCAGTTCACCACGCAGATTCTGAAATTGGGCAGGACTTTCGTCGCGCACAGCCCCGAGCTGGACGTATCCTCCTGCGGCGGCACCAAGGAAAAGGCCAGGAGGAATCTCAAGGAAGCAGTCCGTCTGTTCTTGGAAGAAGCGGAAAGACTGGGCACGCTGGATCAGATTCTTGAAGAGGCAGGTTATTTGAGGCGCCGGAGCAAGCTGCAGGGCCCCAAGTTTATTGGCACTCACAGAGTCTCGCTGCCCCTGCCCATGGCGCATGCCAAAGCTTAGCCCGGTTTCGTATAAGCAACTGGCGAGGGGTCTTTGCCGCTGGCGCAAGCCTGCTCCACGTCAGCGCTTCATGAATCCGGCGACTGGTGCCTTGCCTTTATCCACCAAGAGGTACTCGCCCGGTTTCCAGTCGTCAATCCCAGCGGCCAGTTTCACGGTGCCAAGTGCGCTATTGCCGGCGACTACCAATACCATGCGAATCGGGTCCAGAGGGTTCCGCACCGCGAACGCTAGCGCGTCGCGTTCGTCAGCGTGGGCGTCACCGTCGATCCGGAAGACGCTTTCGATGTAATCGAGACCGAGGCTCTCGCGCCAGGCAGCCAGCGCGGAATTCGCCTCGGGCCGGCCGATGAAGATCACGTCCCGCGATCTCAGTTCCTCGTCCGAAACCTCGAAATCCTTGCGAATCGGAACCGCGCTCTCGTAAGCATCCAGGAACTGCTTCTGCATCTGCTCGGCCGCATAGCGGTTGGCTCCCGCGTCGCGCAAGGTTCCGTAAACCAGCACGGCGGATCGCAGGCGGCGCCCGACATCGGTCGTCACGTAGGCCGCTCCATCCTCCACGTCGAGCGCAAACGGCACACCGGCCTTCTCCAGGAACGATTGCGCCGTAACCGTCCTGGTGGTGTTGGCGGCGAAATACTCGCGCATGAGTTTCAGGAAGGGCTCGTCGCCCAGGCGGCGCCGTAGCGCATCCAGGAAGAGCACTCCCTTGGTTTGTTCGAGATGAAAGTATTCCTCAGGGTCATCGGCGGCGAGCTTCAGGCGCCGGTACGCGGCTCGCCGCACCTGCATGTTTTTGTCAAGGTCATCCGACTGCAGGTCGCCATGATATGCCGCCGAACCGGCTACGAACCAAACGTCTGCTTGGGTGGACGGCAGGAGCCAGCCTTTCCAGAGGCGGTCCTTATAGGAAGTCTTCTCGGCCACATAGGAAGTCTTCTCGGCCACCTTGTTTTCCGGTTTGCTGGCGTCCGGCTGGTTGTCTGGTTTACTGGTGTCCGGTTGGCTGCCCGGTTTGTTATCCGGCTTCTGCTCCGCCGGCTTTCGAGCGACGCGGGCTTTCTCGTTTTCTTGAATGGTGGAGCGCAATCCATCGGACGGTTCGCCGCGAAACAGGCGGTAACCCGATGGGTACAGACCGTCATTCTTGGCGTATTCCTTCCGCTCCTGCGCCGTTGGCTCCCACTCGCGCTGGTTGGGTTTGCCGATTGCGGCCCAGAGCATCAGGTTGGACGCCATGGAGGCGGTCGTGACCTTAGCGTCCATGGTGACGGAGCTGACCAGCGGCGCCGTACGGAACGCCAGAAACCCGAACTGCTCGTCTATCTGGCCGCGATACTTGCGATAGAGATCCTGCCAGGCCATATCGCGAACACGGGGAACAAAAGGCACGTACTCAGGCGCCCCTTGCGGATCCGGCAGGTACTCCAGTTGGACATCAAGGTCTTTGGCATTGTTATTGCCCCAGTAAAAACCCTCCGTCCCTCCGAACCACTCGTTCTTCGAGCTGCGCCACAGCCTGGTTCGATGCGTGCCCAGTTCGTACATCGCGATTTCGTTGTTCTTACCGTCGCCGATTATCCATTCGTTCGTATAGAGGCCGTTGTTACTCGCACCGAGACGCGACACAATTTCATCGACGTTGCCGCCATACTGAATCGCCGTCCGCGCGCGAAAAGCCACAGGTGTGCCCGCCGCATGGAACGGCGTCTGGCGTATGGTAGTCTCGGTGAGGACCATGCCCGCGTCGTTCTGATACCAGTCCGTGCCGCTCTCGATTCCTCCCGGATAGCTCTGCATGATCATCCGGTGGCCGGCGGCGGGAAGGATGTCCAGCATTACGTTGGTCTGCTCGGCCAGCGTCAGCGGCCACCATGTCACCTGACCTATCACCATTTTGCCATCGCGGGTAGCTCTGCCGGTCGCCGCGAAGGCGCTGCAGTGGTCCAACACGGAATCCCGCTTACGGTCGAAATAGGGCGGGGGCTCCAGGTGCAGGCCTTCGAGGCCCGTTGGCGTCATGCGCATGGCGCTCTGCAACTCCCCGAGCTCAACCGTGGTGTTGCCGACCACGATATCCACCAGATCTATCCGACGCCCCAACCACTTCGCGCCGGCGTCGGACGCTCCTTCGGCGATGCCCTTCATTTCCTCCAAAATTTCGCGGTCGAATCCACGCAGGAAGAGAGCGTTTGCCGCGGTGCGGAGTTGGTCCCAGCTTTCCGTTTCGGCTTTAGCGCCCAGCACCGCGGCGCAGCGCTCCAGGTACTCCGGAATCTCGCGCGCCATCAAGTGACCGTGCTGGTATCCGCGCTCATACGGCTGGCCTTCAATATGCAGATAGATCCAGCCGTCAGCCGGGTAGCGGTACGCCGGGCCGAAGGTGCGGACCGCGGCGGCGGGCGGATCGCCGGCGGCGGACACTTCATCGAGCGTGACGCCGGAAAACCATGCCTTGCCATGGAACGCGCCGCCGTTGCCGACCGTGAGCAGAATCTGGTCTTCGGCGCGGCTGGCCACGAAACGCAGCGTCAGGCGAGTCCACGGCCGCGTGCCGCCGAGCGAAGCGGAGTGCACATCGAACGGCATGGACGCCATGGTCAGCGCGGCGCCCGTGGCGATCGGGGAACGGGAAAGATCGCGCACTTCCACGTTCTCGGTGCGGACCCAGCCGCTTAGCTCATAGCTCTTTCCCACGTGGAGGGAAATGGGCGCGGAGCGCACGCAGGCGTCGCTCGAATTGGCGGGTTCGACCCGTAGCGACTTGCCGTTCTCGTGGAGGGCGGCGGGGTCCACGGCAACGGACCCGCGCACGGCGGTCCAGCCTGAGTCTCCACTCTCCATACGTGCCCGAAAGGGCGGAGTGCCGGCGTGAAGCAGCGCGGCTAGCAGCAGAGAGCAGAACAGACGAATCACACAGCCTCCCTATCTTTTGGGGTCCTTCGATGCGAAATATTATAACCCAAGGGCTTTCGGCTTCTGTGGCGGCCGAGAGCTTCGTTTTCTGGCGACCGTAGCGACCGCCTGGAGGGCTACAGCGACTAGACTTCCGCTTCAGATCGATCGACCATAAGGGCATGGAGATTCAGTTCACCACGCAGATTCTCAACGAGGGCAGGACTTTCGTCGCGCACAGCCCCGAGCTGGACGTATCCTCCTGCGGCGGCACCAAGGAAAAGGCCCTTTCGAATCTCAAGGAAGCAGTCCGGCTGTTCTTGGACGAAGCGGAAAGGCTGGACACACTGGATCAGATTCTTGAAGAGGCGGGTTATTTGAAGCGCCGGAGCAAGCTGCGCGGTACTGGGAACCTGGCCGTTCCGGGGAATCGCGCGCCGCTTGAAGTTCCGGAGTGAAGCTGCGAACCCCGGCCGTTCTTGCCGCGCGCGCGATCGGCGGGATTACTGCACTGTGAAGGCCTGTGTGGTGGTGAACGACCCGTTGGCAGTCGTCACGGTGACCGGTCCGCTGATCGCGCCCGGGGGGACAGTAGCCACCACGGATTGCATCGACGTGGAGACTGCCGTGCCGGCGGGCGTGCCGTTGAACGTGACCGACGTCGCGCCCAGCAGATAATTCCCCCAGAGGACGACCTTCTGGCCTACCGTTCCGGATGCCGGGTACAAGCCGGAAACGAGCGGCAGCGGCTTAGGCAGGCCGATATCCAGGCTGAAAATCGAGCCGATGCCAGGGAAAGGACCGCCGACCGCTCCGAGGCCATAGAGCTTGCCGTCCATGCCTTCGATAAGCTGGCAATAGCAACGAGCACCCGACTCCGGCACGGAGTAGACCTTCGAAAGCTCCTTCTTCGCCACATCGTAGCGGAAAATATCGTTCGAGTTGGTGGTGCCGTAGACATTGCCGTCGGCGGCGGCGAGGAGCGTGCCACCGGGTTGGACCATGCCGTGGGCGGGGAAATTAGCCATGACTTGGTATTGCCCGGATAGGCTCGCCTGATAGACATACCCGGTATTGTTAGTGCCTCCCGCGGGAAAGGTGCCATACAGGTTGCCATCGGAAGCCGCTACTAATGGATAACCGAGGCCGCTCCCAGGAAAGGGCGGGAAATTCAGCAGTATCGAGTAGACCCCGGCAGGTGTGAACCGGTAGATGAAGCCCGGGGGTGCGGTGCCATACTGTTGGTTGCCGATGCCATAGATGTTTCCGTCGGGGCCGTAGACGATGTTTGCCTGTGGGTCCGGGTATCCGTCGGTCGCAGAGAACTGATGCAGGATGGTGATCTTGCCGGACTCCTCGATCCGCGCAAAGCCCTGAATTACGGAATTTCCAACGTTCATGCCAGCTTTATCGTAGAATTCCCCAGGGGGTGCCGTGATCGTCCAGTTCTCTGACCCCCACTGGTGCGGATGCTGGCCCGGAAACGCGAACTGCTGAAGGTTTTCTCCGGACGGAGAGACGGAATAATAGAAGTTATAGGAGGAATAACCGGAGCCATAGAGCAGTCCGTTCGAGCTCTGGACGAGGGTTTCCACGTTGGTGCCGCTGGTGAAGGGGAATGAGTAGATGGGTTTAAACGTTCCGCTGCTGGTAACTGAGAAGATGGTCGCGCCGGAGGTATTCGTGGCCCGGGTGCTCAGGGCATAAAAGAGGCCCGGCTGGACCTCAACCAGGTCTTGTAAGTAGCCGATGGTGCCGCCAGAAGGAGGCGAGTAGATCACCTTAAAGACGGGAGTGCCGCTCTGGCCAAAGCATGCCGACGCGATGAGTGGCAGGAAGAGTACTTTTCTTAGCATGATTACCCCGAAAAAGAAATGTTTAATGGCACGTAGCGAACGTTAGCACACCGCTAAGGAGAGTAGCGCTGTGATTAAATTGCGCATCGGCGCAGCTCTTGTATGTCGATTGGTTGCCGTCGTCTACTATGCAGGCCGTCGGAACATACACAGCGCCGGTGGACGACGTCCCATTTTGTTGGTTGTTGGCCAGCGTAGGCTCAGTGAAAGCTGGGGGAAACCACGCAGTTATACCTGATGGGACGTTGGTACATTGCGTTCCGGTGTCCAACTGCGGATTCCAGTGCCATATGGGCGCTGTACCGAGGCTCCCGAACGACGAACTTGTCGGGTCCGCGGCCAGGTTATAACCGTAGAGAGCGCCGATAGATCCTCCCGCGCCGTTCAATTGAGGTACGACAGCCCACACAGAAGACGCGTTTGACGAAGGACTGGTATTGCTTATGTTGAGCGCAACCGCCATCGGTGCGCCGGCTGACCCCGACGAGGAGCGCGGAAACGGCGGATCTGGGTTCGATATGCTGACCGTGCAGTTCAGTGAGCTAAACGGGAGCGGGCACGGATCAAATTGGGGCGATGTCCCGAACGAAAAACTGGTGTATGGGGAAGACATGGTGCCGAGGAAATCTTCCACCGATTCGTTGGCCGGCCATACGACCAGCAGGTCGTGAAAGGAGCTATCGGCTGGCTTGAAGGTGGAGAACCAGGCAAGCTCGTGCACCTCATCGCAGGAGCCGGTCACCTTGCCGTGGGAGGTAACGATCTCGCAGACTGGGTATCCCGAAGCCGGCTCCCGATTGATCTGAAACGGGGTCTGCGTAGTGTAGGTCAGGCCGCTGCCGTTGAGTCCTGCGTCATTTGGTTGGAACTGGCCCAGGCCGCCGGTTGTAAGTCCGGTTTCTCCAACCGCCGGGGGCATCACGTAAAGATAGCTGCTTTTGTCGCTGGTCATCGAGAACGGCTGCGTCGAGATACTAGGAGCCGAATGGGGCAGGATGACGTCTCCGCCGACTCCCAGATCGAGGTCCAGACGGCTCAATTCCTCGCTCTGGTAGGTCGTAGTGGACGTGGTGACCAGCGGGTCGGTGACAAAGGTCGAGTTGTTGGGCATGTTGGCGCTGCAGGTTGTTCCGTACGGGCATGTGTACCGCAGCGTGTTCGGGGTAAAGAAGTCCTGGGGGGTCATCGGCGACGCCGAATTGCCGGCAGGGAACTGCATCGCCGTCTCGCCCCAATAGTCTACGGGGCTGGAGATAGCGCAATTCGGTCCGCTCCCCGCGCAGGCGAAGGCGCCGTTTCCCGAGGCGACGTAAACGTTTGCCGCGGAGGTTGAGGAAGGTCCCGATGAAGACTGCCAGAGGCCGCCACCGTTAACGCCCCAGTTCGAGCCAGGCGAGCAATTGCTAGGGCCAGTTGTGGGGATCGAGCAGTAGCGGCTGGTGTCAGACCCTGTGGGCCCTGCTGGGCCCGCCGGGTAGCCCGCGTCATCGAAATTCGTATAGACAGGGGAGGGGAACACCCCGGTCGACGGACAGCCTGACGTGGCCATGCACTCCGTATAGAAGGGCGAGGAGGTTATGGGCGTAAACGTCTTCGAGCTATAGCTGTACGAATAGCCGAATAGCGCCCCAGAGTACTGCCACTGATCGGTACCGCTTTCCGCCCCGATCTCCTTGACGCCTGCGCCGAACGCGATGTAAATGTACGGCGAGGTGCCGGCCCCGGAGGGGTGGCTCAGCAGGAGCGACGCCCGCGACAACTGATTGGATGGCTTGAAGTTGGTGTCCGTTATGGCCTGCGTGGCCACGCTCAGGCCGGTCGTCAGATCGACGGCGTCGAGGAACCACTGTATCGTGGTTACGCCTGTTCCCGAAAGGGTACATGCCGACACCACAAACGCGGTCGGATCGGTCGTCGCCGTGTCATCGATGACCGGAGTAGCAACGGCGCCGTAGTAGGGCAGATTGGCGGCCCCAGGCAGGCCATCGTGGGTGTTGTAAAATGCCTGCCCGCCTGATAGGCAGTGCGTCGCAGCGTTTGTCCCGCCGATGAGGTTGAGGTACCACAGGGGCGTGACCACGTTGCTGGTGCTGGTTGCTCCAGTGTCAAATGCGTACACATAATCGTTCAGCGAGGCGACGATGAGCATGTTGTGCGTAGTCCCACCGTAGGTCACGTTGGTGGCATAAAGCGGTTGGGCGATCACCGGCTCCCAGGTGAAGTTACCTCCGGTTGCCGGATGATTGATCTGATAGAAATAGGCCAAGCCGAAGTTCGCGTTGCTGAAGCTGGCGAGGCTCGATTCCTTGGCATTGGTGCTAGTCCGGTAGCGATTATATTGGCCCGTGATCACACAGGGATCCGCGTTGCCGCTCGTAACGCAGAAGCTGGTGCTTCCGCTCGGCGGCGCGCCGGGCGTCGTTGACGTCACGGGCACACCTCCCCAGGGCGAGCCATCGTCAGCATTTGGGGGCAAAGTTGGAGCCGTCTGGGACGCTGCTGGGTGGCCGCCCAGAATCAGCCAGCATAGGATTACAGCAAAGGTTGCGTAACCGGGGGGGGCTCATTTTGCGCATTGCGCTTCCTCCAAGCTCAACTAGCTTTGCGAGCCAGTCTACGCCCATTTGTTGGCCGTGTCAAGCGTGAATTCGCTTGGTTTCACTGAATTCACGCTAATTCAAGACAAAATGACGACAAAGTGCGCAGAACGTTCGCCTGAATTAGTCGGGGAAGGAGCAGCCGTGCGGCTAACTGGCTGTTACAAAAGCCTTATAACACCGAGGTACAGAGCGCGGACGTTTCGTCCCAATCGACGGGCGCGAAGGGCGTACTCATTTGTGTCTTCGGCGCGATTAGCTCGCGCCCCGGCCGCGAGTCGCCAAGCAGCGCACGGCGAGCGGCATCCGGTGTTATGTTCCAATCATGCCTGCGATCAACGCTGCCAAGTCGCGTCACGCCGCCTGGCGCCGTCTGTTCCCGCCCGGGCAGGCGCCACCGCTGCAGGCGCTCTCCGGCGATGCGCAGGCTGACGCACAGCGCGCCGCCGAACTGATTTTGGGCGCCCATCGCGGGTATCTCTCCGAATTCAATGCGCTCACCGCCAAGGCCCAGCAAGCCTTCGAGAATCGCGCCTGGACCCAGGGCGCTCTGGACGCCGGGCGGCGCGTTCAACTCTACCGCGATGCGGTGAACGGTACCTGGCGAAAAATGCAGCGCCTGTTTCCCGAGCGGCTGGCGCGCCAGGATTTTTGGATGGGCGCGCGGCAGGTCTTCCTGGAACGCGTCTTCGACGACTATGACGCGGATGTGGCGCTCACTTTCTTCTACTCCACCATGCGGATCGCATTCGACGCGCAGGATGTGCCGGTTGAATACGCCGACGATGGTCTGGCGGAGCGTTCGCACGTCCGCAGCCCCCATACGGTTTGGAAGCTGTACCGCGTGAGCTCCCAACAGTGGAGCCGGCCGATCCGCGAGGTGCTGAAGAACTGCGCGTTCCAGGCGCCCTTTGAGAACGCGGAGCGGGATGCCGAGCTGGTGGCTGGACGGCTGCAGGACGATTGGCGGCGGCAAATCGGCGACGATCCTCCGCGCGATCTGCAGATGCTCGAGCCGGTGTTCTTCCGGGACCGCGAAGCCTATCTGGTAGGGAAGCTGCGTTCCGCGCGGGGCGAGTTGCCGGTGGTCCTCGCGCTACGGAATGAAGACCGCGGCATCGCGGTGGATGCCGTTCTGACCGGCAAAGAGGACATGCGGAACATTCTGTTTGTCTCCACACGCTCCACGTTCCATGTGCGCACCGGCCAATACCGGGAAGTGCTCGGCTTCCTGGACAGCCTGGCGCCGGAGCGCGGCCATCCCGCGATGTGCGCCGTGCTGGGTTTCACGCATCCCGCGCGCGTGGCGCTCAACCAGCGGCTGCGGCGCCACCTGGAGGAAACCGGCGAACGGTTCACACCGGCGCCCGGCCGGGTGGGCATGGCCATGATTGTGTTCTCGCCTCCTTCGTTTCCTTACGTGTTCAAGGTCATCCGCGACTTTTCCTCCAAGCAGGCGTGGCTCGGCAGGGCGCACATCATGGAGCTTTACCGCTGGGTGCATG
>JBEKUO010000270.1:0-9217 GCA_049514955.1 Bryobacteraceae bacterium | reverse complement strand
ATCAGGCCCTGGAGGGTCCACCATTGTGAAACGATCATTGGTCAGCGGTTCTGAAGGGACTGTCACCATGAGAACGAGAAAAAGCGTTCTGCCGCTCTTGGCTGTGCTTTCCGCTGCCTTCTGCCTTCCCGTCGCGGGTGTTGCACAAACGATACCCAATGGCGCCGCCATCGACGCCGAGGTGAGCAAGATCATGACCCTCACCCATGCCAAGGGGATGGCCGTTGCGGTCATCGATCACGGCAAGGCCGGCTATGCCCACGCCTACGGTGTCCGTGACGCCAAGGGAGATCCGCTGACCACTGACACTGTTATGTACGGCGCGTCGCTCACCAAGACAGTGTTTGCATACACGGTGATGCAACTGGTCGATCAGGGCAAGCTCAACCTCGACACGCCTCTAAAGGACGATCTCGACAAGCCGCTGCCGAGCTATGGCCCCGATCCGGTTTTCCCAGACAAGTACGGGCCCTATAAGGATCTAACTGACGATTCGCGCTGGGAGAAGATCACGCCGCGTATGTGCTTGACGCATTCCACCGGCTTCAGCAACTTCTGGTTCATCGAACCCGACCAGAAGCTGCACATCCATTTTGAACCCGGCACACGCTTCAGCTATTCGGGCGAAGGTTTCATCCTGCTGCAATTCGTCATCGAACACGGCCGGAAGGCGCAGGGGTTGGGGCTCGATGTCGGCGATCTGACCAAGGCCAACTTCGACCGGCTGGGGATGACCCGCACGAGCCTAGTGTGGCATAACGGTCTGGAAACCAATGTGGCCGATGGGTGGAACGATCAGGGTCAGCCGCAGGCAAATGGCAAGCGCAGCAAGGTGCGTGTGGCGGGCTCCATGAATACCACGATTTCGGACCTATCGAAGTTTGCCGCCGCCCTGGTGCGCGGCGACGGCCTAAGTGCGGCCTCACGCGCCGAAATGACGAAGCCGCACTTGCATATCGCCACTGCCCACCAGTTCCCCCTCTTCCTCCCCGACTTGCCGCTGAGCGATCAGCGCAAGGACTTGTACGCGGGCCTAGGCGTCACCGTCTTCGACGGCCCGCAGGGCCACGGTTTCTACAAAGGCGGACACGACGGCCAGACCGCCAACACCATGGTCTGCATCGAGGCCGGTCAGCGTTGCGTCGTGATCCTGTCGAACGATGTTCGCTCCGAAGCGGGCTTCGGCGATCTGGTCAAGTTCATCCTCGGCGACACCGGCGTGCCCTATGACTGGGAATATGGCGACCACGCCGGAAAGTCGTAAGATTGATCGGACCACGCCGGCAGGTCGAGCAATGTGGCCGGCCTGCTGGCGATATTTGCCGGGTTCGAACGCGAGATAACGAAAGTGCAGCGTAAACGCTCGGAACAGGCTCATGGTCAACGTCCGGATGATTGGATGCCATGGCGGCTGCGAGCGCGCTCGACCGCCGCGACGGCAGCATTAAACCAGTCGGGTTCCGCCACCACGCCCAGTTCTTCGTATGCTTCCGCGTGAACTGCCATCATGACTGTCAAGCTGGGGTACGCGGGATTGGGACCGATCCCCTCCTCCGTGTAGTACTCATAGATCGGCGCCGTTAGCGAGGCCCCTGCTGGCAGCATCGCGATCACCTTCGATTTCCCTTCGTCGAATAGGGGCAGCCACTCAATCTTCCACCATTCGGGGTTATCCCGCGCGAATTCGGTTTCCTCGTGATACCTTTCGATCAATTCCGCCAGCGGACGAAACGGCCTCCAGGTGTCAAGCGAACTCCAGGTGGATGAGCCATTCCGCCAGCGATAGAGCTCACAGACTTCCGCGGGCAGGGGGCACGGCAGTTGAGACGCGAGTTCGAGGATCTGCTCCTGAGTGAGTCCGGGATTGAGGTCGCGCGCAATGTTCCGGCGATTGGCCTCTCCCCATGCGCGAATGCGTTCCAACGATTCCGTCAGTTGTGTGGTCTCTGTGGAATAAGAGCACTCGGGTCGCCCGCCGCCAATGGTGTAGTGTCGCGGTTCACGCGGCAGGCGATCGAACTCTTTCGGCCAGGACTGCTTTCGCCGTTCCAGATCGGGATGCGGGTGACATGCCCTTTCCCGTTCCGAGAGTCCTCGCGCCTCGTTAGGGATGCTGATGCCGTGCCGCTTGGCGGCCGCGGCAATCTCGTCACGCGCCATCCACTCGATGGCCTCCGGGGTTAGGGCTGCCAGCCCAGCCAGGATTCCCGGTGACGCCACGGCCAGCAATGCCCTGGTGGCCGCCCAGATGCGGTACTCCTCGTAGTCTTCGGCAATCGTCCTGAGCAGCGGCAGTGGATCGTCAGCCGCGCAAGCCGCGAGCGCCGCAATCATCCGCTCATGGAGGTCGTTCGAGAAGGCAAAGTTCTCCGTCTGGAGGATAAGTATATGCGGAACCTTGCCGGGCGAAGGGGCCGCGAGCGCCCAGTCCAGCGCCCGGCGCATGTCGGCGAGCGTTGGCTTGAAGGACCTGCAGATTGCGTGCGCCTCCGCATCGGACAGATCAACCTTACCCGGAGCGATCGGAAACTGGTCGCGCTCCGCTGGCCAGGTGGAACGGCGCGTTTCATACGCCGCCAACTCGCTCCGATCGAGATGGCAAACCGAACAGGATGTCTCTGCGCCGATCCGGTACAGTACTTGAAGCGCCGCGCCGACGCGGCCTGTATCGTAGTCGCCGTTGACGCACTCCCAGAGCGGCGTCGCGTCCAAGACGGCGCACCGCGCCAAAGCGTCATAAAGCTCGTTGAGCACTTGGTACTGTGAGGAGGCGTAGTGGCGCGTGAACAACACCAGGATAGGTGCGAGTTTGTCCGGCGTGGGACAGGCCAAAGCCCATTCGACGATTCGGCGAATCTCGTCGTGGGAAGGCTGATGAGTGCGGCACAGGACAACTGCTTCCAAGTCGGATAGCGGTTTGGCCATCACTTCAGTTTCCGGCGTCGCAGGCGGGTTGTAAAGGTCATCCTCGGTTTATAAAGTGTGAATGGCGTTCAGCCATCGCGACAAGCCAGTTCCAGCCGGAGGGACAGGACACCAGCACTATGCCGCGCAGGCTCGCCGAAAGCTCACGATTCTGCGGAATGAGCTCGGGCTGGCCTGGCCCACGCCGGCCAGAACGGTAAACGTTTGCGACTAGGTTTGGCAGGCATGGATGTCTTCTCCTCGAACACAGGTTAAGGCGGGCGGCGTAAGCCGTTCTTGCGCGATTTCGCCTCTTTTGTCGTTTCCTATCGCGTGTCTTTTCTATCGCGGCAAAGGGGATGGATCGCAAACGCGCCTGGGTAGCTATTAGGCGGTGTGCCGGCCCGCACGCAAGCCAGCGTCAATACCGGTCGTCTGAAAACGGCCACCGTTTGGCATCTAGAACGCATTTCTCACGTGTGGCTCGATGACGTGGCGCACGCACTCGCGCGCGCCGTGTTGAGACTCTTCCCGGCACCCTGCAGGCATGCTAACGCTCTGTCAGGGGCGGGCGTCGGCACGAGTGCCGACGGGCACGCAAGAGTGCGTGCGCCACGCCATGACCACGAATGTCTGTGAGAAATGCGGGCTAGAACGCTATTGAGCCGATCGGCTACTCGGAAGCAATGCATGTTGGCGGGTAGTCGCCATCTCAGACCTTGGCCCGGGGCATGGTTCCGAACCAGACGTTCTGGACTATAGATCATCCCTTGGTCGCGAAGGGGCGACTAATCCGAGATCGTCGCCGGCATCGCCCTGTTGATCGTCCCCGCGGCGTCAGGGAGGATCCAAGCCTATCCCGTCCGCGTACCGCGGACAGCCTTGGTCTTCGTCTGTGGTAGCTGGGTGAGAAAGTGCTTCGTCTTTCGCCGCAGCTCGCTCAACCACCGAAGCTGGATCTCCGATCCGGTTCTCAGTAGCTGGAGCAACTGTTCCGGATGCTTTGAGAAGTCGATTTTACTGGCGCCCCAGTCCGGCCGCCGTCCGTCGGCGTCCGTGAATCGGTATTCGCGCCCGAGCTCCCAGGAGCTGAAAAGCTGTCCCGAACGCTCTAAGATCGCCGGGTCTCCGGCCAATGCTACAACAGCGCGACCCACGAACAACGGCGACTCCGATTCCAGGAAGTTCCGGTCTTTCTTCCCGCCTTCGCGCCAGGTCTCCTCTGTGACGCCGAATCGCTCCAGCATCGTCTCCGACCTGAGAAAACCGGGGGTAACTGCAACCGCGGCTACGCCATGCGGGCGTAGTTCCGCCGCCATGTTGAGAGCCAGCCCTTTGAGCGCGAACTTCACCGTCTGGGTCACCGGATTGCCTCCGGCGCCGATCACGTCGTTTTCCGTCACCTCCACAATAAGCCCGCGGCGGTTGCGAATCATATAGGGAGCCGCATGCTTGGTTGTGACGATGTGAGACAGGAGCGACTGCCGGAGGGCTGCCTCCGCATTCTTGAGGTCCGTCTTCCAAAAAGAGCACCACTGTGCCATCGATGGGTCTTCGCCGGCGATGCTGTTCACGAGCACATCGAGGCGGCCACGCTCGCGTTCCACTCGTTGGAAGAGGGCCTCCACCTCTTCCTCCACTGTGTGATCGACGCGAAGTGCGACGGCGGAGCCGCCGGCCGCGCCGATCATTTCGGCTGTCTCTTCAATCGTTTCAGGACGATTGTACGGGGAGCGGTTGGCACGCACGCTTCGTCCCGTGCAATAGACCGTGGCGCCAGCTTCTCCGAGCGCCCGAGCGATGCCGCGGCCTGCGCCGCGTGTCGCGCCGGCAACGACAGCGACGGCGCCGGCAAGCGTTTTTTCTGCCGTGACTGGACGCCTGCGCGAGGTAGACATGTGAATGGATCGCCGAGGCCGTCCCGCGGCCGGGAACCTCCAGATGGGGATGATAGCTCGGTTAGGCAATGCACATCAAGATGGAAGTGCGCGTGTAGCCGCCTCGGGGCGGCCTATCGCCCGCGGGCGCCGCATTCTCCGGTTCGACGCCCAGGCGGTCGCTTTGGGGATTCCGGCCCGGTTCGAGAAGCTCTGGCGGTGATGTCGCCCCCCTGCAAATGCTTGGCGTTGAGGTGTGGCAAATATCTACTGCAATATGGAGAGCATGAAATATCCCTACTCGTAGACCTCGCGGCGGTGCCGACGGGCGTGATGTTGACGAACTTCGCCGCGCCGTCGATGATGTACACCACGCGCCAGTCGCCGACCCGGACGCGCCACTGATCTTTGTAGCCTTTGAGTTTCTTGCATCCCGCAGGCCGGGGATTATCGGCCAGCGTCAAAATCTTCGCGTCGATGCGGGTGAATAGCGGACCGTCGAGGGCATCGAGTTCCCTTTGCGCCGACTGCTTGATTTCGAGAGTGTACTTAGGCACGCGGGCGGGTGCGTTTTCGGCGGGTTGCGCGGTATTGCTCGTAGGGAATGCCCTTTTCCTTGCGGCGCGATTCCGAGATCAGCCCGTCCGCGAAGTCCTCCCAGACGGCCCCGTGTGTTTTCAGGTCGATCAAAACGCCGACCTTGCGGCCCTTCTCATCAGTCACGTACTGGATTCCGGTCATGGTTCTATTTTCCTTCAGGTGACGGCACAGCCGCATTGTACATCTACCGTCGCGCCCCCGCAACCGTTTACGCATTCCATTTATCGGCCAGAATAGTTTCCACCCAGATTGGGCCAAAGGCTCCGAGCGGGCGCAGCCGTATCATTGGCTATCCACGTTCCCAACTCCGGCGGTCTACTTGCCGGGGCCATCGGATTTCAGAATCCGTAGCACTGAGAGTATTGTGTTCCAACTGCGCGTGGTCGCTGGCGCCCCAAAGAGCCTGTCGATCTGGCCGAGACAGCCAATCGTTTTCATGTGGCGGCGGTACACCCCATACACGAGACGATTCTTCGAGCCAATGATTCGCACCAGCCACTCCCCACCTTCGGGAAGAGCAATCGGAAGAGAAACTCTGGGGCGTCCAGCCTCCGACAGGATGCTCACAAACTGAACAACATCCGCCGGCGGCGGCTCAGTTCCAAACGGATTGTCCATCTCCAGCCGAATCAGATCGCTGCCGTCGCAGAAAGCGATGGTGGCTTCAAACGGCAGCTTCCGGCGCAATGCGGCAAGGAACTTTGCGCGCGAGCCAGGTTTGCGAACGACCAGCGTGCCTGCGGCGCCCACGTTCACGGCATCGTAGTTGCCCAGTTCTTTGGCGAGGACGCTCGGACGAAAAGCCCTGTGTCCTCCAACGTTGATACCCCGGAAGAAAACGATCAAAGCCATGCTGCCCATTGTCGCAGCACTGAAGTATCGAGGAGAAGCGGAAGGGGCCGGGCCTGACGATAGAATGCCGCTGCGGTAAGGACCGGCTCGCAGGTCAGGAGTGGCGGGCGCAACCGTTCCATTGCGCGACGGTCCACGCAGGATGTCTCACGAACGATGCGAGGAAGCCGACCAGGGGACCGGTATCGACCAGGCAGGGCCCTTCTTCAGTGGCCGAACGCTTCCATGTATTCCGGATTCACGGCGAGATCCTCGGGGAGTCCGCGCATGCTACTGGCCAGGTTGCGGGCTCCGGCGAGGATTTCGTTACCCTTCTCGCCTTGGCTTCGCGATCGAGGTGGGCCAAGAGACGATCGCAATTTCAGCGAAATGGCTTGCATTCCGGAGGTTCGTGCTCCGGGGGGACGGCGAACTGAAGTTCGCCGTTGGCAGGCGGAAGCGCCTGCCCCAGCCGCTATATATTGATATATAGTTGCCATGAAACAATTAGCCGAGCTGCGGCAGGATATACGTTACGGGCTGCGCATGCTGGCCGGCTCTCCGGGATTCACGGCGGTCGCGCTGGTTTCGCTCAGCATGGGGATCTGCATCGCCACCTGCGCCTACAGCGAGATGAACGGGCTTTTGCGCGATCTGCCGGGAGTTCGAAATCCAGGCGAGCTGGTGGCGCTGCAGACGCCGGCATCGTATCCGCAATATAAGCGCTACCGGGGGCTGGGCGATTTGTTCTCCGCGACCTTCGCTTACGTGGCGCCGGTGCCGTTCGGGGTTTCGTCCGGCGGGCGCACAGAGCGCACGTGGGGACACTTGGTCACCCCTTCGTACTTCTCGACGCTGGGCGTGCGTCCGCAGTTGGGGCGCTTTTTCGATCCGGCCGCCGACAAGCCGGGCCTGGCGCCGGCGGTCGCGATCAGCTACCGGTTCTGGCAGGAACACCTGGGCGGCGATCCATCGATTATCGGAAAATCGCTGCGCGTCAATGGGTACGCGTGCACGGTAATCGGCGTCGGTCCGAAGGAGTTTTTGGGCGCGTCGCCTTCGCTCTTCGTTGCGGATCTTTGGCTGCCCCTTTCGGTGGACGCGCGGCTGGCGCCGGAACTGGCGGACAACGCGCTGGAACGCCGCGACCTGACTATGTTCCAAGTCGTCGGGCGTTTGCGGCCGGGCGTCACGGAAACCGCCGCGGAGGCGGAGCTGGATGCCGTGGCGCAGCAACTGGCGGAATCTTATGGCGAGGCGGATAAAGATCGCAAGGGCCGCCGGGTGCTGCTGCTCAGCGGAGGCAAAGTTCTGCCGGTACGCAAGCAGGATATGCCGTTCTTCAGAGAGTTCTTGATGGTGATGGGCGGGCTGACGTTGCTGATCGCCTGTTTCAATGTCGCGAACATGATGCTGGCGCGAGCGGCGGACCGGCGCACGGAGATCGCGGTTCGCCTGGCGCTGGGAGCCAGCCGCGCACGGTTGATACGCCAGTTGCTGACCGAAAGCCTGCTGGTG
Source organism: Bryobacteraceae bacterium (assembly GCA_049514955.1). Classification (GTDB taxonomy): domain Bacteria; phylum Acidobacteriota; class Terriglobia; order Bryobacterales; family Bryobacteraceae; genus Bog-159. The sequence continues at coordinate 1,487 of JBEKUO010000270.1, read as the reverse complement.
GCCGCGGGCGCCGCCGTGCCGGGCTTCGTGCTGTGCGTGTGGCTGATGCATTTGATGTCACAGTTGCGCATGCCATTTCCGATTCCGGTCAGCCTCGACTTGAACCCCGACTGGCGGGCGCTGCTATTCACGCTGGTGGTGACCGCACTGACCGGGCTGGCATTCGGACTGGCTCCCGCATTGCAGGCCACGCGTGCGGACATTACCCCCGCGCTGAAGGAAGGCGGCAATATACAGTTCCGCAAATACCGGCGTCTGAGCCTGCGCAACGCGCTGGTGCTCTGCCAAATGGCTGCGTCGCTGACTCTGCTGCTGCTTACTGGATATATGGGGCTCGGCATTCAGAGCACGCTTGGAATACAGGAAGGGTTCAACCCGCGGAACCTTTTCCTGATCTCCGTGGATCCTGTGCGCGACGGTTATTCCACGGAGCGCGCGGCGGCGTTTTTGCAGAAGCTGCTGGACCGTGTGAAGAGTTTGCCTTCGGTGACCGCGGCGTGCCTTACCGATACGGTGCCGGTGGCGCTGGACGGCAGCGCGGGTGTGACGTTTTCGACCCCGGGGACGGCTGGCAGCGGCTCGCAGGAGATGCACTGGGCGCGCAAGCACATGGTGGGCCGGGACTATTTCGAGACTGCGGGCATCCGGATACTTGCCGGCCGGGGCTTCCGTAAAGAGGACGAGACGGACGGCGCGACCGCGGTCATCGTCAGCCAGGAGCTGGTGCGCGCGTACTGGCAGGGTGGAGACGCCTTGGGACGGCGCATCGACGCAGGCAACGATGAGGTGTCCGGCGGGTTTGGAGCGTGGCCGGGCACCATCGACTTTCGCGCAGGGGCAATTGGAAAGGGACGGAAGCTGTACGAAGTCGTAGGGTTGGTTGGGGACGTGACGGAAGACGTGGTGGCAAGCAAGAAGCATCCAGTGGTTTACTTCCCGCTACACCCGGCGGATTACGCGCAACCCTCTTTGCGGGGCGTGACGCTGATGGTGCGGGGGGCGGCCGGCGTGGATGCGATCAGCGCGGTGCGGCGCGAAATATCCGCCATGGACTCCGGCATTACACCGTTCAATGCGCGCAGCATGATCGAACAGATTGCACAGTTCATGTCCACGCTCAAGGCGGCTTCGTGGACCTACGGCCTGATCGGCGTGTTTGGGTTGATCCTGGCCGCGGTGGGATTGGTAGGCGTCACGGCTTACTCGGTGACACAGCGCGGGCATGAGATCGGCATTCGTTTAGCGCTCGGCGCGCAGAAGCGCGACGTGCTGGTGCTGGTGATGAAGGAGGGCGCCACGCTCGTGACGGTGGGCACTATTATCGGGCTGGCTTTCGCTTGGGCCGGAATACGGGCGATGTCGGGAATGTTTTTTTCGGTGGCCAGTGTGCAGGGCGCCGATCCGGTTCTGCTGGTGGGTGCTCCGCTGCTGCTGGCGGGACTTGCGTTGGTGGCGTGCTATGTGCCGGCGCGTAAGTCGACGCGTAT
>JBEKUO010000269.1:0-9224 GCA_049514955.1 Bryobacteraceae bacterium | reverse complement strand
GATCGGACGCCGCTCTGGGGCTCTTGTAGCCAAAGTGGTGGCTGATTTCTCGGTATGTCGGGGGTGGTTCACCGTTCTCACTGCGTTCCTCAAGGAAACGCCGAACCGATTCCTGCGGCTTCGTGAGCTTGGCGATCATGCTATACAAGCGTATAGTATAGCGGTTCCCTGCCAGATGCAATACGAATCTCTGCTCGAAGGGGCCCGACCCAAGAATCGCCGCATGCGCTGGAAACGACCGGCGGCGATTCACGCCGGATGCCCGTATCACGCGCGACTGGTTGGCCGGAACTCTGGCTCATAGAACAGGTACGATGACCCGGCCATGGCCAGACGCAGCCAGCGTGATTAACGCGCCCTCCTCCCATCCGCTACCGTAAGAGAGTCCCCCTTGCCCAAGCAGGCCAGACGCACCAATAAACCCGCTCCCTCCATTCGCAACATCGCCGCCCCGCTCTATCCCGCTCGGGTAGCGGCGCGGTTGAACCCCGTCGAGGTGATTCACGAGGAGTAGGGTGGGGGCGGCCCGGAGTAGCATTAAACGATAGGGAGGACAGCATGACACAAGACGAACGAGACCTTGGAAGGCGTTGGTTCGAGGAGGTCTGGAACAAAGGCCGACGCGATGCGATTCCCGAAATGCTAGCGCCGGACGCCGTGATTCATGACGGGGGGCTCGATTCCGTGGGTCCGGACGGCTTCTATCCATTCTTCGATCGCCTGAATGCCACGCTGGAGGGGATTCACGTGACCGTCCACGATACCATCGCGGAGGGCGATCGCATCTGCGTGCGTTGGTCGTGTACGGGGAAGCACTCCGGCCGTGGTTTGGGCATCCCTGCGACCGGAAAGACGATCCACATGACTGGCATCAGTATCGTTCGGGTTGCCGGCGGAAAGGCAGTTGAAGGCTGGCAGAACTGGGACATGCTCGGCATGCTGGAGCAGATGGGAGTCGCCGGAAAGGCGGCCACTTACCTCGCTGTTTCCTAGCTTGCCGCGTACCATGCCAGGCCCGGCCCGAATTCCGTCGCCCCAACCCGCCGGAATAACCCGTGATGCCAAGCGCCTCGCGCACCCCCAGCGCGAAGTTCGCGCCGTCGCTCTCGCAATTGTCCGCACATCGTCACGCGCTAAGGCATGCGCCACGCAGCGGGAACAAACTCCCGCTTGGTCTCGTATCTAGGCTGTGAGGTGCTCTATGCAGCAGCAATTGCTCGTTTTGTCTATGGCCGCCGGCCTTCTGGGATTCGTGGGATGCGACATCGATGACCTGGACATAGGAGGCTCGGAACGTTTCAGCCAGGATTTCCACTACAGCTACCCGATGCAGCCGGGCGGGCGGCTGTCGGTGGAGAATTTCAACGGCTCTATCGAGATTTCGGGTTGGGACCAGGACACGGTGGATATCAGCGGCAGCAAATACGCCCGCACAGCGGAATTGCGGGACGCCCTCAAGATCGAAGTGGAACACACTGCCGATTCAGTTCACGTACGGACGGCCAGGCCTTCGGACAGGCGCGGGAATATGGGCGCCAAGTACATCATTAAGGTTCCCCGGCGCACAGAACTGGAGCGGGTCGCCAGCACGAACGGATCGATTCACACCACCGATCTCGAAGGGCCGGCGCGGCTGAAGACCTCCAACGGAGGCGTGCGCGCGGAGAAGTTGCACGGCAGCCTGGACGCGCAGACCTCCAACGGTGGAATCGACGTCCAAGACCTGGAAGGCAGCGCGGTTCTGCACACCACAAACGGTCATGTGCATGCGGAGGACGTGCGCGGCTCGTTTGAAGCCGAAACCACGAATGGAGGCATCCGCGTGCACCTGACGAAACCCGAAGCCAGCCGCCCCGTCAAACTGGAGACGTCCAATGGCCCCATCGAGGTGACCCTGGATGCTATGAACCAGAATGAGATCCGCGCATCCACCACCAACGGTGGAATCACCGTTCACCTGCCCGAACATGTGGGGGCGAACCTGATCGCGGACGCCAGCAACTCGTCCATCTCGACCGAATTCGATGTGCAGACCCAGGGCACGCTCAGCAAGCATCACCTGGAGGGCAAGATTGGGGCGGGCGGTCCGACGATCGAGCTCTCGACGTCGAATGGCAGCATACGGGTGCTGAAGTAGGCCAGGCTCCGGCGCGGCTAGCCGGCGATGTCGTGGGAAGCGCCGTCCCAGAAGACCGGCTTCTTCCGGAAGTACGACTCATTGGCCATGTGGCAGGCGATGGCCGCGTGATTGCCGAAGACCGCGTCTTCCGCAACCGGTTTCCGCGTCTTCACCGCCTGAAAAAAGTTCCACAGGTGCGGCCGGACGTCGTCCCAGTCGTTGCCACGATAGACCATTTCATCCGCAATCGACTCCCGGCCTGGCGCGGGATCGTGTTCCCGGTGCCACTTCGTCACGTATTCCTCGCGCATCTTCGCCGGGAATCCACCTGAGTAGTAGCTGGGCCCGGTATCCTCGCCCGTCTGCGGAGAGTGGTGCAGTTCGGACCCAGTCGCGTCGAGAATGCCCTTCGGGCCCATAAAGCGGGCCAACTCGGGAGTCTCCGTACCCAAGCCCAGGCGGACGTATACCGGGACGCCATGATAGTCGAACAGCACGGCATGCAGGTCCGGCATGTTGCGTCCGTCCTTCCAGCGGAAGATGCCTCCTAACGCCGAAGCCGAGCGCGGCGGCTCGTTCCATCCCAGCGTGTACAGCATGCCGCTGATCAGGTGCACCATGAGGTCCCCGCCAACGCCGGTGCCGTACTCCTTCCAGCAGCGCCAGCGCGCGAACCGGTATTTATCGAACGGAATCCTGGGCGCGTCGTTCAGCCAAGTCTCCCAGTCCAGATTCTCGGGTGAAAGGTCGAAAGGCGGCGGATATTCCCATGCGCCAGTGGGATCGTTGCGTCCCAAGGTCAGCTCGACCATCTCGATATCGCCGATCGCGCCGTCGTGATACATCTCTCGTGCCTTGGCGCACAGCACGGAACTGACGCGTTGCGAGCCGATCTGCACAATACGCTGGTTTCTTTGGGCTGCCGCCACCATCTCGAAGCCCTGCGCGGCGGCGTGCGACATAGGCTTCTCGCAATAGATGTCCTTGCCCGCGTTGCACGCGTCCACCACCACGCGCATGTGCCAGTGATCGGGCACCGCGGCGACGATGCAGTCGATATCCTTGCGGTCCAGCAGTTCCTGGTAACGGCGGGTAGTGGGCAGGCTTGCGTTGCCGGTGATCTCTTTGGCCAGCGTGTGACGGCCATCGTATAGGTCAGCCGCGCCGGCACACTCGATTCCTGGCAGACCGATGGCATTGGCCAACAGGCCGGACCCTTGCATCCCGACGCCGATCATGCCAAAGCGCAAGCGCTCGCTGGGTGGTACGGGGTTGGGGCTGGCGCTCAGCGGCTGCGGGGCGAGCAGGACGGTTTGGGCCGCCAGCAGGGTCCCACCCCCCAGTGCGGCGGTGTGGAAGAGTTCGCGACGCGAGAAACGTTTGTCCATGGCAATGCCTTTCGTGTGCCCGCCCGGGCCCGGGCGCCGCGGAGGTTGGGCATGTCTTTAATGTAGCTCCAACGTGCGAAGCGGGAGTGGATTGGGTGGGGGATGCGCTACGCCGAGTTCGGCGATACATGATCGACTTGTATTCGTGCGACATCATCGACTTGTATTGATACGCCATAATCTCGCCGCGCCAACATCGACATGGACATCGAGCCGTTTGTGTGATTCCTAGCGGAACGTGATGGTCACTCGAGAAGGGTGCGGCCTGGAAAGCGCGAAACGCATCAAGTGTCCGGCCGCCGCAGGGCGCCATCCGTCCGCGCGCTAACGCAAGGCACGAAATGGGGCGTCCATGGCCTGCAGGGTTGATGGATCGACGCGGAGCACGACCGGCTGCACGTCGTGTCTCACTGCGAGAGTTGCCCAGCAGGCGCCCTACCATCCCTGGTTGCAGATTGGCTGATAGGCTGCGATAAAACCGAGCTCCAGATCCCGCCTCTCCGTCTCGCTTGAGGTCGCCGGTAGAACGTGGACCGACACACGCAGGGGTCTGTTCCTGGCTCTCCGGAGCCACTCCTTATACCGGCTGCTGCCTCGCGTCACCGCGCTTGATAGATCGTCCGTCTGGCCAAAATACAAGACCCGCAGCCGGCTGGGACTACAATTCTCGTCCGCGACCAGGACCGCATAAATGCCAGGGACCTTCGAAAGACCTTCGGGACAGGAGTTGGGTTCAGTGAAGCGATAATCCACTCCACGGCAGACGAAATGTATGCCCGCCTCGGCTTCCAGTACCAAACCGGAACGGCTCATCTCGTCGGCCTCGTCCGTCGCATGCAGCATATTACTACCAGCACTTATGCAGATACTAGTTCTGTTTCCCGCTTGCGGCAATCCTGACGTCCCTCGGATTTTGCCGAGAGCCGTTAGGATTTGGAGGCATTACTTGGAATTGACCTGAAGATTTCCCATATCCACCTACCCATCAGTGGGGCCGGAATCGGCTGCCACCGCCGGTAAGTGGTGGCTGAGAGCTACGGGCGAGCCGCGACCCACCGAAGCGGAAACTAGGGGAACCCGAATCAGCAACTGGCGCGTTGTGTTCTAGGACTGGAATCCTGCACCTCGTCCTTCTCAGCGGTCCATGCAATCATGCTCATTGCCAGTCTTTCAGCCTGCTCGGAGAGCACGATGTGGTACTCGGGAAGCACGTGGCGGCTTTCGAGCGAGAACACCAGCGTCTTCGGCTCCGCAACCCGGGCCAACACGTTCTGGATGTAGTCGTGAATGGCCAGCTCCGATCCCACTGTTTCCGGGCCCTCCAGGAAGCGCACGAAAGAGACGAACTCGAAGGCCAGGTCCGGCCTGACTCTCGGCAGCCGCTGCGCCGGCACGACCAGGATGATTTGCAGCGGCCCGCCGGGCGAGCCATCCATATCGATCACCGCCAGGCCGGCATCCCCAAGGTCGTGGATGGAGGCGCAGAAGTTCAGCATCAGCTCGTGTCGCCGGTGCGAGTGCAGGCGGCCGTACCACGACCCCGGCAGCTTGCGCAGTTGATTCAGGATGCCGCGACACGGCGCCACGTTGTATGCCAGTTCATCCGGCCCATGCCAAGACTGTGTGGGCGCATCCCACCCGTGCAACTCGATGGACGGGACGGCTGGAGAGGCGGATCGCATCTTAACAGCTAATTATACCTTAAACACTGAAATAATTTGGGGCCGCCTGTTAGACACACGGCGCGGGCGCTCGATTTGGGGTCTACACATCCCGCGCTACGCGGAATCCGATGTTTCCGGTAGCACTCTCGGGAGTATTTGCCGTCCGCGCGGCGTTCCGGTAGCGGAAACAGAAAGACGCATGGCAAAGGTACGACCCCCCTTTCATGACCCGCGTCGTTCCGGCCGGCGGACCCACGGGGTTTACGCGGGTAGCGGTCTGATGCCAGTGCGCATCGAAGTAATCGGCACACCATTCCCACACATTGCCGACGACCGTGAACAGGCCGTAACCGTTCGGTTCGAAGGTGTCCACCGGCGCGGGCGCGGAAAAGCCGTCCTCCGCCAGGTCGACATCCGGAAATGAGCCTTGCCAGATGTTGCACATGTGGCGCCCGCCGGGCATCAGGTCGTCACCCCACGGGTAGATCTTCTGCGCGAGGCCGCCTCGGGCGCCGCATTCCCATTCGGCTTCCGTCGGCAGGCGCAGGCCGGCCCAATCGCAGTAGGCCTGGGCATCGTTCCAAGAAACCTGGACAGCCGGGTGATGCGGACGCGCCGCGGACGTGCTGTCCGGACCTTCCGGATGCGCCCAGTCGGCGCCATCCACGCGGATCCACCAGGGCGTCGCGCCCACCGCGGGTCCCCGTTGCGCTTCCGGCACGTGATTCCGGAAGACGAATGACCAACCCCAGCTCTGCGCTTCCGTGACATAGCCGGTGTGCCCGACGAATTCCGCAAATTGTTCATTGGTCACCGGGAATTTCGAGATATAGAAAGGATCCAGGGTAACCTCGCGGACGGGCCCTTCTCCGTCGCTGGCATAAACATCTGGCAACTCACTTCCCATGAGAAACCGGCCGCCGTCCAGAAGAACCATATCCGCCGTGGAGCCCGCGGTGACCCGCCTGCGCTCCGCGGAGCTTCGCCGCGACTCATTCAGTTGCAGGAGCCGTGCCCTGGTGGGCACACAGCATGGCGGCGGAGGCAGAGACATCAGCCGGCCACTCGCGGGTGAGCAAGTTCCTCGGCTTCGCGCGTCGAAATCCGCCGGATATTGGCGCGCGCGCGTAACGCCTCGGCAACCCGGCGGGCCGCGTCTTGCTCAAGCATGGACATCAGGAAACGGCCAATAATGTCCTTCACCTCGCGCAACTCCGGAATGCCGGCCGGCGCCCTGGAACGGACCTCGGCTATATGAAACCCGAACGGCGAGCGGAAGATCGGGCTACACTCTCCCGGCTTCATCGCAAACACGACGTTGTCGAACTCGTCCACCATTTCGCCCCGCTGGAAGGAGCCGAGATCGCCGCCGTTCCCTTTGCAATCCGAATGGCGCTCGACAACTGCTTCGAACGTCTCGCCGCGCTGCAACTCAGCGAGCGCGGCCTCGATGCCGGCGCGCGCCTCCTCTTCCGGATGCGTCTCATCCACATGCTTCACGATGTGCGCGGCATGTATGGTCTCCTCCCGTTGGAAACTTCGGCGCTGCGCTTTGTAGAAGCGCGCGATTTCGTCGTCCGTGGGCTCCGGAAGCGGGCCCATTAGCTCATGCATGGTGCGTTGAAGACGCAATTGCCCCTCGATCTGCCTTTGCAGGGGGCCGTCATCGAACACTACGCGGCAGCCGTTGGCCGTCCGCAGATGTTGCACCTGGCTCGCGAGCAGGGCGGGATCGATCGGGCGCGTGTCCTGGTCGGCTTGCTGCCGCAGCAGGACGCGATCGATTGCACATTGCTCGGCCGCCTCCCGCATGCGCACGCCTTTGTCGAGGCCCTCCGCGAGGCCTTGCCACTCCGAGAGTTGGGCTAGCCTGCGCTCTTCTTCCCGGATCAGTTCCTTCGGAATCAACTCGCCGTTTACGAGAATAGGCATAGCCGACCTAGGAGAATAAGCCCCAGACTATACTCCGGTACACGCGCTTGTGCCGCTGGCGTAATTGACGTACGCCATCTGCGCGGCGGCTTGTGCCTGACTCAGTGGATTGCCATCCGTGCCGGTCCCGATCAGCGGCCGGTTCAGCTCGCTTGCGGTCAATCCTGTCGATTGCGCCCCCAGAGTGCCCATCGCCGCCGCATAATTCTGGAGCGTGCTCTGGAGGCTCGGATTGGTGGCGTCGTTAAGCAACTCGGTGGGGTTGGTGCTGTAATTGTAGAATTCCACGTCGGGCGGCGTGCTGTCCGGATAGGTCGTGCAAGGAGCCCACTCCGAATACAACGCCAGCTTGCCCCCGGCACTCGACTTCGTCCGCATGCACACGATGTGAACCTTCGTAGTGCCTGGAATCGTTACGAACTGATCGAACGTATGGAAAATGTATGGAAGCCCGATTGACGGCGCCACACGTGTCTCGCTGCTGTTGTTGTATAGAAAGCTCCACATGGACTGCCGGTTCGCCTGGTCCGGGTAGGCCAGCCGCCATTGTCCGCTGCCACCCGTCGCCAAATCGCAAATCAGGCCGAAGAGGTCCACCCCGGAGCACATCTGGTTCATGGCAATCGATCCGGTTTGCCCCGGAAACTGGACATAGAACGGCACGCTGAGCGCTTCGTCATACACCGCGCCACCTTTGTCGTGCAGGCCATGCGACCCTGCAAAGTCGCCGTGATCGGACAGGAAAATGACGATCGTGTTATTGGCGAACGCGGAATTTTGCAGCGCAGTCAAGACCCGCCCTACTTGGTAATCCACGAGACTCTGCAGCCAGAAATATTGATTCAGGAATAGCACCCAGTCCGTTACGGCTTCGCACGAAGGGTTCAGGTAGCCGGCCAGAAAGGAATACTGCAAGGTGGGTTTACCGGTAACCTGGTTTGATCCAGACCCCGTCAGATTCTCCAAGTTCCAGGGAGAAGGCTGGGCAGAGTAAAACGCCGGGGGATTTTGACTACCAGCAGGTGGAGGGAAGTACACGGCTGGCATAGTTACATTGGTGGGTGGATACGGAGGCTGCAGCCAAGCCGGAGCCCATCCAATATCATGGGGGTTGACAAGGCTGACGGTCGCACACCAGGGAGACGAAGGTTGACCGGCCGGGGTCGGCGGTTGACCCTCCAGCCAACCGATGAAGTCGCCCGCAATCATCGAATCATTGGCCCACACAAGATTTGCGTTGGGTCCACCGTCGGTTCCCTCATTTGCACTTCCATCCGGGGAAACATTAGACGGAGTGGACGGATAAAGTCTGGTGTTGAATCCATACTGCGTCAGCGGTGGCTCGGAAAGATGCCACTTGCCGAACCACCAGATGTTCTCCTTCTGATACGCGGGGTTGAGGACGGTAAGAGCGTCTCCCCATGTTGGGAAAGCCGGATTTAAGGTTGGAACTGCCGACCCCGGTCCGGTATTGATGTACATCGCGGTTTGGGGCGCATACAGACCGGTGAGCAGGGCCGCCCGGGACGCTGAGCACATTGTGGCCGCCACAAAAAACTGATCGAAATTGTATGAGTTGCTCTGAATGCGTCCCATGATGTTTGGCATGACGCTGCTGAGCTGGGCTGACAGGGTGCTGTTCAGCCATACGGGCGTCCGCATCTGGTCCACCATGATGACCAGTATGTTCGGGTTCTTCAGGACCGGCGGAGGCGTCCAGGCCCCGGGGGTAGAAGCGCCTTGAGCAGGTCTGTTGTTGAGGCCGGCTGCGCCCAGAAGCGCGCCGGCACCGAGGCGCGCCAGAAATTCCCGGCGGTTGAAGCCTTCATCGTGTGTCATGCGTCTGTCTCCCATGGTTCACTTTGCAACTGTCAAGCTAAAGCTTGTGTTCGCGCTGCCGACCGCCGCCGTCACCGTAAAGGTGCCAGCGACACTGTTGGCGGTCAACGTAGGCGCCGTGGCGTAACCGGTTGAATTTGTCAGGATCGGCATGGCCGGAGATGAGCTGAACGTGCCGCTGGAGCCCTTAGAACCGGGCACTAGCGTAAATGTCACCGGGGCGCCCGAAATTGCTCTGTTAGCTGAATCCCTTACAATTACTTGCAGCGCCGTAGGAAAGGC
>JBEKUO010000268.1:0-17201 GCA_049514955.1 Bryobacteraceae bacterium | reverse complement strand
CGTCTTCGAGTACCACGGCGCCGAACACAAAGTCGTGTTCAACTTCGAATCCGGCAAACCGGTCAACGTCGAGAACGCTCAAACGTTCACCACTTTCCATCCCCGTTGCGGGACCAGTTTCCTGCTGGTGGTGATGGTGGTCTCGATGGTGGTTTACACTTTCATTCCGTTCTCCGGGTTTGGAATGAAACTGCTTTGCCGCGTGCTCCTGCTGCCGTTCATCGCGGGCATCAGCTACGAGATGATCCGCTTCGCCGCCAAACGCCGCGGTTCGTTCCTGGCCACTTTGACCGCACCGGGCCTCTGGCTCCAGCGCATTACCACCAAGCCGCCGTCCGACGATCAGGCCGCTGTCGCCATACGGGCGCTGGAAGGCGCCATGGAACTGGAGAAGTCCCAGGGCGGCGAACTGGTCATCGCTTAACCTCCATGCAACCCAGCCCCAAACTCGAGCAGATGGAGGTGCGCTTCGACGACCTGACGCGCCAGATGACGGATCGCGCCGTGATCGCCGACGCCGGCGAGTATCGCAAAGTCGCCAAGGCGCGCAGCGAACTCGAGGAAGTCGTTTCCAAATATCGCGAGTTGAAAAAGGCGGCGGGCGAGCTCGATCAGGCGCGCGGCATGCTGCAGGAGCAGGATGCCGAACTGCGCCAGATGGCCAGCGAGGAAGTCGCCCGCCTGGAGCCGGAAGCGGCCCGCATCGAGCATGAGTTGAAATTGCTGCTGCTGCCCAAAGATCCCAACGACGAGAAGAACGTAGTGCTGGAAATCCGCGCCGGCACCGGCGGCGACGAGGCTACGCTATTCGCCGCGGAAGTCTTCCGGATGTACTCGCGCTATGCGGAGACGCAGCGCTGGCGCATCGAAGTCACTTCCTCCAGCGAATCCTCGGTCGGTGGCTTGAAGGAAGTCATCGCGTTGGTCAGCGGCGAGCGGGTCTATAGCAAGCTGAAATACGAGAGCGGCGTGCATCGCGTGCAACGCGTCCCGGTCACCGAGCAGCAGGGCCGCGTGCACACTTCGGCCATTACCGTGGCCGTTTTACCGGAAGCCGACGAAGTGGAAGTCAAGCTCGATCCGAAAGATATCCGCATCGATACTTTCTGCTCGTCGGGTCCGGGTGGCCAGTCCGTCAACACCACGTACTCGGCCGTGCGCATCACGCATTTGCCTACCGGGCTGATAGTATCCTGCCAGGACGAGAAATCGCAAATCAAGAACCGTGCCAAGGCCGAGCGCGTTTTGCGGTCGCGTCTTTACGAGTTGGAGCTGGAGAAGCAGCAGGCGCAGCTTGGCGCCGAGCGGCGCAGCATGGTGGGAACCGGCGACCGCAGCGAGAAGATCCGCACCTACAACTTCCCGCAGAACCGCGTCACCGATCACCGCATCGGTCTGACGCTCCATCAATTGGACCTGGTGGTGGACGGCAAGCTGGACCCCATTTTTGACGCCCTTACCACTTACTATCAGCAGCAGGGCGAAGCGGGCGGCGTGGCCGCCTGAGCGCATGGCCGTTCCGGGGAACGCACCCGCTACCGCAGGCGAAACCGCCTGCGCCGCCAAAACAAATCCTGCGGGTGCTGTGGTGGGGCAGGCGCTTCCGCCTGCCAACCAAGTCAGTGACGCTGCATGACCGTTCAGACCGCTTTGCTCCAGGGGACCGCTCTCCTGGAAGACGCGGCGATTCCGGTTGCGCGGCTCACCGCGGAAGTGCTGCTCGCGCACGCCCTGCGTCGCGAACGCGTCTGGCTGTTCGGGCATCCCGAGCACGAACTCTCCGAGCTGGAGCGGCTGCACTATGGCCGTTATCTGCATGAACGGCGCCAGGGCAAGCCCACGCAGTACATCACGGGCCGACAGGAGTTCTACGGCCGCGAGTTCCGGGTTACGCCGGACGTGCTGATCCCGCGCCCGGAAACCGAACACGTGGTCGAGACCGCTTTGCGGCTCGTGCACGGTGCGGCCCGCATCCTGGACGTGGGATGCGGCTCCGGCATCCTGGCCGTCACATTGCGCCTGGAAACGGGCGCCGAAGTGTGGGCCACCGACATATCGGTGGCGGCGATTCGCGTCGCGGCCGGGAACGCGCAGCGCTTAGGAGCGCCGGTCTTCTTTGTGGCGTGCGACCTGGCATCGGCGTTCGCCGCAGCCTCCATGGACCTGATCGTCTGCAACCCTCCGTACGTCCCGCAGGGTGACGAAGCCGGCTTGCAGCGGGAAATCCGCGACTGGGAGCCGCGACAGGCGCTCTTCGCTGGACCTACAGGCCTGGAAATCTACGAGCGGCTGGCGGGCGGCGCCGAGCGTGTCTTGGCTCCTGGCGGCTGGCTCGTTATGGAAATCGGCTACAACAGCCGGGACCGCGTGGCGGCGCGTCGAAGTTAATGCTATCCCTTGAAACGTTTGGCGTCGTAGAATCACTAACTGGGTAGATCCTGGGAGGGATAGGTGAACCCTCGGTTCGCAGTAATCGCCGCGTTTCTCATGGGCGCCGTTGCCTACCAGACGGGTCCGCCCGCCGGCGCCCGCAAGACCAAGGCAGGCGCGCAGACCCAGCCCACGCACACCACCGCCGGAGCGTCCGGCGAGAACCAACCGGCGGTGGAGGATGAGCCGCTCACAACCATCTGCCAGTTTGCCGCCGCGCCCTCTGCCGCCCGCGGCGAGGCTCAGGCAAATGCGCACTGCCTTCCGGCAAGTCACCCCATCGACTTTCTGATCGCCACCGTCCCCGATCCTCAGAACTCGCATTATCCGTTTCTGTTCGACAGTTTTGTGGAAAGCATCCGGTTGGCTTTCCAGGATAGCGGATATGCGCTCGATCGTTTCTGGCTGCCCTGGCAGGCCAATAGTAGCCCGCCGGACACGGATTGGCAGAAGCGTATTGAACACCGCGCCTGGCAGGCGAAGAGGCAGGCGAATCCGGGCATCTTGTTGTTTCGCGGCGAGCCGCCTGAAAAAAGAGAGAGCCTCTTCGGCGTCCTGCTGATCGGCGAGGATCCGATCCGAGGCATCAATAAAGAACAGTTCGGCAAGGCGCTCTCCCTGATCGCAGAGTTCAGGCGCCCAGACGACCTCAAGACGGTACGGGTATTGGGGCCGTCCTTTTCGGGATCGATCCTCTCGCTGGGCATTGCCATGCGAGACAGCGAAGATGCGGGTATCACGTACCAGGTGATCACCGGCTCGGCCACAGCGTGGATAAACAAGAGGACGTTAGAGAATTACGTTGGCCGGGACCGGGTTAGCTACAACGACAGTGCGATTGTGAACGATGACATCGCCACTCGCAGCTTCTTTTCCTACCTGGAGAACCTGCCCCACCCGGTTGGGCTGAAAAAGATCGCCATCCTAGCCGAGTCGGGCAGTGAATTCAGCATTCAGTTTGTCAAGCACACCCCAACAGGGGCGTCCACGCTTGAGTCGCCGCTCATCCTGGAATACCCGATGGAGATTTCGCGGTTGCGGAACGCTTATGCGAATGATCCCGAACTCAGCGCCTTGTCCTCCGCCAACGCCAGCAAAGCGCCGCCCCAGGGGTTGCAGATCAGCCTGAAGGATACGGAAGGCACGAAAGATAGCGTCCCCAGCTTTTCGCCGGAGCTGACACCGGTCTCGCAAGAGGCGGCGTTGCTGAGCACGCTGGCGACTATCTCGCGCGAGAAGATCGAATACGTGACAATTGTCGCCAGCGATATCCTGGATGCGCTCTTTCTGGGCCATCTCTTACAACAACACTGTCCGGACGTACGGCTCTTCGTCATCGATTCAGACCTGATCTACGCGCACACCGACCAGAATTACTCGTTCGAGGGCATGCTGATGGTGACCAGGTACCCTCTCTTTACGGAAAATCAGCTTTGGACAAATTCGTGGGACGGGCGCCAGCGGAGACAGTTTTCCAGAGCCGCCGCGGAAGGCGTATACAATGCCGGTCTCCTGTTGCTCCAGATACCCCCCTACCGTGAGAGCCCAGCGCCGTTGGTCGAGGACGCTACACCACAAGCCGATGGGAAATCCACCGTGCCGCAGCCGGGGTTATGGCTGACGGTGGTTGGCCGGGATGGGATTTGGCCGGTCACGACCCTCCCAAGCCTCGAGGGGTCCGAGCACCCGCTCGGGCCGGACTCACTTCAAAATCGTCCTCTGACGGAGTCCTCCCGCGGTTGGAAGCTGCTCTTCTGGTTCATGACGCTATTCTGCGGCTTGTTCGCGGCGGGCGTGATCGTCTGCAACCTCGGGCCGGGTCATGCCGAGGAAATCAGGCAGGGCCGGCTCGCCCTGTTGCATGTGGGTGACAAGGACTACTCAACAACCGTGCAAGTGTGTCTGAGCGCCGCCTTGGGCGTGCTGCTGATTGCATATGGATTCATCGCGGCTGTCCAGGTGAGTTTCTTTGGCCTGGACGGACGATATTTCGACCCAAAGGCGTTGTTTTGCGGGTTGATTCCGGCACTGCTGCTAACGGCCGTCGTACGGTGCTGGCGTCCCGCGAAGACGGCAACGTGGGAATTGATCGCGGCAGCGACGGCGTCCGTGGCTGCCTCGGCTCTGTTCTGCGGGTTCACGTACCTCCGCCCACTGTCGCTGTTCTTCGTATACCGCTCGGTGCATGTCGGCAACGGCGTGAATCCCGTCATCCCGGCGCTGCTGCTGTCGATTGCGCTGCTATGGTATGCATGGGTGCAACTGTATCGCATCCATCTGTGCCGGGGAGCCGTGGAATTGCCATCCTTCGTGGAATTGCCTTCCTCCCCGGGCGGTGATATTTACCTGTCCAGCGTCGCCAAGGTGAAGAAGGAAATGTTTGAGGCGCTCGAAAAATGGAGGTTCAGAAAGTCGTCCTGGACGGTGCCGGCGGTGCTCGGTCTCGGCATATTGCTGCTGCAGCCGATGCGTTCCATCGAGACGTTTCCCTTCGAGTGGCCTTATGCCGCCGGTCTGTGCTTGCTTTTCGCGGGTTTGTGGTTGGGTTGCCTGCGCTTCTTCTATATTTGGTGGCATCTGCGAAAAATCCTGCGGATGATTGAGTGCCATCCTCTCCGGGAGGCATTCAAGCGGCTGCCGCCGGATCTGTCGCCCAATACGGTTTGGCGGTGGCAAGGCAGCCGGACCGATCTTACGCTATCCCGCTCGATCGAACGGCTGCGAAGCCTCCCGGTGGTCGGAATGTCTTGCCGGTTCACTGATGACCGCGATTTCACGGCGCACCTGGAGGATTTGAGAAATGATGCCAAGAAACTGATTGCCGCCGATGTCGTGGGAACGGTGCCCGAGAAAGAACTCAAAACGGTGGCCGAAGTGGTCACGTTCTCGGATTACCTGCTCAAAAATGTGTTGACGTCCTACTGGGAGACGGGAAACGCGGCGGACGTGCCCCAGGCCATGGCAGCCGCTGCCGTCGCGTCGGGCGCGTCACAGCTCAGCCCGCTGCCTGCGGTCTCCAAGAGCACAGCTTTGGCGGCCGAAGAATACGTAGCGCTACGCTTCGTGGCCCTGTTTCGCTATGTGACGCTGCACCTGAAGAACCTGCTGGAGTTTGTGGCAGGCGCCCTGATCCTGGCCCTGGTATCTTTGCACTCCTACCCGTTCCAGCCGCTTCATTGGATTAACACCGCGATCTCGGTCTGCTTCTTCGCGGGGGCCGCGGCTTTTGCCGGCGCGTTGATGCAAATGAACCGAAGCCCGATCATGAGCTATCGCGGCGGCGGGAAAGCGGCCAAGTTGGATCCCAACCTGCTACACGTTCTGTCGTTCGGGGCCCTGCCGCTAATCACGGTATTGGGTTCCCAATTCCCGTCCATCGGCGGTTTTCTGTTCGCCTGGGTCAAGCCGGCGCTCGAAAACTTGCGGTAGCGGTCCCGCCCGAGCGCGCTGCGCTCCCTCCCCGGCGCGCTAGAATAGACTGACTTCCGCCATGCTCCGCCTGTTTTTCGTATTCCTTTTGGCCGGCTTCGTTGGGGTTAGCAACTGCCAGCAGCCATCCGCCGCGGACCGCGGTGTGGATCTGGCGCTCCAAGGGCATTGTACAGACGTCATGCCGCTGCTCGACGCCGCCATGCGCGACAGCGCCAACGAAACCAGCGTCAAGCGCACAGTCAGCTTCGCGGGAGTGCATTGCTCGATGCTGCTGAACCGGCAGCCGGACGCCATGAGGTTCCTGGCCTGGCTGCAAGACGCTTACCCGAACGACCCCGAAGTCTTGTCTGGCGGTGCACGTGTTCTCCGACCTGAGCCTGCGCAACTCGCAGGAGCTCATGAACACCGCGCCCGATTCGCCGCTCGTCATCCAGCTCAACGCCGAGAATTTCGAAAAGCAGGGCGACCTGAACAAAGCCATCGCGGAATATCGCACCCTGCTCGAGCGGGTCCCCGATAAGCCAGGAATACACTACCGGATCGGCGGCCTGCTGATGTCGCAACCGGGGGGTGCTAAGGCCGCCGAGGCGCACAAGGAGTTCGAGGCCGACTTGAAGATCGACGCGCGCAGCGCCGGCTCGGAATACTACCTGGGCGAATTGGCGCGGCAGGCCGACCAGTTGCCCGAGGCGATCCGCCGCTTCGCGCGCGCCACCGGGCTGAATCCGAGCTTCGCGGAGGCATACTACGGGCTCGGGCGGTCGTTGCTCGATTCGGGCAAGGCCGCCGACGCCGCCGCGCCGCTCGAAACCGCGGAGAAGCTGGCGCCGGAGAACCCCACAGTGCACTTCGCAATCGCCTCCGCTACCAGCGCCTGGGACGAAAACAGGACGCCGCCAGGGAGTTCGCCTGCAAAAGAGCACCTCCGAGAAACTCAACCAGACCACCAAGACGCTGCGCAAGAACGTGTCGGGAGCGGGCAGTCCGCAGCAGTAGCTTCCGGGAGGCATGCCAGATCTGGGGATGGACTTGAGCCGGTTGCACAAAGCGATCCGGTGGCGTTTCGGAGCAGCCGCTGTGGCGGCGGCCACGCTGTGGTACGCCGTTCTGGCCGGTCAGCCGACCCCCAAACGCCCGCACTTCACCGACATCGCTCCGAGATCGAAGTTCGCGTACGTCACCAGGAACGACCTGTCGCCGCGCAAGTACTTCGTGCAGCCATGGCCGGCGGCATGGCCATCTTCGATTTCGACAACGACGGTAAGCTGGACATCTTCTTCACCAATGGCGGGAAGCTGCCCGAAATGCGGAAGACCGGCCCTTCGTTCTACAACTGCCTGCTCCGCAACAAAGTAGACGGCACATTCGAGGACGTCACCCGCAAGGCGGGGCTTGCCGGCGAAAACCTCGACTACAATCTGGGCGTGGCCGTTGGCGATTATGACAACGACGGACACGAAGACCTGTTCATCTGCGGCGGACGCAACGTGCTATACCACAACAACGGCGACGGCACCTTCAGCGATGTCACCAAGGAATCCGGCATCGGCGTCAAGCCCGCCAATACATTGAGCGTCGCCGCGGCCTGGTTCGATTACGATAACGACGGCCTGCTCGACCTGGTAGTCTCCAATTGCACAATCTGGAACCCCGCGACGGACAAGCGTTGCAGCGCCGCGGGAGTGGAATACTACTGCGATCCGCGCCTGTTTTACGATCCCGTCCCGCACCGGCTGTATCACAACCTGGGCCACGGCAAATTCGAAGATGTGACCGAGAAGTCCCGTTTCGGTAAGGCGGCTGGCAGGGGCATGGGAATTACCATCGCCGACTTCAACGATGACGGATGGCAGGATGTCTTTATCGCCAACGACACGGAGGCCAATCACCTGTTCGTGAACCTGGGCGATGGCACGTTTGAGGAGCGCGGCCTGCAGCTCGGCATGGCTTACGACGACACCGCCAAGGCGGTCTCTTCCATGGGCAGCGACGCCCGCGATTACAATAACAACGGCCGCGTGGATATCTTCACCAACAACCTAATGGGCCAGACTTGGGCGCTCTTTCAGAACGGTGGCGATTTCTTCCGCTACGTGTCGCCCAACGTCAAGCTGGCGGAGCTCAGCCCGCCCTATTCCGGCTGGAGCAACGCTTTCATCGACTACGACAACGACGGCTGGCAGGATCTCTACAGCGCCAACGGCGACGTGGACAACATCAAGCCCAACGCCCGCCGGCACGACACTATGTTCGAGAACCTGGGCGGCAAAGAGTTTTGTGACGTATCGCGCGAAATGTGTAAGACGTCCTGCATCGGGTCGTCCACATCGTCGCGCGGCACGCGAGCTAGCAGGATGCCATGCACCATACGGGCGTAACGGTCGTAAAGGCGGCCGAATGCGGCGCGGCTGCCGTGGCGGGCGGCGCGGGCGAACTCGGCGTCATCGGAGATCGAAACGACCGGCGAGGCACGGATGCGCTCGTTGGAAGATCGGCGTTCAAGGCGAATACCGTGTCCACACGCGACAACCTTCCAATGATAAGATGCCGCGGCGGGGCGGAATGTTAACGCGTGCTGCACGGCGAATTGAAGTTCGCCGCGGCACGCTAAAGCGCGCTGAAGCGTGCGCCACGGTCAGCGAGTCCAGTGATACACACCGTTGGAGCGATCGACGCGCAGGACTTCGCGGCGCTCCAGGTACTCCAGGTGCGCCAGCACCTCAAAAATGGCAAACCGGTAATGGAAGGGGGAGAGCTTACGATTCCAAAGCCGACCGGCGATTTCGTGGGCCGTGCGTGCGCCGCCATCGACCAGCGACACGATGCGGGCGCAACGCTCGGCATGGTGTTCCTGTGTCTTGCGGACCCAGGCGCGATGTCCGGAGAAAGGGGCACCGTGGGAAGGCAGGATGAGATCCACTTCAAGGGCGGCGATGAGGTCCAGCGAGGAAAGGAATTCGCCCAAGACGTCGCGGCCAGGCTGCCAGCCGATGTTGGGCGAGATGTGCTCCAGGATATGATCGCCGGAGATGAGAACGCGGCGGCCCTGGTCGTATAGGCAGACGTGGCCGGGAGAGTGGCCCGGCGTCCAGATAACTTCCAGGGCGCCGTGCGGGGTGGTGAAGGACTCGCCCCCCGACAGCAAGCGATCCGGCGTCAGGCGCTGGAAGCTCTGTTGGATTTCAAGCAAGGACGAATGCACGAGATCGCGCATCTCTGGGGTGACGCCGGCGATGGTCAGGACTTCCTGCTGCCAGTCGCGGTGACGATCGGGATCGGTGATGTCGGCGAGCAGTTGTTCGTCGGCCCGGTGCAGATGGAGAGGGGCGCCGGTGAGCGCGACAATCCTGGAAGCCAGACCCATGTGGTCGGGATGGATGTGGGTGAGCAGGATCTGGCGAATATCCGGCCACTCGACCGACAAGCCTTCGAGAGCGCGGGTCAGCGCCTGAAAGCAGGCTTCGGTTTGCATGCCCGTGTCGATGAGCATGTAGCCGGATTCGAGGCGGACCAGATAGACGTTCACTATGCCCAGAGAGAAGGGGAGCGGCAGTTCCAGCATATGGATGCCGGGCACAACCTCGCGATAGTCGCCGCCGATTTCGAGGTAGGGGGTCAAGAGGCGATCCTAGGGGTGTACGGCGAACTGAAGTTCGCCGCGGCACGCTGAAGCGTGCGCCACGACAACGGCTTGCGGCATACCCACACTAGTGTTGCATCCTTGAGCGGCGCAGAGTGTACGCCTCGGGATTTATGTTCTCGCGCTCGAGGCGCCGCCAGTCGTCATTGACGTGAATCAGCTTGCCGCTGATGTGGTTGGAGCGTTCGGAAGCCAGAAACAAAGCGAGCTGAATCTGTTTGTCGGGGTGCGTGCCGCCGGTGAGCCGCACATCCTCGGCCTCCTCGATCTCCCGGCTGCCGGCGCGCTCGCCGGAGTGCAGGATTTCGTCGGTCATGTGCGTGTAGGTGCCGCCCGGGGCCATGCAGTTGACCTGCACGTTGCAATCGCGGACTTCCTCGGCCAGCGTCTCCACGAAGCGCACCACGGCTGCTTTCGAAGCCGCGTAGGCGGAGAACCTGGGCCGCGCCGAGGCGGCGCCGCCTCCGCCGATCACGATTATTTTCCCATTGCGCCCGTCAATCATCTGCGGCAATACCGTCCGGCAGGCGTGCATCGCTCCCATTAGATTGGTTTCGATGGTTTCGGCCCAGGCGCGCGGCTTGATCTCGATCAGCGGTCCAATCGGGCCTTGAATAGCGGCGGCCGCGATCAGGATGTGCACGTGGCCGAAGACCGCGCCCATGCGATCCACCGCGGCGGACATCTGCTCGTAGTCTCGCACATCGGCCCGGATGCGCAACGCCGTACCACCGGCGTGCTCGATCTCAAGTTTGGCAAGGTCCAACTCGGCCTGACTGCGGGCCAGCAATCCCACGCGCGCGCCTTCCGCGGCAAAGCCGATGGCCAGGCGCTTGCCGATACCGCGGCCCGCTCCAGTGATCAGGACGACCTGGTCTTTGAGCGGCCGCATGTGTTAGATCTCCCGTCCTGGATACGGTTTGGCAGGAAGCCGTGAAAAGAACAGTTGGCAGGCGAAAGCGCCTGCCCCACATGTCTGCGTGGGACAGACGCTTTCGTCTGTCAACCCAGCAGGACGCCCATTGTATCCACAGCTTCTAACGGGAGGGGCCACACTAGTTCTCCACGCGCGCGTCGAACACCCCGGTCTCGACCTTTCCGCCGCGCTTCACCTGCACGTAAATGCGGTAGTCGCCGGGCTTCGGAAAGCCGTATGGAAACGATACTTCGGAAGACAGAGGCTGCATCATGGTGTGATCCATCCCGGCCATTCCCGCCATTCCGGCCATTTGCGCCATGCCGCTGCCGGCGGCGTTCTGCGTGAGGCTGAGGGAAGCCATAGGCACCGATCCCGAGGGATGAACGTGGGCGAATACGCTGCGGTCCGCGGCCACGAAGGCGGCGTGTCCCGGCATGCCCATATAAAGTTCTACGTTCTGGGCCGGGGCGCCATCCGCGTCTTCCAATTTAAAGCGGAAGAACATGGCGCGCTTCGCGTGTAGCGGACCGGGGTCGCGCTCCCAGGCCATGCGAGAACCGTCCGGCAATTGCTCCACGGTGCGATTGGGGTCGGCCTGCGCGATGGGCGGACCGGCGCCTCCGGAGTCATCGCCTTCCATCGGCTTACCTGGAACTTCCGGCAGAATCACCTCCGTCACTAGTGTTTCCGGCAAGCCGTCGGAGTGTACGATGTCGCCGTACAGCACGTATCGTCCGGCTGGCATGGGCGGCAGATCCTTGGCGAACAACCCAGCCTCCACGCGGTCCGGATGCAGGTGCCACACCTTGTCCATGCCGGGCAAGCTGATGACGTACAGGTGCATCAGGTGATTGTGGTCGGGAACCAGATCGTCGATCTTGCGCCAGCGCGCCCAGCCGGGGTCGGTCAGGTGCAGCATCAAGCGGCTGCCGTTCTCCAAGGTGGCCGACATTTGCAGGGGCTTGAAGATGTGCGCGTCATAGTCGCGGGCATCGCTCCGCCACCAGAGTCCGCCGAGAGCGGCCAACCCCAGCACCAGCACGGCCGTAGCCGTCATGGCATCCGTCGCGCGCCGGACGCGCAGGCGCGTTAGGATTGATGCGGCGATCCCAAGTAGTGCGCCCAGTCCCCAGTAGGGATGGCCAACTCGACCCAGGGCATACATGACCAGGGCTGAGGGCCGCGGCCAGCAACACCAGGACTGCCACTGTAGTCTTCATGGGGGCGCGCTGCAGATTGGGCGTCTTGCCCGGCTCGAGTTGCCCTTCGCGCACACCAGCGCCGACGATGCTGACCGCTCCTACCAACAGGACCAATCCCAGGGCTGCAAGTACAATGCCGATGGGCGCCTGCATGGTTTTCGTGCTGGAGGACAGCGCGGGAACGGGCACGGAAATCACGCCTTTTCCCTTGGCGCCTTCCGCGGTGACGCGCACCTGCCAGGAGCCCGAGGTCATCATCCACAGCGATCCCGTGAAGAACTGCGGATCGTCCTTGGAACGCTGCGCGAGATCCGGCACGGGAGCGAACTTGGCTCCCGGCCCGGTGAGCGGCGTGGGCACGATGTGCACCACGTCTACGTCGTTGGTGGCGCTACGGACTTCGATCCCCGCCACGCCAGGGATTACCGAGGGTGTACGGATCGTGACCAACAAATGGTACGGGCCGGCCTGGGCTTCATAGAAGACGTCAGGACTACCCACATGCGCCCAGCCGGTGGCGGCAGCCAGCAGGAGGAGACTTAGGCAGGTTGGCAGGCGGAAGCGCCTGCCCCACGCGAACGGGCTAGCGGGCGACCAGGAGATTGTTGGCAGGCGGAAGCGCCTGCCCCACTTAGCGGCGGACACGGCGCATCCAATCGCCCCACGCAAATCCCAGCCGCGTGGTCACCATACCCAAGACCGCGGCGAGCGCCATCTCCCTCCAGAACACGGACGGCGCATCCGGGGGGACGAACACGTGGCGCACATTGATCGAAGTCGGACGCGCGTTGTAGTCGTAGACATTCGTGTGGAAGAACCAGTTCTTCGACCAGTCGGATTGCAAGAAATCGGAGAAGGGCCACTGCACCGCGATCAGCGCGACCAGGAACAAGACTCCGGAAACGGCCGCCACCTTCCACAGGTTCCAATCGCGCGTCCGGTTCCAGAAGAGATCGAGCGCCAGCGCCGGGACGAAAAGCAGCATGGGAAACTCCGGCGGCACGAACTGGGTGACCTGGTGGTAGACCGGGCCCAGTTTCGGCTCTGCAGGAAACAGCGGCAGAATCCAGCCCATGCCCGCCCAGAAGAGCCAGTAAACAACGGCCACGGTGGTGGCGGCCCAGCGTTTCTCGGAGGCGCGCGCAACTCCGGCCAGCACGAGCGGCACCACCATGCACACCACGCGGTAGTAAATGCCGCTATGCATTAAGGCGTGCCACGAGAATTCCATGATCATGAGCATCAGGCCGATCAGGACCACGCCGCCTTCATAGAGGAACAGCCAGTTGAGCCGGTCGCGGAACTGGTCACGTGCGCGGTTCATGATCCCCAGGACGAGGACCAGCGTTCCGGTGTTGACCGCCAGATTGCCAAGAATCAACAGGACGTGCGGCGGGCTGAGGATCTTGACGTCCAGCCCGTAGGCGCTGTGCCACCAATCGTCGAAGGGCGCGGAAGCGAGCATGGCGACGCCTCCCCAGGCGGCGATGAAGGCGCCGAGCGGCGCTTCGAAGCCCCACATTTTCACCGAACTACTGCGCAGGTGGGAGAAGTCGCCGAAAGTGGTAGCCAGGATCAGGTAGCCGCAGGAGATGCCGGCCAAGACGCCGCACAAATAGATGGCGATGTGGGCGGGCGTCCAGAAAGTGTCGCGGCCGATGGAGCGGTGCCATGAGATATCCCACTGGCCGCCGATCATGGCGGAAGTGACGGCGAAGATGGAGCACCAGACGTACCAGGGCACACGCTCTACAGCGGCGCGCACGGACGAAGCGGAAGAAATTGAAGCGGTGGTAGTGGCCATTGTCCCTCTATCTGACCAATTATATCCCGCTTCTGGGGATTGGGAAAGCTCAGGAGCGAGAGCGCTGCGTTGACACGGGTAGCGCTCCCGGTGTTTGCGTAGCCGGCCCGCGCACGCTAATGCATACCACTCGAACCCCTGTTCTTAGCCTCTTAGCAGGCAGTGCTGCCCACGGGGTAATCATTTACGCGCGTGCTGTAATTTCCCGCATGCCTGACGGCGGGTGTTCTTACTGCACCCAGATCGTGACGTACCAAACACCGCTCTGGGGATTCACACTGACAGTGTTCGCACCGGAAACCGCGCCGGCGGGGACTTGCAGGTTGATCTGATCGATTCCCGCCCAGTCGAACGGAGCGGCGCCGGCATATTTCACGGTTGCCGGGATCTGATTCATGGTTATGGTGAGAGGTGTCGTCGCCGCAAGCGGCGAAGCCGTGGTAAACAAGGTACCGCTCACACCTGGAAGTTGGGTCTGGCCAAAACCCGTGCCGTAAAGGGCGATCACCGATCCAACCGGCGCCGGGTGATCGGGCCCGTTGATCGTGCCGTCCTGATTGATGGCAGCCGCCTGCGTGGAGGTGTCGTCCAGGCGGAAAAACGCTCCGTTAGACCCTCCGTTTTGCGAGCCGGACGCCACCGGCATCGACGTCGACCCGATCGTCATCCCGTTGTAAGTAACGCTGACGGTGGCGGTGGTCTCGGGCTGGAGCGTGAACGGCGCGAATGCGTTGATCTGTTCGGATTGCACATAAAGCAGCGGAGCGGCCTGTCCGTTGACGAGCACCTGCACGCCGCCGATTTCGGTGGGCAACGTGTTGTTCAGTGTAAGTTGGGCGGTCATCCCGGTCTCGGGTCCCAGACCGAAGCCAGTAAGGGTGATCGCCGAGCCAAGTGCAATCCCGCCATACGACGGGGGGGAAAAACTCGCCGCGAGGAGAACTTCCGTCGAAAGGCAAGACGGCGGCGGCGTCATGCCATCGCCGAAATTGAGCTGTGCGATAACGGGCGTTTGGGTTAATAAGCCGACCGAATGTTCCGCAGGCATAACTAATCCGATCGGGAAACTGTAATTCGGGTAGCCGAAGTGCGTGCGATCGACCAGGCTGCCATTGGCGCCCAAATGCGTCACTACGGTATCCTCACCGTTCTCACAGGGCTGGGGCGCCGAAGCTGTGACGGCCAGCCCGGGGTCGCCCAGTCCTGCCACGTAAACACCGCCGGACTGGTCCGGTATCATGCTGGTGACAGCATAGTATCCCGAGTTAACCGCATTGCCTACGATATAGGTGGAAAAAACAAGTGCGCCATCGGAGGACAGCTTGGCCGCAAAGCCTCCCGGTACGTTAGTCGAAGGGGGCAGCGCCGCCTGGGGCAGATAGGCCCCGGGGGTGGTCGGGAAATTGAAGGAACTGGTGAAGCCGGCTACATAGATGTACCCGGACGAATCCACTCCTATGGCGGTCCCTTGATCGGATTGACTGCCGCCCAGGTAAGTTGCCATCACAACGGCGCCCGACATGCTCAGCTTTTCGACAAAGGCGTTCTGTTGGCCGGCGAGTTTGGTCTGGGCCGCCCCCGGTGTGACCGGCAGAGACGTCGCGACGGTCGAGCCAGTGACATAAGCGTTGCCGTTTGTGTCGACGGCGATCACCGTATTCGGGTTGCTCCCCGCGAGCGTTGTGTTGTAAAGAGCGGCGGAGCCCTCCGGGTTCAGTTTGATGACGAAAGCGCCGCTCCCGGCACTCCCGGCGGCTGTCTGGCCGGTGACATAGGCATCGCCTTCCGAGTCGACCGCGATCGCCGGGGACGGTACGACGGGCGCTATCACGCGGGTTCCGAGCGCGGGAACTTCTCCAGGAATGTGGGTGGAGTACAGGAACCTGCTTCCATCGGCGCTCACTTTTGTCACGAACATTCCGGGACCAGCATTGGCTATATAAGCGCCAGGAGTGACCGGGAAGTCGCCGTTGGTATACCCGGTGACGTAGACATTCCCCGCGGCATCCACGGCGATGCTGGTTCCGCCATCGTTCGCGTCGCCGCCCAAATAGGTTGCCCATACCACCGCACCCGTGCTGGCCTTGATCTTGGCAACGAAAGCATCGGTACACGGGAACATCTGGAAGCCCTCAAGCTCGCCGCAGGTATTGCCGCCGCCTCCATATTGCGCCTGGGCTGCCCCAGGCGTGACGGGAAGTCCACCCGTGGTGATGCCCGTCAGATAAATGTTTCCTTGGTTATCGGCGGCCACGGCGGAAACTCCGCCCAAGCTGGCCGGGAGATTTGCAGTCGACAGGGAGGGTGCGGCGCCTTCGCAGCTCACGCAGTAAATCGCCAGGT
This sequence comes from Bryobacteraceae bacterium, assembly GCA_049514955.1. Taxonomy (GTDB): domain Bacteria; phylum Acidobacteriota; class Terriglobia; order Bryobacterales; family Bryobacteraceae; genus Bog-159. The sequence continues at coordinate 1,431 of JBEKUO010000268.1, read as the reverse complement.
AGGATAGGGCCAACGCGACGGAATGGCGCAGTCGCATAAAATATCCTCTGGGAGCAAGTGTAGCACTTAAGCGCCTGTTCGGCCTAGCGCTTGTGCGATGCCGCAGGCGCAACCACGATGCGAGCGGCGGGCGCGCCTTTGCTTCGTTGGGGGTATATCCGGCGCGAGTACGGCGCTATTACTTCGCCTGCATCTCTTCGAGGTACTTCACCAGATTGTACACGCGGACCGCGCCGAGGTCCTGTGATCCCATGTGCTGGAAGATGCTTCCCCACACCGGCATATCCTTCGAGCCGTGCGCGACCGGCACGTCCGCGTCCCCGGCGATGATGTGCTGGATCTTGGTTTCAGGGAACTTGCCACCGTTCCTGGCGGAAATCTGAGTCAAATCCGCTGGCGGAGTTTTGAGCGCGCTGGCTGCGGGACCATCGCCTTTACCGGCCGTCCCATGGCAGACGGCACAGAATTCCCGGAACAGATCCTTGCCCGCGATGGCCTGTGTGGAGTGGACGGGCACTTTCTTGACGGTCTTGGGCGGCTCCTGCGCGCGGGCGGCGCCGCAGACCAAGCCGGCCACCAGCAAGCACCAAAGAAGACTTCCAGGTGTGAATATGCGTCTCATGGCTATATGATATGTCAAATCCCGACGCTACGGAAGGGGAGGTGTGGAATTTCACGGCAAATCCCGCCGCGCGACAGTTCGCCATTGCGTCCGGCAAGTTGGGCTCCTGACTTGATGCGCGGCGGCTCAGCGGGCGCGGGACAGGGGCGAGCCTGTTCGCCTGGCAATCTCCGCCAAGGAGCGCAAGGCTCGATTGACAGCCCGCCCATTGGGAAAAAGATCGGCAAGCTCCGGATCGATAACCACTACGTTCGAACTGGTTTTGAGCCGGTTGACGTATTTCCCCCGCATCAAAATCGGAAAGTCCGAGCGTTTGTATTCAGGCCGCAGATCATCCACCGCAAGTTTCTTAGCCTTCTTCATAAATCTTTCTCTCCGACCGGGTCGCTTGGCGGGCCGTGATGATTCGAATCGCGTCGCCATCCTCCAAAGTACGAAACGACTAACAGTGGCCCCTTTGACGATATGCCAAATGTCACGAAACGTCTCTCATCGAACGAATGGTGTCACTACCGGTTGTCGAAAGCGGATCGAAGAACACGCTGGAAGCCTCGTCGAATGAAACGTCGTGATTTCTTAAATTCGCGGCAGCTTTCGAGCGTTCCATTCGAAGCGCACGCGGCACTGTGACCTCGCCATAGTATAACCGCAGCCGGCACGGGAAGTGGCTTTCTGCCGGGTGCGCGTCAAGAAAGTGGAGACCGGCGCGATTCATCAACAGTACGGGTGGAATCTGAGCGTATGTGTACGCAAGGCCCAGGTGCCATTGTGGGGCAGCTTGGTTAGCTGCGGCCGATTGTCAATCGGCC
>JBEKUO010000267.1:0-9301 GCA_049514955.1 Bryobacteraceae bacterium | reverse complement strand
CGTTTGCGAGGCCGGCTCCGGGTACGACTTTGTGACCGGGTTGGGCAGTCCGATGGCGCCGCAGGTGGTGGATGCGCTCGTCGCCGCTCCGTAGTTCCAGGCGCGAATTCCTGCGGGCCGCCGCTCTGGCGCCGGCGACTTTCGGGATCTGCCGCGGGGCGGCGACGCGCATGAGCATTCGCATCGAGGAAATCCGGTTCGGCTACGAGGATTACCGCTACCGCACGCCTTACCGATTCGGCGCGCAAACGGTGGATCGCGTGACGCTGCTGAACGTCGATTGCGCAGTGCGCACGCCAGGCGGACGAGTGGCGCGCGGCTTCGGATCGATGACCATGGGCAACGCCTGGTCGTTTCCTTCGAAGACGCTTTCCTACGACACGACCCTCGGCGCCATGAAATCGCTGGCTGCGCGCATCGCCAGGATCACGGGCGACTATCGCGAGCCTGGCCATCCGATCGATATCAACTGCGCGCTGGAACCCGAGTATCTCAAAGCCGCCGCCGAAGTTTCCAAAGAGCTGAAGCTGGCCGAGCCTATTCCCAAGCTGTGCGTGCTGGTGACGGCGAGCCCGTTCGATGCGGCCCTACACGACGCGTACGGCAAGGCTCTCGGCGTCAGCAGCTATCTGACTTATGGCAGCGACTCGATGCCTTACGATCTTTCGCACTACCTGGGGGCGGATTACAAGGGCGAATTTCTGAGCCACTATGTGCTGCCCAAGCCTGTGCCGCGGATGGCTTTGTATCACTCGGTGGGCGCCACGGATCCGATTGTCGAATCCGACATTCGCGCCAGGATCGGCGACGGGTTGCCGGAAACGCTGCCCGAATGGATCCGCTACAACGGGCTAAGTCACATCAAGATCAAGCTGGCGGGGAACGACTTGAACTGGGATCTCGCGCGAGTCACCGGCATCGACCGGGCGGCCACGGAAACGCAGAAGGAACGCGGCGTCGGCGAATGGTTCTACTCGTTGGATTTCAATGAGCAGTGTCCCAACGTGGGCTACCTGCTGGAGTTTCTGCGCCGTTTGAAGGAGCAGACAGCCGCGGGCTTCGCGCGCATTCAATACGTGGAGCAGCCCACGGCGCGCGACCTGAAGGCGGACCGCGCGAACGTGATGCACGAAGCCGCGAAATTGCGGCCGGTGGTGATCGACGAGTCGCTCACCGACATCGAGAGCCTGATGCTGGCGCGCGAGATGGGGTACACAGGCGCGGCGCTCAAAGCCTGCAAGCAGCAGAGCCAGGTGCTGCTGATGGCCGCGGCGGCGCAGAAGCACAAGATGTTCCTATGCGTGCAGGATCTGACCTGTCCGGGCGCGTCGTTGATCCACTCAGCGGGGCTGGCGGCGCACATCCCGGGTGTGGCGGCGATGGAGGCCAACGCGCGCGAGTACGTGCCGGCGGCGAACAAGGCGTGGGAGGATAAGTTTCCCGGCATTTTCAAGGTGCGGGACGGGACGATGGACACGTCGGGGCTGGATCGGCCGGGGCTGGGCGTGGTGTAGCGGAGGATGACCGATGATACCGGAACCTGCCAAGTTGCGAGATTTTGCCCTGCGTTATACCGCGGCTTGGTGTAGCCGGGACGCCGCGAGCGTGGCTGCCTTTTTCTCACCGGACGGCTCGATCAGCATCAATGACGGCGCTCCGGCTTTCGGGCGGAGCGCCGTCGCAGAGGCTTTTCAGGCATACATGATGGCGTTTCCCGACCTGCATTTAAGCATGGACGACGTGCTTGTTCAGGGCGACCGCGCCATATACCACTGGACATTCAGCGGCGCCAACACTGGGCCGGGCGGGACCGGACAGCGTGTTCGCTTCAGCGGCTTCGAGGTATGGAAGATTGGAGACGACGGCTTGATTGCCGAGTCGCAGGGCCACTACGATAGTGCAGATTTTCTGCGTCAACTTGGACGCCAACCATAAGGGCGCACGAACTGGGCCGCGGGGAGGGCGAAAGTAAGTAGCGCTTGCTGACGCGCGCGGCTCCGATCGGAGCCACGACCGTAACGGAGGATGGCGCCGACACGCGCGATTCAGCGCCGCGATTGGCGATGCGCGCCGCCGCCCAGGCCGCCAAGATCGAAGATCACCGCGAGCAGTAGCCACAAAAGATTGATGCCCGCAGTCGGCATGCCGCTGTTAAGTTCCCAGGCGTACACGATCGTGGTGAGCGGCAGGAAAATGAAGCCAAGCACCGGCAGTAACAGACCGCCGTGGAATGCGCGCTGCAGGTAGGTCGAGAAGAACCACATCAACGCCAGCGCAACGCGCGGAAACAGCAGGACTACGAGCAGGAGGAAGCAAGGCATAGTCAATCTCGATCCGGGCGGTACGAGCCCCCGCGGTGCGATCATACCAGATCGCTCCGCGGAAGGCGGGCGGCACATGCGAGCCGAAACGCGTTTCCCTAACCCGGAAGGGTCGCGCGATCTTCCATTCGCGGCTGCATTTTATTGTCTACTGCGACCGCGGATAAACTCTAGCCGGTTCTAACAGCGAGTTCTCCTGCCAGCCTGTCGATTTCGAGGCGAAGCCACCGCTTGAGGGTCTCTTCGGCCTCGGTAGCATCCAGCGTGGCGATAGTTCTGCTTTCCCGATCCAGCGGAATGTGGTGACAAGGGACATCCTCGCCTTTGCGAGATTCGGGGACGTACTGCATGAGAATGCATTCAGCGCACGGGTGCGTACGCGACGGATCGCCGAAATTCAGGCAGGTCAGCGAGTCTTGGAAAGGAGATGTGGATTTATGGGGCGTACGAACCGAGTGGCCGTATCCGCCGTCCTCCACGAACGCCAATTCGAACTTCAATTTCTCCAAAAGATCGAGATTCTCTTCAGACATAAGTCATCCTATTGAGCGCCAGACCTTGGCAGGAGTCTCTGGCTCGCCGACCCGCTCGGCGAGAGTACCCGTTAGGGAACCATTGCCTGGCGCAAGTCTTCCGTGACAGGACTGCCCCTGTCGTGCAGTGCAGATTGGGGACCAAAGCCAAATGCGGGCAACACAACGAAACCCGAAGATCCCGCAAGTAGTTATGTGCAGGTCCTGCCGTCCATAAGGCAAGAAGTGCGCCGGGGGCAAGCCGCGTTGCCGCGTAGTCAAGGTCGGCGCCGCCATTTCGAGGTGCTTTTTCGGGTATCCGCGTTTCCCAAGCCCGGCTATCGGCGCATGGTTGTGCCGCGAACGCCCAACTCGTTCCGCAACATTCGGGCGGTGTGACAGTTGGGCAGAGTTGCGGGAGAAAGGAGGCCGCCTGCCGGGCGAGAACTGCGCGGTTTCGGGGAGTTCCTCAAGCACGCTAGGCGGGGGCCACTGTGCCACACCCTTCTTAACGGCCATGAGCGTGCCTCCTCCAAAGTAGCCCGTGGGTCCGTTTCGGCGGGAAGTTCAGAGCAATTAGGGGCCAAGATAAGACGGAATCCTGGCTTCCAGACGAAAAACGAAGGGATGACTTTATTATGAGTATGAACGCAAGACATTGTGCGCGGCTTGTGGCGTTAGCGGCCTGCATCGGTATCAGTGCATTCACGGTTCAGGCTGTGGGAGCTCCATTTTTCCAGGACCAGGACAAGCCCCAGGATCACGCCCAGAACCAAGACAGGGATTATTCGAAAACCAAGACATACCAGCAAGGTATGCGCGACGGCAAAGACGACCAAGCGCATAACCGGGACCACAGCAGGAAACGGCACTTCATGAAAGACGACGACAAGAAGGCGTATGAGGCCGGTTACCAGAACGGCCACGGCAATCCGAAGTAATTAGCCCTCGCGGCCGAGCTGCGGAAAAGGTTTGAAGAGGCTCAGAGGCCGCTTTACGAATCGCCGGGGAAGGCCGCCGGCACGCATTCGGCGAGGCGGCCTGCCTTCGCGGAGACCATTGGCGCAGTCCTCCCGGTCTTGCGCGATGATTTGCGTCAGAACGCACCCGCATACTACCATTCCCAAGTGCCATCAGACGCATCCGCTCTCGCCCTCTTCTTGGTGGTAGGATTGGCTTCCGCGCAAACGGCGAAGAAAGTGGTCAAGCCGCTGCATGCGGAATCCTCGTCGACGATCGACTATAGCGCCGCGGCGGACGGTTCGGAAACGATCGAGATCCGGAACGTCTCGCATGAGGTCACCGGAACTCGGGTCCCGGGCCGGCCTACGGACGAGCGTCTGCTACTAAGGAAGACCACGCGGTCAAAGCAAGTATTGGGCGACATCGGCATGGAGGCAACCGTCACACTGGAAGCTTGGCGCCTGGGCGAAGATCTGCGGCAGAAGCCTCTCTACACCCTGACTGCCACGGGTGAGGAGGGCCACACGATCGACAATGCGCTTTTCGTCGTCGCGCGCGGCCTGGAAGAAACCGAGTGGTGGTCGGTATATAAGCTTGGCTCCGGCCAGCATCTGTTCGATACCTACGTGCCGTTGCTGAGTTTTTCGATTTCACGGGAGACCGTGACGACACGCTACGTGGGATTCGAGGTTCCACCCGACGATATCAGCGATGCGCGCCTGAAACAGCCGAACGTCGTGGGGGTGATCGTCTACGCTTCGGAAGACCGGCTCATACGCGAAGCGCTCCTGACGTGCGACGATCCCAAGCAGGCACAGCTTTTGCGATCATACGCCGACACGACGCGGGCTGTTTCTTTGGTGGACGGCACGGATCAGCCGTCGCGAACACTGCGGCTGTCGTTCAGCCGGAACTACCCGTCGCCTGCCGGCACTGTGGACGTGAGCTTGCCGGTGCGTCGTGACGATCTCGATCTGGCACAGGCGCAACTGGCGCCGGGGATGCACTTGAGTTTCTGGCGACGGTAGCGCGTCTGGCCGCTGCATTGAAGTCACTGTTATTCCTTGCTCTTCACCGCTTCCACGATCACGTCGAGCGTGGCCCGCGCCGTGGCCGTCCACGAGTAAAGCTTCGCGCGCCGGGGACCCTCGGCGGCCAGCCGAGCGCGCAAATCGCCGTCGGAAACCAAGCGCGTCATGGCATCGCAAATGGCGTCCTGATCGCGCGGATCGAACTGCAGCGCGGCATCTCCGGCGATGCCCGACAACGGCTCGATATTCGAGCAACCGGTGGAAATCCCCGCGGCCATGGCTTCCACGACCGGCATTCCGAATCCTTCGAACGTCGAGGGATACAGGAACGCCCACGCACGCGCGTACAGGTCGTAAAGCTGCTCGCGTGGAATCCAGCCCGTAAACTCGACGGCGCCGGCCAGGCCCAGTTCGTCGCGCAGGCGCTCCAGGGCGTCGGCGTGAAAGCCGCGCATGCCCGCAACGATCAGCCGGAAGCCGGGCCGCAGTTTCCGGAATCGCGCGAACGCCTGTAGCAACGCGTCCAGGCCCTTGTGTGGATGCAGGGTCGAGACCGTCAGCAGGAACTCTTCCGGCGCGCGCCGCAAACCGAAAAAGACGGGGTCCACACCCAGGCCGACTACCCGGACCTTGCCGGGCGGCAGGCGGTAATAGCGCAGCAGGTCCTCGCGGGTGGCGTCGGAATCGGCGAGCAGCAGCGTTGCCAGGTGCGCCGACGTGTACAGCAGGATGCGCCAGAAAGGCAGATCGAGCCGGCGGAAGTGTTCGGGATGGCGCTTGTGCTGCATGTCGTGGAAGACGGTGACGGCGGCGCACGGACAGTAGACCGGCGCAGTGAAGCCAGGATTGAAGAGCGCGTCAAGCCGCAGGCGCGCCGCCCAGACCGGCAACACTGTCTGCTCCCAGACAATGCGGGCCGGCCGGAAACTGGCCCGTACGCGCTGCGGCAACCAGCGGAAATTCGGCTGCTGGGGGACCAAGCCGGGACCGGTTTCGCGATTCGTGAAAACGAAATATTGGTTGCGCGAGTCGATCTCCGCCAGGGCGCGCAGCAGCTCGCGCAAGTAGATCTCGGTGCCGCCGACGCCGCCCGGAATCAGGTAGAGCGCGTTGACGCCTATGCGCAGCGGCCGCATGTCAGCGGGGCGCGCGCAGTTGCCGCTCGACTATTTCCAGCATCTGGCCGGCATGTTCGTTGGATGGATTGAGCGCCAGCGCACGCCGATAATCCTCGGCGGCTCCGGGAAGGTCGTTGGTGTTGGCGCGTATCCCGCCGCGGTTGTCGTAGATCATATCGTATTTGGGGTCGCGCTTTTCGGCCTGGGCCAGCGCTTCCAGGGCTTCCTGCCAGCGTTTCTGCTTGGCGTATACCGTGCCGATTTGCGTGTAGACTTGCGCGGTCGGCTCCAAGGCCGCGGCTTGCCGCAGCTTCTCGATGGCCTGTTCGGGCTGCCCCGCGTCGGAGTAAGCCAGGCCCCAGTCATACAGCAGCTCGTAGGTGGGACGCTTCAGGCGTGCCGCCTCGGCATACTGCGTTAGAGCATCCTGGTAGCGCCCGTTCGTGTTGTAAGTGTGCGCCAGTTGGAAATGTGCGCGGGCGTTGGCAGGCGACTTGCGCACCGCGTCCTCCCACAGGGCGGTGTCGCTGGCCCATAGCTCATTGCGTTGATACGTCAGGATCGTGAGCAGCGCGAGCAGGCAGCCGATGGCCGCCGCCAGCTTGCGTGGATCCACGCGGAGGCGTTGCAGCGCCGCGGCCGCCACCAGCAAGATCCCGATCATTGGCAGATACAAGCGCCGCTCGGCTACGGGATCCTGTATGGGCACAAACGAGGAGGTCGGCGCCATGAGCAGCAGGTACACCAGGAAGCCATAAGACGCCAGCGGATAACGTTTCCGGAAATAGACCGCTGCTGCCGCCAGGCCCAGGATCGCCGCCATTCCGAAGATCGCGCCATGATCCAGAATGTTGCGCGAGATCGGATAGTCGTAGTCCAGGCTCTGTCCGGCCGGAAACACCAACAGCCGCAGGTAGACGAAGAATGCGCGGCACTCGGTGAACAAGTATTGATACCAGGTAATGCCCTTCAGGCGGAAGCCGGCGGTCCCCGCGCGCGCCAATACTTTCGCGACGAACGCCAGCCCAAGCACGCCACCCAGCGCCATCGGCCCGTAGATCCGCCAGTTCCGGCGTATGCCGCTCAGCGAGAAGCCGGGGTTCCAGTAGTAATCCGTCAGCAGCAGCAAGGCGGGCAGAACCAGCGTATGCTCCTTGGTGAGTACCGCCGCGCCGAACAGCGCCAGAACGGCGAGGGCCACTTTCCAGGATGCCGCGGGCTGCCGCCTGTACAGGAAAACCGCGAACGCGGCGTAGAAGAACAAGACGCTGAGGTCTTCCGAGCGGCCGGCGACGTAAGCCACCGATTCGGTCTGGATGGGATGCAACAGGAAGAAAGCCGCCGCAAAGCCGGGAAGCAGGTTCGCGCGGAGACCGCCGCCAAGCGCGCCCGCAAACTGTAGCAGCTTCCGCACGATGAAGAACACCAGAAAACTGTTCGCCACGTGAAAAAAGACATTGCATACGTGGAAGAGAAACGGATCTGTAGATAACCGGTAGTCGATCCAGTAACTGAACATGAGGACCGGGCGCACGCCGCGGATCCAGGCGCGCAGCCGGAGGGGAAAATTCGGCAAGTGGTAGGGTAGATCCGTGTCATCGAAGACAAACGGTCCGTGCAGCGCGGGCCCATACACTTGAAACGCGATGTACAGCGCCACTGCGCCGGCCGCGGCATAGATCCACCAGCGCGGGCCAGACTTCCGCGCGGTCGCCGTCCGGTTTGCGTCGGCCGCCGCTGACTTGTTTCCCTTGACACGGCGGCCCTTAACGGGGGATCCCTTGACGTGCGCTTTGGCGCGCGCATCAGGCATTACGGCGGCCCTCCCGCAGGTTTTGCAGGTGGTATTCCAGGATCGCCAGCCGCTGCGCCAGCGCGATGTTATCGTCGCGCAGCTTCGAGAGAATCACCGAGAACCGGTAAAACATGAGCAGAAACACGCCGCCGATGACGATCAGCAGGACCAACGGCGGATAGGAGAGTCCGAGCTTGTGCGCCGCGGCCTCCAGCATTCCGCGCGAGCGTGACAGAACCAGCAAGGCGGCGGCGGCCAGTAACCAGCTTACCGAATATTCCACGCGGATGTGCGCGCGCCGCACCGAGACCAGCACGAGTAGCAGCAGCAGGCCGCTGGTAACTGTCAACACGTTCAAAAGGCGGTCCATTGGTTTCCTCCTTTGCCTAGGGGCACTATTATCGGGTTGACAGACGAAAGCGTCTGTCCCACGAAAGCGTCTGTCCCACTTCGTTCAAAAGGCGGTCCATTGGTTTTCTCCTTTGCCTACGGGCAATGTTGGCGGGTTGACAGACGAAAGCGTCTGTCCCACTCAGGGCCGCCGCGCCCGCTGATCGAACTTCAGTACGTTCACAAACACTCCCAGCAGCACGTGCACGATATAGTAGATGGACCGGTACGCGGTGATGGACGAACGGCCCGTCGTGCGGGGATGCATTTTGCAGGGGATCTCCTGGAAGCGAAATCGTTTGCGCTGCAGAACCACCAGCGCCTCGATCTCCGGGTATTCGAGCGGAAAACTCTTGCTGAACACCTGCAAAGCGGCGCGGTTCACCCCTACAAATCCGGAGGTCGGATCGCGTACGGGCTTTCCCAAAATGGGGCGCAGCACCATGCGGAAAAAGCGAATGCCGACGGCGCGGATGACGCTCGCGCGCCAATCGTTTTCACCCACGAAGCGCGACCCGATCACCATCTCGCAACCGGAGGTGCGGAGGGCCTCGAACATGCGCGGAATGTCGCCGGCGTCATGCTGCCCGTCGCCATCCACCCTTATCACGAACTGATAACCCAGTTCGAAGGCCAGCTTATAGCCGGCCTGCACGCAACCGCCGAGTCCCAGGTGGTGGGGCAGCGGCAGCACACGCGCACCGGCCTGGCGGGCGACATGCTGCGTGGCGTCTATGGAGCAATCGTCGATCACCAGCACCGGCGTTCCCGGCATCGCGGCGCCAATCGAGCGGACCACGCCGCCCACCGCCCCTTCCTCGTTGTAAGCCGGGACGATGATGAGGAGGGAATCCTTCCCGGGCGACATGGTCAAAGCTCCGCGACCCGCCGGGCCGAGATGGAATGCGCGCGCAACAGGCGGCGATAGATATGGGGCGATAGCCGCGCTGTGCGGCGGATCGCGCGCCGTTTCCGCCATAGATCCGGCGCGTGCCGCAACAGCGCCGCATGCGCACGCAGCACGTAAAGAGGCAGGCGCCACGCGGATGCGCCTTCCAGCCGGAAGCGTGCCGCCGCGCCGCGTCCGCCGAGCATCAGCCGGAAATGCCACCAGTACCGCGCCAGCGAAACGAAGGGCGCCGCCGCCAGCATGCGCGCCGGAAAATTCTTG
>JBEKUO010000266.1:0-9347 GCA_049514955.1 Bryobacteraceae bacterium | reverse complement strand
CTCGGTGAAGACGGCGACCAGCGCCGGCAGCACGCCCACGAAGAACATCACCCGCCAACTCCGCGCCGAAAGCAGCAAGTAGATGCCGGCGCCTAGAAAATATCCGGCGCCCCACGCGGATTGCAGCAGGCCCGCGCCTTTCACCCGCAGCGATTCCGGCCAAACTTCGGCCACCAGCGTCGCGCCCGCCGCCCACACGCCGCCGATCCCCAGCGCCGTGATGAAGCGGTACAACGCCAGTTGCCACCAGGTGTGCGACAGCCCCGCCAGGCCGGTGAAGACCGCGTAAATCAGGATAGTGATCACCAGCGTGCGCGCGCGGCCCAGGTAATCCGCCAGCATGCCGAACGTCACCCCGCCCGCCGCCCACCCCACCAGGAAAATCGCAAAGATAATGCCGCCATACCAGCCGATACGCTCCGGAGTGCCGCGCGGACCCAGCAGTTCCTTCAACGCCGGCGTCATCACCAGCGAGTATATGGTGGCATCCATGGAATCGAAGATCCAGCCCAGCCACGCCGTGGCCAGCACCAAGTATTGATAGGACGTCAGCCGGACTCTTGCGTCAGCCACCCGCCGATGGTAACATTGGTCGTATACGACGCGTCTGGTACGACGTTTCGCCGGGAGAGGATCGCATGCGAACCGATATTTACCTGTACATCCAATGGACGTGGATCGCCACCGGCAGCGTGTGGCTGGCGGCCAGCCTGGCCACCAAGCGCACCGCGCGCGCCCAATCAATGAACTCCCGCGTCATACACGTAGCGATCATGGCGGCCGCCTTTGTGCTGCTCTTTAGCTCGAAGGTGGCCACCGGCGCGCTCGCCTGGCGATTCGTGCCCGGTTCGACCGCGATTGCCTGGGCGGGCTTCGCTATCACCGCGACCGGGTGCGGGTTCGCCATTTGGGCGCGCCTGCTCCTGGGAAGCAACTGGAGCGGGAACGTGACGGTCAAGCAGGACCATCAGCTCGTCCGCCGGGGACCCTACACCGTGGTCCGCCACCCCATCTACTCCGGAGGCTTGTTGGGAATACTCGGCACGGCGCTGGCGATTGGAGAGGTGCGCGCGCTCCTCGCGCTGGCGCTGGCGTTCGCCGGATGGCTTACGAAGTCCCGCCTTGAGGAAGCGTTCATGACCCAACAGTTCGGCGCCGCTTATACCGAATACCAGCGCGAAGTAAAGGCGCTGATTCCGTTCGTATTGTAGTTTGGAGAATTCCCATGGCCAAGGAACCAGAGGTGGCGCGCATGGCGCAGGAGATCGAGGCCCACTTGAGAGCGGTGCGCCAGGTCCTGCGCCAGCCGGTCGAAGCGGAATTCGCGCGCGGCAACCTGACAGGGCCGCAGCGCAGCGTGATGCAGACGTTGTTTCACTCCGGCGGCATGCGCTTGAAGGAGCTCAGCCGCCGCGTGGGGTTGGCGCACAGCACCGTGTCCGGCATCGTGGATCGCCTGGAGCAACGCGGTTTGCTGGAACGCCAGCCCAATGAAACCGATCGCCGCGTCACCAACATTGCGGTTTCGCAGATGGTGCGGGATTACATGCGCGATACGTTTCCGGCGATCGCCATCCATCCGGTGACGGCTGCTCTGCGCCGCGCCAAACCGGCCGAACGCGCGGCCATTCTGGAAGGGTTGCGCACGCTGCGCCGCCTCGTGGAAGCCGCGCACGGGGGCATTTCCAGCACGGCGCGTCCCTGAACTTGTTATACTCGGCTTCTCTATGGCGAATCCGAAATATGCCGTTTCCGACAAGCCGGTTCCCGTCGCCGAACTGGTCGCCACCCTGAGCCATGGCACGAAAGTGAAGCGCCGCGTGCCGCGAATGCGCGCCTGCAACGAGAAGGATGCGAAGGGAAAGCTGTGCGCCGGGCACCTCAAGCGCTGGTATTTCTTCGGCGACGAAGTGAAGCAGAAATTTGGCGCCGATGCCGAAATCTATCGCTGCGAGCACTGCAAGACGCTGTACCTGCCGAACTCCGAAGAAGAGCCGCGTACCGGCACGTTGTCGTTTTAGAGACAGCACGACGACAGGAACTACCAGTCCCGTATGCGATGCCAAGCCGTTGCGCCGCCTCAGGGCGGAAGTTGCTAAGCGGTCGCCGCGCGCACGGCCCCGCGCTCCAGGCGCGACAGTTGCACGTTCAGATCTGCAAGCGCCTTTTCCATCAGGCTCCGGTATCGGGGGTTCAGGCTCGCTTCCAGTTCCCTAAGGACCCGGGTGCGAGAGAGCATCAGACTTTCCTTCTTGCGGAGCAATTCCAATTCTTCCGCGCCAATCTGCTCCTCGGAAGAAGGACGGACCAGGGTCTCGGCCGACTCGATCTGCGATTCGACCGACTTACTTTCCCAACCTCTTGCCATACCTCTATTATACAGCGGTACAATATCGGCTGCACGAAAAGGGGACATTATGCCCACAACATCCCGCCGCGACTTCATTTGGGGCACAGCCGCCGGCGCGCTGGCAGGCTACGGCCCGATCATTCTGGGCGCGCAGAACAAGTCCGGCAGCGCCAAGCCGATTCTCGGCGATGGCGACCACACCTACGAGGTCACACACGATTGGGGCGAGCTGCCGTCGAACATCAAGTACGGCAACACGCACGGCGTCTGCGAGGATTCTGAGGCCCGCATCTACGTACACCACACGGTCAACGACGCGAGTGAAAGCCACGATTCCATGGTCGTTTTCGACCATCACGGCAAGTTCATCAAGTCCTGGGGCAAGGAGTTCCAGGGCGGCGCGCACGGCCTGCATATCCGCAAGGAAGGCAGCACGGAGTTTCTCTACCTGTGCGACACCAAGCGCGCCATCGTCGTCAAAACCACGCTGGAAGGCGAAGAGGTGTTCACCCTCGGCTACCCCAAGGAATCCGAGGCTTACAAGCCGGACAAGGACGGCAAGCCGCTCACCAAGTACAGCCCGACGAATCTGGCCATCGCGCCGAATGGCGACATCTACGTAGGCGACGGCTACGGCTCCAGCTACATCAACCAGTACAACAGCAAAGGCGAGTTCATACGCACTTTCGGCGGCAAAGGCAAGGAGCCCGGCCAATTGGATTGTCCACACGGCATCACCGTGGATCTGCGCGGAGCCGCGCCGCTGCTGCTGGTGGCGGACCGCGCCAACAGCCGGCTACAGTATTTCACGCTGGATGGCAAGCACGTGAGCTTCGTGGCCGGCACTAATCTGCCATGCCACTTCAGCGAGCGCCACGGCGAGTTCGTCATCCCGGACCTGGGCGCGCGCGTGACCCTGATGGATCGCGACAACAAGGTGATCACGCACCTCGGCGACGACAGCGCGGCCAAGACCTGGATGGACGTCCGTAAGCAGACTCGCGATCATTTCACACCAGGCAAGTTCGTATGCCCGCATGGCGCTTGCTTCGATCACGTAGGCAACATCATCGTGGTCGAATGGGTGGAAGTAGGGCGCGTCAGCAGGCTGCACAAGGTCGCTTGAAGATCGCGGACGGCCTCGTTCGCTGGGGCTGGTATGTGCTCTCCTGGCCGGTGGGCGTCGCCTTCAAGCTACACGCGGTGGCGATCCTGCGTACTTCGCGCGTCTCGACAGGCGGGCCGGGCGCGGATTATCACGGGCCGGCGATCTATGTGAACTGGCACCGGTACCTGCCGTTTCTGGTGATGCATCACGGGCAACATCGCCGCTGGCTGATGGTGAGCCCGGCGCCTTACATGGACACCATCGCGCGGTACAGCCGCTGGGTGGGCCTGCACGTGGTGCGCGGAGCCAGTGGGGATAAGGGACGCGCGGCGCTCGATGAGTTGCTCCATCAGTTGCGGCGAGGCGAATCCGTTTTCCTGGCCGTGGATGGTCCAGCCGGGCCCGCGTTGAAGGTGAAACGCGGCTGCGTGGATCTGGCGCGCGCCGCCGGCGTGCCGGTAATTCCGGTCGCCTACGCCTCACGCCGCGGCAGGCACAATCCGAAACGCTGGGACGGCTGGCTCATGATCAAAGCGTTCGACACGATTGCCGTGACTTATGGCGTGCCTGTATTCATAGAGGCGGGCGAAGGGGATGCGGAGGCTATCGCGCGGGTGGAAGCGGGGCTTATCGCAGTGTCGGGGCGGTTGGCGGGGGATTGAGGTGAACTGGGCCGGGCTGCGTCTCCTGGCCGTCCGATTCGAGGTAGGCGATGGTATAAGTGTTATATAAGCAAATGCGCTTCGATTTCGACCGGGAGAAGAGCCGGGATGTCGAACGAAAACACGGCGTCAGCCTGGACGAGGCGCAGGAGATATTCGATCAGGTGTACCTGGTTGACCAGAAGAATGACGATCCCGAACAGTTCCGCGCAATCGGCTGGTGCCGCAGCCGCCTGTGTTCTGTGATCTTCGAGATCAGGCACGATTCCGAGGGCGAATACTACCACTTGGTTACAGCCTGGAGGGCGACGAAAGAGGAAGAGCAAAGCTATGTCGAAAATGCCTAAGAGGAAATGCACGGCCGATGAAATCGCGGACATGGCGACGCGGGGTGAAGATGTTTCGGCGTACTTCAACAACAAGTTCACTGTTGTCAGGCCGGTGCGTCGGGTGAACGTCGACCTGACTCAAGGCATGCTGCGGGAACTCGATGAGCGGGCGGCGCGACTTAATATCAGCCGACAAGCCGTAATCAAGACCCTGCTCGCGCGGGCACTGAACGAGGAGCGGGCAAGTCGACCGCGGCCAAAGAAGAAGGCCAGTTAAGTGTATGCCGCGTTCCCAATCTCCGGGACGGCGGCGGTCATCATAGCCCATGCGCCGCTGGGCAAGGCAAGGCGCATCATCTCCATTAAGAAGGCGCACAGACGCGAGTAAGAAATCCATCGCAAGCGACTTGAAAAGAGTCGATCGCATGAAGGATGCCGATATCGACTACTTGGACATTCCGCGCCGCGAGAAACTTCTGGAGGCAAGCCGCCATGATAGAAGTGCTCGGGCGGCCGGTCACCCCAGAACTGGGCGGCCATAGCCACGAATTATGCGCCGATCACGGCTCGCGCAGCGTGACCATGGGATCGACCTTGGTCGCGCGCCGCGCCGGCAGATAACTCGCCACCAGGGCGATCGCGCCGAGGAACAGCGCCGATCCCGCAATTGCCACCGGATCGCCTGGACTCACGCCCACCAGCAGCCCAGCCGCCATGCGCATCGCCGCGACCGCCAGCACTGCCCCAATCACAATGCCCGCCAGTGTCAGCGCCATGCCCCGGCGCAGCACCAGGCCCACCACGTCGGACGGCGCTGCACCCAGCGCCAAGCGGATGCCAAACTCGTGCTCGCGCTGACTCACCGCGTATGCCAGGACGCTGTACATGCCCAGCGCCGCCAGCAGCAGCGACACCGCACCGAGCACGCTCAGCAGCGCCGCCGCCACCTTCTGCGCATACAGCGAGGTGGCGACCACCTCTTGGAACTCCACTACCTCCGAGACGCCGGCGTTCGGGTCGATCGCGGCGGCCTCGCGGCGGACCGCGGCGAAGGACCCGCGCGCGGGCCCCACCGTCCGGACGAAGAAAGCGGTCCAGAATTCACCGCCGTGCCGCTGGCGGTACGGCACATAAATGTAGGGCGTGGGCGGTTCCGTAAGCCGGTAATATTTGCTGTCCTTCACCATGCCGGCCACCGTTGACCACACGCCATCCACCTGCACCCGGTGCCCCATCGCGATGCCGCTTCTGAAGTAGCGCTGCGCGAAGGCTTGGTTGACGATCACTACCGGCGCGGTATCGCGGTCGTCCCGTTCCGTAAAGTCGCGCCCTTCCAGGACCGGGATCCGCAGCGCATCGAAAAACCCCGGCGCGACCGTGGCGCTCGACACCTCCATTTGCTCGGTCGGGCCGGGAACGTACCCTTCCACCTGAATGGCCGACCGTTGTCCAGTCCCGATGGCCAGCGGCACGGAATTCGCGAAGCTCACCGCGGCAATGCCGGACAGATCCCTGATCCGGTCGCGCAGGCGGTAGCAGAACTGGGCCCTCTGCTCCGCGTTTTGACAAAACGTATCGAGGTGGTATTGCGCGAACAGTACGTGGCTCGCGTCGAAGCCTGGCTGAATCGCCCGCGCGTTTTGAAAGCTCCTGGCGAACAGCGCAGTGCTAACGATCACCACCAGGGCCAGGGCCACCTCTGAAACCACCAACAGCCCGCGCATCCGATTCTGGCCTGCGCCGGCGGTACCGCTTCTCCCGCCTTCCTTCAAAGCTTCCATCAAACCGTTTCTCACCGGGTGCAGGGCGGGCGCGAGGCCGGTCAGCAAGGAACCGGCGCAGCACAACAGCACGGTAAACCCGAACATGTCCGCGTTCAGCTTGAAATCGAAAGCCACCGGATAACCGATCGGCGGCAGCATCCAGAGGAGCGAGCGTCCCATCCAGGCCGCTAGGGGGATGCCCGCCAGAGCGCCCATGGCCGCCAACAACAGGCTTTCGGTAAGAAGCTGCCGCGCCACTCGCCAACGGCTCGCGCCCAGCGCCATGCGCACGCTCAACTCTCTCTGCCGTGCCGTAGCGCGGGCAAGCTGCAGGTTGGCTACGTTGGCGCCCACGATGAGGAACAGTATGAAGCAGACAGCCATCAGAATCCGCAGGGGCGCAAGCAGCATCGCCTGCATTCCGATGTGTTCCTTCCAAACGGGCATCAGGCTCGCACGGAAGCCGCGGCTGGTCTGAGGTGATTCCTCCGCCAAACGCCGCGCACACGCGTCCACTTCCGCGTTCGCCTGCTCCAGTGGCACGCCGGGCTTCAGTCGCGCGGTCACCCACATCTGCCGCGCGCCCCGGTCCTCCAGAAGCCAATCGCCCTGGCCGTTCATCAGCGGCGCCATGTTCACCGGGATCCAGATCTCTACCACCATACCGGGCATCGTGCCACGGAACTCCTCCGGCGCGATCCCGGCCACGGTCAGTTCGTATCGGTTCACGTGGATGGTCCTGCCCACCACGCCGGGGTCGCCCTGGAACAGGCTTCGCCAGAGCCGGTAGCTGATTACCGCCACGGGAAATGCGCCGGGACTATCGCTATATTCCGACGGCAGGAACGCGCGTCCGCGAACGGGCTTCACGCCCAGGACCGCAAAGTAGTTGCCGGAGACGTATTCGCCGAAAATGCGGCGAGGGTTGTCGACCGGGCCCACGTTGAACGCGTTGAGCAGCGAGGCTGCCAGGCCGGAAAAAGATTGCAAACTATCGCGATAATCGCGGTAATCACGGTAGGAAGTGGTGGAATATTCGCCGTTCGGCGACACGGTTTCGATTGCCGCCAGCCGTCGGTCTCCGGCCACGCCGGGGAACGGGCGCACCAGCAGAGTGTCGATCCAGCCGAAGACAGTTGTGTTCGCAGCTATGCCTAGCGCCAGGGTGAACACGGCCACCGCCGTGAACGCTGGACTGCCCCGAAGAACGCGGATCGCATAGCGCAGATCCTCGTACAGGCTGCGCATGATGTTCCTACTTCTATTATGCAACGAGAATACCAGGCCTAAGTATCTGATTCTCCGGCCGGCCACGTCATACCGATGTTCACTTCCGGAGGTCCGTGTCCGCTGCTGGGACGCTGTGAAGGCGGTGCCCCTTATCTAATCAAGACCCTCGCGCGGGCACTAAACCAGGACTGAGCAGATAACCCTTTAATAGGAGACGCACCCAGAAAAGTTTGTGAACGAGCCGCTCAAGCACTTTAAGCGGCAGCCATCCTTGGGAGGGTGGAAGCGGGGCTCACGCGGTGTCGGGGAGGTTGGCGGAGCCGCGACCGTAAGGGAGTGCCCATAAGCCGCGAAAGGCCTGGGGGTAATTACAAACAGAGCTACATAGAGAACTGGAATACGAATCGTCAACGCCAGCGGCCTCGTTCCAACGCCTAGCTCGCGGGCTTAAACGTCCCAGATGGAGGCCTCGCGTTCCTTACCGGCCAACCCATCGCCAAGCGTACGCCAGATTCAATGGCAACGTCCACCATAGCTGAACCGGCGATCGTGATAGCCGTTTTGTCATGCTTGGTAGTGAATAAAAGCGCTCATTCGCATACCGAAATCCGGCCAGCAGTTCCGCAGGACTCATTTGCTTTGGTTGATAGACTGATTCGGTGCGGCTGTTGTATTTTGACCAGTCTCGCGTCAATATACGCCCTTCGCCTTCCAGCCTTCGAAAGAGGGGCGTACCAGGATATGGCGTCAGAATGTTGAAGGTCGCATTCTGAACCCCTGCTCGTTCCAAGAAGTCGAGCGTATCCTTGAATATCTCCGGGGTGTCGTGATCAAAACCAAAAACTATCCCCGCCTGCACAGCTATTCCGTGTGCATGGATGCGTTCAATAATCCGGGCGTACTCTTCCGCCCGATTGAACCCTTTATGCACTTCAGCCATACTGGACTGGGAGATAGACTCCAGCCCCAAGAACAACTGCTTACATCCGCTGCGAGCTGCGGCTTCCAAAAGCTCATCATCCCGGCCCGCGTGGATAGTAGCCTGACTGCTCCACCACTTCCGGTAGGGAGCGATGGCGTGGAACAACTCCTTCGCGTACTCACTATCCCCGGTGATGTTGTCATCCCAAAAGATAATTACCTTCCCCTTAAACGAAGCATACTCCGCGGCGACTTCGGCAATGGACCGCTTACGCAACCCGTGCCGGTACATTACAGCAACAGTGCAGAAATCACAGTGGTTAGGACATCCCCGGGTCGCAAACAGAACGCCACTGCTGTGGTCGTTCCGGTGGAACAACGCCTTCAACGCCATGGGTACTCTTTCAAGAGACGGCGCGCCAACCTGCTGATACACGCGACGGTAAGCCCCGGCTACAAAGCCCTGCAAGAATTCCTCCCATAAGCCTTCGGCTTCTCCAATGAATATCACGTCGGCATGTCGTCCAGCCTCCTCAGGCAATAACGTAACATGCGGGCCGCCCATTGCTACACATGCGCCTCGTGACCTGAAATGAGCAGCAAGGTTATAGGCATGATTAGCACTCGGTGTGTGAAATGTAATCCCGACTAGATCAGCCTTAATATTCCAATCGAGTTTCTCGGCTTCTTCGTCAACGTGAATTACTTGCCAATCGGGAGGAACCCTGGCGGCCAAGTAAGGCATTGTAATCTGCTGAAAGTTGAGGACCCGTGACCTGCGCACTCGCTGAATTTCCGGCGACGAGGCGGTTATCAACAGAAGTTTCGGTATAGCCATCTGATCTGTCCGCAGAGTTTGTGTGGCGAATCCGGCGCGGACGCGCATCGCCGTCCAGGCGATAACTTGGCTGCTACCATGCGCCCAGCGCAAGATCTGAGGGACGGTGCCCTCCGCGATCCTCATTGAAAAAAGGTGGGCTATCC
>JBEKUO010000265.1:0-9354 GCA_049514955.1 Bryobacteraceae bacterium | reverse complement strand
CACCATAGGGCTGTTTTCGATCTTCAACAAGGAGATCACGCTCACGGTGATTGCGGCCCTGCTGACGCTGGTCGGCTATTCGATGAACGATACGATCGTGATCTTCGACCGCATCCGGGAGAACATCAAGCTCCTGCGCCGCGAGCCGTTGGAGTCGCTGATCAACAAGAGCGTCAATCAAACCCTGAGCCGGACCGTCATGACCTCGGGTCTGACGTTTTTGACGGTCATCGCCCTTTTCCTGTTTGGCGGCCCGGTTTTGCATGGCTTTTCCTTTGCACTAGTGGTAGGTATTATTATCGGTACATACTCTTCTGTGTTCGTGGCCAGCCCGATCGTGCTGTTCTGGCACAATTGGACTGACAGCCGGAAGAGGACGGCGCCGGTCCCGGCGGCCCCTAAGCCGCAGCCGGTGCGCAGCAGTTCGACGAAAGTGGGGAAGTGAGTGTACGGACCGGACCCGGAGCGTCCGGGGCCGGCTAGAGCAGGATTGGGGAGGAAGAATGGCCCCGGATCCGCGCGCCGCGCGGGTTCCGGCGGATGAGGAGAAACTGGTATGTTCGAGCAAACGTTTGTCGAAGGTGTGGGGAAGACCCGTAAAACCTGGACGGTAATGCTATCGTTTATCGGCCAGATGTTCGTGCTGGGTGTCGCGATCCTGATCCCGATGATCTATTTTGACGCCTTGCCCAAGAGCCAGTTGACCAGTTTTCTGGTGGCGCCGCCGCCACCGCCGCCACCGCCGCCGCCGCCGGCTGCCGCGCCCAAGGTAATCAAGGTGATTCCGCGCCAGTTCGACGCCGGACGCCTGATGGCGCCCAAGGTAGTCCCCAAGGAAATCGCCATGATTAAAGAGGAAGAACTGCCTCCGCCGTCCGCCGGCGGCGTGGTGGGCGGCGTACCGGGCGGCGTGCCGGGTGGCACTGCCGGCGGCGTGATTGGCGGCATCATCGGATCGGTTCCGACGGCCGCGCCCCCGCCTCCTCCGCCTGCGGTGAAGGTTGAGAAACCGGTCACGCCCCAGCGCATACGCGTGGGTGGCAACGTGCAGGCCGCGAAGCTCATCCGCCAACCCAGGCCGATTTATCCGCCACTCGCCAAGCAGGCGCGCATCTCGGGGCATGTTATCCTGAACGCGGTTATCGGCAAGGATGGAACGATTCAGAATCTTTCGATGGCTAGCGGGCACCCCCTGCTGGTGCCGGCCGCCATGGAAGCGGTGAAACAGTGGGTCTATCAGCCGACTCTGCTGAACGGGGAGCCGGTGGAAGTGGTAACTCAGATCGACGTGAATTTCACGTTGAGCCAGTAGCAGGGTGTGGGCCGGCCCCCCAAGGGACCGGCTGGTAAAACAAAATTCAACTCGCAGGAGAAGAGGACGATGCTTTTGCAAATGGTTTGGTCGTTTTTACTGCTACAGGAGGGGGGGGGCGCCATCGGATGGGACCCCCGCTCCCTGTGGGCACAGATGGGCGTCCCCGCCAAGTTGGTGGTGGTCTTGCTGTTCATTATGTCGGCATGGTCTATCGGCGTCATGATCGACCGCCTGCTGGCATATAGCGCGGCGCGCAAACAATCGCGGGCGTTCGCACCGGCGGTGGCGGGAGCCTTGAAGGAAGGCAAACTGGACGAGGCCATCAAGATCGCCGACCGGTACAAGAAAAGCCACTTGGCGAAGGTGGTGGTAGCGGGTCTGCAGGAATTTCAGGCCCACCAGATGAGCGCCGAGATTCCCGGGGAGGACATCGAGGCCTCCCAACGGGCTCTGGAGCGCGCGGAAGCCATCGTGCATGCCGAATTGAAGCGCGGCATCAGCGGCTTGGCGACTATCGGTTCGACGGCCCCGTTCGTGGGACTGTTCGGAACGGTGGTGGGGATCATCAACGCGTTCAAGGGGATTTCGACCGAGAAGTCCACCGGTCTGGGCGCCGTGGCCGGTGGTATTTCCGAGGCCCTGGTGACCACGGCTATCGGCCTTTTCGTGGCCATCCCCGCCGTGTGGATGTTCAACTACTTCACGGGCAAGATCGAAGCCTTTGACGTAGAAATGGGCAACTCCAGTTCCGAGCTGATCGACTACTTCCTGAAGCGGTCGCAGCGCGGGACGGCCGCCCGTAAGTAATTAGAGGAAGCAAAAAGCAACCGGCGAGTTGAATCGGGGCGTCCCGGCAGTGCGCCGGGCCGCTCCGGACCCAGCCCGGAAAGGGAGGCACTACAATGTCGGTAATCCTCAAAGCGAAAGCGCTGCCGCCTGTGGCAGATATCAACGTAACCCCGATGGTGGATGTGATGCTCGTCCTGCTGATCATCTTTATGGTCATCACGCCCATGTTGTCGAAGGGTGTCAGCGTGGATCTGGTCAAAACCCAGAACCCGATCGCCATGCAGGCGGCCGATAAGAGCGACGCCATCGTGGTGGCCGTCACGCGCGATGGCAGAACCTATCTCAATACCACCCAGATGAACGCCGAAGAGCTTCCCGGCAAGGTCAAAGATATGTTGACGAACCGGCTGGACAAGATGTGCTTCGTAAAGGCGGATTCCCGCGCGAAGTACGAGAAGGTCGTGGACGTGGTGGATAATTTACGCGCCGCTGGCGTCGACCAGCTTGGGCTGCTAACCGATCAGGCGGTGCAGAAGAAGGGGCCGGCTCCGGCCGCTCCAACGGGCCAGTAAGCGGTGTTTTTTAGCGAGAACGAAAAGGAGTAATTCAAATGGGAATGGCAGTGGGTGGAGCTAAGGGCGCCATCTCCAGCATTAACATGACGCCGATGATCGATGTGCTTTTGGTGCTGATCATTATTTTCATGGTGATTACGCCGCTCACGCCGAAGGGTCTGGAGGCGCTGGTGCCGCAGCCGCCGCCGCCCGGTCAACAGCCGCAATCGGACACGCGCACCGTGGTGATCGTGATCAACAAGGACAAGTCCATGATGATCAACCAGGAACCCACCACCGAGCAGGCGTTGGGCGGACGCCTGGAAGAGATTTTTAAGACCCGCGCGGAGCGCGTGGTGTTCGTCAAAGGCGACTCCGATCTGGAATTCCAGTATGTGGCCAAGGCTATCGACATCGCGCACGGCGCCGGTATCGACAAGGTCGGGCTCATGACGCAGAAAATGGAGAACGGACAGTGAGGAAAAGCAAACTCGTTGTGGTGCTGGCGATTGCCGCGCTGGCGGTTTTCGCCACCAGTTGTGAAAAGCTGAAAGCCCGCGACCAGTTGAATAAGGGCGTTCAGGCATACAAAAACGCGCAGTACCCGCAAGCGGTGGAGCGCTTCAAGACTGCCGTCGAGTTGGATCCCAAGTTCGCCACGGCGCGGTTATATCTGGCGACGGCCTACATGATGCAATACATCCCGGGCGCGGACTCGCCGGAAAATATGCAGATGGCCACTGCGGCGCAGGATCAGTTTCAGAAGGTCCTGGACCAGGACCCCAAGAACGAGCTGGCGATCGCTTACATTGCCTTGCTGTACTTCAACGAGAAGAAGCTGAACGACGCCAAACAGTGGTATGAAAAGCTGGTCTCCGTCAATCCTAAGAACAAGGAAGCGTACTATACGCTGGGCGTCATTGCCTGGACCCAGACCTTCCAGCCGCGCATGGAAGCGCGCGCCAAGATGGGCATGCGGCCGGAAGATCCAGGCCCGCTGAAGGACAAGAAAGCCCGTGCGGAGCTGGCGGCCAAGAACGGACCGATCATCGATGACGGCCTGAAGAGTCTCGACAAGGCCCTGCAGCTCGATCCGGAGTACGAGGATGCCATGGCTTACGAGAACCTCCTCTTCCGCGAGAGGGCGGACCTCGAGGAGACTACGGAAGCCTACAAGAAGGACACCGAAACCGCGGACAACTGGGTCCAGAAGAACCTGGAGACCAGGAAGATCAAGGCCGAGCGGAAGCCTACGGGCGGCGGCGGTATCACGACTGACACGAAGTAGCGTGGGGCAGGCGCTTTCGCCTGCCAACCCGCAGTTCGCTACAATCGAATTAGTGTCTCTGGAGTTGTCCAGTTCCTCACAGACTCCCCCTGCAATCCCGCCTCCCGACCGTATCGAGCAATTGTCTGGGGAACTGGATGCCAAAATCCGGGAGTACCGCCCCCGCGAGGGTCCCCGGGGCGGCTTTGTCGGTATGCTGGAAGAGTTGAGGGCGACACTCTCCAACCGAAAGCCGGATGTATAGGAGCACTATGAGCGCGACCAAATCCTACGACGAAATTATCGATTTCATCGCCGCGGGCACAACCCCGGAGACTGTGGTAGCGTTCCGCCCTTCCGATGCCGTACGGCAACGCGTGGCGGAGTTGGTCGAGCGCTCCCACAACGGCAGCGCCTCTGCCGAAGAACAATCCGAACTTGAAGACTACCTGCAGCTCGAGCACATCATGATCATGGCCAAAGCGCGGGCGCGGCAACACACACGGCTTGCCAACTGACGTAAACGAGTCACTGCGCCGGTTCGTCGCGGAACGCGCCGCGTATCGCTGTGAGTATTGCCTTCTTCACGAAGACGATTCGTATTCGCCCCATCAAATCGACCACATCGTTAGCCGTAAGCACGGCGGATCGTCGGATCCCGGCAACCTCGCGTATGCCTGCATTCGATGCAATGCGTGGAAGGGGAGCGACATTGGCACGGTCGATCCCCTGAGCGGAGCGCTCGTGAATTTCTTCCACCGGCGGCGCCTGCGCTGGGATGACCATTTCCTGCTTCGAGGCGCCGTAATCGAGCCGCTCACACTTGAGGGGGAGGCAACCGCACGGCTACTGAAGCTCAACCTCGACAAGCGCGTTGTGGAACGGCGGCGCCTGACGACTGTTGGCCGGTACCTCCGCTGACATGGGTCGCTCTGCCTCAGGGCAATCGCGTCCAGTCGATTTATATTGCCACGGTCGCAGGCTGCCCGGGACGAATGCATCCCCCGGTCGTTGCAACAAAAAGGAAAGCGGTGGCGTAGTCCGGCCGGGGCAAATGCACGGCAACGGGCTTGGCAGGCGGAAGCGCCTGCCCCACCGTTCAGGCTACAATCGAATTAGTGTCTCCGGAGTTGTCCAGTTCCTCACAAACCCCGCCCATAGCTCCGCCTCCCGACCGTATTGAGCAGTTGTTTCGGGAACTGGATGCCAAGATCCGTGAGTACCGCCCCCGCGACGACCTCTCTTCCCTAGAAAAGGCTTTTCGTACCGCCGCCGAGTTTCACAAAGGCCAATTGCGCGACTCCGGCGAGCCCTTCATGGTGCATCCGCTCATGGTCGCGCATATCCTGGCCGGCATGCGCATGGATCTGGTTACCATTGAAACCGGCCTGCTGCACGACCTGGTGGAAGACACCCGGATGACCGCGGAGGAAATCCGCGCGGGCTTCGGCGACGAGGTGGCGCGCTGCGTGGATGGCGTCACCAAGCTCAGTAAACTCGACATCTTCTCCGCCGAAGAGCGCCAGGCCGAGAGCTTTCGCAAGATGCTGCTGGCCATGGTGGACGACATTCGCGTCATCATCGTCAAGCTGGCCGACCGCCTGCACAACATGCGTACGCTGGGCTATCTGAGCCCCGACCGGCGCGAGCGTATCGCGCGCGAGACTATCGAAATCTACGCCCCCATCGCGCACCGCCTGGGCATGGGCAAGGTGCGCGGCGAACTGGAAGACCTGGCGTTCCGCCATCTGGACCCGGAAGCTTTCGAAGAGATTGCGCGGACCATCGAGTCGAAACGGCACTCCAACGAGGAATTCCTGACCGAAATCCGCCAGACCGTCGAGAGCGAGCTGCGCCGCGAAGGCATTCCTTCGCGCGTGGAAGGACGGCTCAAGCGGCCGTATTCCGTTTACCAGAAGATCAAGCGCCAGAAGATCGGCATCGAGCAGGTCTACGACCTGATGGCGTTGCGCATCGTCACCGATTCGGTGAAGAACTGCTACGCGGCGCTGGGCGTGATCCACAACGAGTGGCGGCCGATTCCCGGCCGCATCAAGGACTTCATCGCCATCCCGCGCCCCAATCTCTACCAGTCGCTGCACACGTCGGTGGTCGGGCCGCACGGCCAGCACTTCGAAGTGCAGATCCGCACCGAGGAAATGCACCGGATCGCGGAAGAAGGCATCGCGGCGCACTGGAAATACAAAGAAGGCAAGAAGGGTCCGGCGCCCGACGACCAGCGCATCGCCTGGCTGCGCCACCTGGTCGAGTGGCAGCGCGAGATGCAGGACGCCGGCGATTTCATGTCCACCCTAAAAGTGGACCTTTACCCGGAGGAGGTCTATACCTTCACGCCGCGCGGCAAGGTAATCGCCCTGCCCCGCGACGCCACGCCCATCGATTTCGCCTACGCCATCCACTCCGACGTGGGCCAGACCTGCGTGGGCGCGAAAGTGAATGGCCGCATCGTGCCGCTGCGCTATGCGCTGCGCAACGGCGACATCGTCGAGATCCTGACCCAGCCGGGCCACCAGCCCAGTAAGGACTGGCTCACGCTGGCCAAGACGGCGCGCGCCCGCAACAAGATCAAGCACGTCATCAACGCCAACGAACGGCTCAAGGCCATCGAGATCGGGGAGAAATACCTGGAGAAGGAAGCCCGGCGGCTGGGCGTGGCGCTGAGCAGAGTTTCCAAAGGCGATCTCGAAAGGGTGGCCGGCGAGTACGGCTACGGCAAGATCGAAGATCTGTACGCCGCGCTGGGCTACGGCAAGTTCTCCGCCCGGCAGGTGCTGCAAAACCTCGCGCCCGACCAGGTGCTGCCGGAGGCCGCGGAAAGTTCCAAGCCATCGGAACCGGAAGCGGCGCCCACTCCACCCGGCTCGGCCCGTGGTCCGGAAGGCGATGCCGTCATCCGCGTGAAAGGCATGGACGATCTGCTGGTCTACCGCGCCAAGTGCTGCAATCCCATTCGCGGCGAAGCCATCGTGGGCTACGTCACGCGCGGCAAGGGCGTGGCCGTGCATTCCAAGGCGTGCAGCAACGTGCAGAACCTGATGTACGACGTGGAGCGCAAGATCGAAGTGGAATGGGCTCGTAGCACCGCGGATGCCTTCCCGGTAAAACTGGTAGTCCACACCGACGACCGCCCCGGCATGCTCAATCAGCTCACGTCGGTGCTTTCCGACGAGAGCACCAATATCCGCAGCCTGGAGGCCAAGACCGAGGATGTTGAAGGCGCGCTGGTGGAGATGATCGTGGATGTGCGGGATAAGAAGCAGCTCGAGAAGCTGGTGAGCGCCATGCGGCGCCTCTCGGGCGTGCGGGACGTGGAGCGGCTTTTGAACTGACATGACCGGCAGCAGCGATCCCGAGCACATCGCCATCTCGAAATCCAAGGGCGTCAAGATCGACTGGAAGGACCGGCACACCAGCGAATACGGCCTCACGTACCTGCGCGACAAGTGCCCTTGCGCCACCTGCACGGGCGCCCACGGCACACCGCCGCGCCAGCCGGAGGCGGCTTCGTCAGCCTCGCCGTTCCAGATGTACAAGCCCACGTTGAAGATGCTGAGCGTCGAGCCGGTGGGCAACTACGCGATCCGCATCCACTGGAGCGACGGCCACTCGACGGGCATCTATTCCTGGGAACACCTGCGGGAGATCTGCCCGTGCGCGGAGTGCAAAAAGAATCATTAGCCGCAGATGCACGCGGATGCACACGGATAAGATGTGGTATCCTCTACCGCATGTCGAGATTGCTTCTGATTGTGCTATTAACCGGCTTGGTGTGCGTGCCTCTGCTGGCCCACGATATCTCTGGGAACTGGGAGTTCGCTGTCGAAACCGGGGCGGGCAGCGGGAGTCCTTCGTTCGTCTTCAAGCAGGACGGCGAGAAGCTCACTGGAACCTATACGGGGCTGTTCGGCAAAGCCGATCTGACCGGCACGGTGAAGGGAGACCAGATCGATTTCAAATTCAATTTCGAGTACTCCGGACAAAGCGGAGTGGCGCACTACTCGGGCACGATCGAGAGCGCCACGCAGATGAAAGGCAAAGTGGAGTTCGGGGATATGGGCGAAGGCACCTGGACGGGTACCAAACAGAAGTAGGCGGGCACGCCCGCGGCTGTTGCCGATTTGCCTAGAGCAGCCGGAAGTTCACTTCGACGTAAGCCTGCACGACGACGGGATGCCCATCCTTGTAGCCGGGCCGGAATTTCCACTTCTCGACGGCTTCGATGGCCTTCTCATCGAGTCCAAGACCAAGGCTGCGCACGACTTTGAGATTGCGCGGCTTGCCGGTCGTGTCCACTTCGATGACCAGTTCCACGGTGCCCTGATACTTGGCCTTGCGGGCTTCTTCGGAGTACTCCGGCTCTACCTTGTAAAGCACAGTCGGCGCAGTGACGCCGCCGCCCATTTTGAATACGCCTCCACCAACGCCGCCACCCTCACCGGGGCCGAATCCACCGCCCCTACCGGAACCCACGCCACCGCCATTGCCGGAACCAATTCCGCCGCCGGAACCCGGACCATTCGAGGGTGGACCAAGTTTCGCAAGCGGGTCGCCGTATTGGGCCATATTGACCTGCGGCAGACTCACGTCCGGAGGCGCCACAATAGTCGGCTCCATGGGCAACTTCGGGTTAAGGTTGTTGTACACCTGCACAGGGGGAGTGAACTGTTTGAGGGAGGCCTTCGGCAACCTGCCCTTAGCGGCCGGAAGGGGGGAACGATCACCGCCACCGCCACCGCCGCCCGCCGGTTTGTCACCGGCCTTGGGAACGTACGGCGCGATATCCGGAGCAATGAGCGTGGTGGCGAGATCCTTCGCCGCCTTCTGGACCGCTTTGCTCGATGCCACCGTGAAGAGCAGCACCACCACACTCACGTGAATGGCCAGAGAATAGGCGCCGGACTGCTTCTTCTGTCCGTACTGGCCCCAAATGTCCTTGACCGCTACGGGCTTCGACGTGAGCTGCAGCGGGGGAAGCTGCGGCGGGTGAACGAGATCGCGAATACTTTCGATCAGCGACTTGTACCAGGGCGTTTCCACATCCGGCGCCAGCAAATGGTCCAGATGCTCGTTGGGATCGAACGGCGCAGGGCCACTCTGTTCGGGTAACGGGGTGCTGTTTGTGTTCTCAGACATCATCGTCGCGATGGCCCCTCCCAAGGGTAGGAGCTCCGCTCATACACCTTAGATGCCACCTGCGGCCACTACGTTACAGGTTTTGGAAAACCTGCAGACAGTAGCCCTCCGTAACCGATTCTATCACATCTGCTCAATTTTCAAGCCCATAGCGGGTGCGCGACAAGAAAGTGGAGACCGGCGCAGTTCATCAACAGCACGGGTGGAATCTGAGCGTATGTGGTACGCAAGGCGCAGGTGCCATTGTGGGGCAGCTTGGTTAGCTGCGGCCGATT
>JBEKUO010000264.1:0-9377 GCA_049514955.1 Bryobacteraceae bacterium | reverse complement strand
CTCCGCCGGCGCGTGTGTCGCCGTTGGCAGCGCCACCCGCTCTGCCGAAGTAGAAGCGGGACAAGAGTCCCACGATCCGGCGACGCACGAAGGAACGCTTCGGATGTACGCCGTGGTCCCGACTGCAGTGCGCGAGTGACAATCGCCCAGCACGCTGATAGGCGGAATAGCGTTCCGGCCCGGAGTCGGGGCCGGAAGCGCTATTTTCTGCATTAACTGCGGCGCCCGACCGCACGGTTCGCTAAGGGCGTACCAGTGTGGAACATTGGCGAGAGCCTTGCCGCCGGTTCAGAATCGCACATCAAGCACTCGTCATCGCCGCTCCAGCACGCGAATCAATCCCGCCAGGCAAAGTCGCGCGATCCAAAAAGCCAGCGGAAAAGTCATCCCAGCCATCAAAAACAAAGCCAAGAAGCCCAGTTCGCCCATTCACATTCTCCTTACTGGCCAGCTTGCATCCCTGCCGCCAAGGTACGGGCGCTCACTGCCACCTGTCCGGCCGCCGGCCCACCGAAGATGGCGGTCACTTCCGCCGTACGTTCCGCGAACAACTCCACCGGGTCGCCGATCGCCACCCACGCAAATAATTCTTCTACGTCCGCGTTCCGCATACGGATGCAGCCGTGCGACGCGCGCCGCCCTATGGAGCGCGGAGTGTTGGTGCCGTGTATGCCGTAGCCTCTGCGGCTGAGTCCGATCCAGCGCGGCCCGAGCGGGTTGCTTCTGCCTGGAGGAACCACTTTGCCCGGCCGGTACCAGGTGGGATGCGTCACCCGCTCGGCCACCGTGAAGCTGCCCGCCGGGCTGGGCGTCGCCTCCTTTCCCACCGCCACAGGGTAGATCTTCACCACGCGGCCGTCTTCCACCAGCGCCAACTTGCGATCCGGGATGCTGACGACCAGGCGCCGGGCCACAGGTTGCGTCTTCTGGGCCAGCGCTTCGCCGGCAGCCAGGCACAGCGCCGCCAGCGCTTTGAAGCATCGGCAATGCCGCTGGGTATCGTGCATTTCATCTCCTCCGTTCAATCAGTGGAAAAGCAGACTGAGGGCCACGCGCTATCTCCCTGATTCCGCGTTCGCCGTGCGTGTCGATCGGGACACGGCGCGGGCGGCGCGCCACGTTAGAATAGACCCTGCGGATGGAGAACAAAGAAATAGCGCGCGTGCTCTGGGAAACCGCCGACCTGATGGAAATCGCTGGCGAGGATTCCTTCCGCATACGCAGCTATCGCAACGGCGCGACCGCCATCGACGGCTATCCCGAGCGCGTCGCGGATATCCTCAAGGACCCCGAGCGCAAAGTCACCGACATCCCTGGCATCGGCAAGGGCCTCGCCATCGTGCTCCAGGAGATCGTGGACCACGGCTCCTGCGAGCGCCGCGACGTGCTGCTCAAGAAGTTCCCGCCAAGCGCGCTAGAGTTCCTCAAAATCCAGGGGCTCGGACCGAAAAGCATCGCGCTGCTGTTCGAGCACTATCAAGTCAGTACCATCGACGATCTGGAGCGCTTGTGCATCGAACAAAAACTGCGCGTGCTGCCGCGCATGGGCGCCAAGCTCGAAGAGAAGGTTCTCAAATCCATCGCGCAGTATCGCCAGCGCACCGGCCGCTACCTATTGAGCTATGCGGAAGACATGGCCAATGAACTGACCGGCTACCTGGGAGAGACGCCCGGCATCGAGCAGATTACTCCCGCAGGCAGCCTGCGGCGCGGGCGCGAAACGGTGGGCGATCTCGATCTGCTGGTCACCGGGCCGGCGGCTGACGAGGTCTTGGAACGCTTCGTCCGCTTTTCCAAAGTCGAGCAGTTGCTGGCGCGCGGCGAGAACAAGGCCAGCGCCAAAATCGGCCGCGAGGGATTGCAGGTGGATTTGCGCGCGCTGCCCCGCGAAAGTTTCGGCGCCGCCCTGCAATACTTCACCGGCAGCAAGGACCACAACGTAGCCGTGCGCACGCGCGCCGTGAAAATGGGCTTCAAGCTCAGCGAGTACGGCCTGTATCGGAGCGCCGACGAATCCAAGGTAGCCGGCGAGACCGAAGCAGGTGTCTACGAAGCGCTGGGGCTGCACTGGATTCCGCCGGAGCTGCGCGAGAACCTGGGCGAGATTGAGCGCGCCGCCGAGGACCGCCTCCCCGAGCTGGTCGAGCTGCGCCACATACGCGGCGATGTCCACATGCACACGACCGAAACCGACGGGCGCGCGTCGCTGGAAGAAATGGCCGCGGCCGCGCGCGAACTCGGCTACGAATACATCGCGATCACGGATCACTCCAAATCGCTGGCCATGACCTTTGGCCTCGACGAGAAGCGCGCCGTGGCCTTCGCCGCGCACGTCCGCCAGCTCAATCGCGATGGGCTTGGGTTGCGCATCTTTTCCGGCCTGGAGTGCGACATCCTCAAAGACGGCGCCATGGACTTGGCCCACGACGCGCTCGCGGAGCTCGACTTGGTGATCGGCAGCGTGCACAGCCACATGAACATGGAGGCTGCGGAGATGACCGACCGGCTCCTGCGCGCGCTCGAATGCCCGTCGTTGCGCGTGCTCGGCCACCCCACCGGACGCATCCTGCTGCACCGCGATGCCTTCCCGTTCGATTTCGAGCGCGTGGTGGATGAAGCCGTGCGCCGCGGCGTCTGGCTCGAAATCAACGCCAGCCCGGAGCGGCTGGATCTGGGCGCCAACATGATCCGCACGGCCAAAGCGCGCGGCGCACGGTTTATCATTTCGACGGACGCGCACCATCCCAAGCACCTGTCGAACTTGAAGTACGGCGTGATCACCGCGCGCCGAGGCTGGCTGGCCCCGGCCGATGTCATGAATACGCTGCCTGCCGAAAAATTCGCAGCCGTCATCCGCGGCACATAAATTATGAAAATCGTCTCCTCGCGCGAAGTATACAAATGCGGCCTTTTCCGGGTTACCGAGGAAGAGGCTACCGACCCCAGCGGCTTCGATATCAAACGCTCGATCGTGCGTCACCTCGGCTCGGCGGTGATGATGGCCGTCGATGAGAAGAGCCGCATCCTGTTGGTGCGGCAATTCCGCCTGCCTGCGGCGAAGAATTTATGGGAGTTGCCGGCCGGCCGCCTGGATGCAGGCGAAAAGCCGCTCGAAGCCGCGCGCCGCGAACTGCGCGAAGAGACCGGCTATAAAGCGCGCAACTGGAAGCGGCTGGCAAGTTTCTGGCCGAGTCCAGGATACGTGGGCGAAAAGATGACCATTTTTCTCGCCACCGGCCTGACCGCGGGCGAGCCGCAGCCCATGGAGGACGAGCGCATCGAGTGCCGCTGGTTCACGCGTAAAGAGTTGGATCGGATGATTCGGGAGGGGAAGATCGAGGATGGGAAGACGATCATCGGGTTTCTGATGTGGATGAGATATAAATGATCGTATAACTTGCCGAGGCAGGATGATGGGTCAATTCCAGGACAGGTGGTGGCCTCAGCCACATGTGGTAGACTGAGCGTGTCGGTATCTTCCAGGAGACAGCCAGCATGAACCAGCGACCAATAATCGGCGTCTCAAAGGCTGGGTCGATCAGTCGGCTTCAAGCTCGCCGCGCTGCCAAGGCCGTCAAAATGGCCAAGTCATGGGGCATGGCGGCTCGTAAGAGCACCTCGACTTCAACAACAGGCCGATTTGTGAGGGCATCGATACATGAGCGCTACCTCGGGCACTTTGGCGTCGCTTCCTCGACTTCTGGACGGAAGAATGCCTCCGGCGTGAAGAATCGCACCGCGACGAAGTCCATGGCGAAGAAAGCGGCCCCCAAGTAGAGGAACGCAACCATCCTGCGCTTTCTGCCGATGCCGACTTCCTCGGCTGTGTTCATCAACGTCCCTTTTGATCGGCGATACAAGAAGCTGTTCGATGCCCTTGTCTTCGCTGTCCACGATTGTGGATTCCTGGCTCGTAGCGCTCGTGAGCAGGACGATGGCAGTCAAGTGAGGCTCGACAAACTCTATGAGATCATCGGCGATTGTCAGTTCGGCATTCACGATCTGTCTCGAACGAGTCTCGACACCAAATACGGACTACCACGGTTCAATATGCCCCTCGAACTCGGGATCTTTCTCGGGGCCAAAAAGTATGGTGGCGCGCAGCAGGCGCGAAAGACGTGCCTCATACTCGACCGGGAGCCGTTTCGGTATCAGATCTTTTGTTCCGACATTGCCGGTCAGGATATACGCGCCCACTACAATGATGTGAGTGAGGCTATCGCAGCCGTTCGAAATTGGCTGCGTACTAATCGCCCTAGCTGCCTTATTCCTGGCGCGGGACGGATGCAGGAGCGATACTTAGAGTTCCGGCTTGATTTGCCGGCGGTTGCTCGTGCGGCTAGTCTGGCCATCCAGGAACTCAATTTCCTGGACTATCGCACACTCGTGACTGGCTGGCTTGACGAGAACTCTTGGTAGCTCGACTGCGCCCTCGGTGGGCGACCTGCCGCACTACAACCACTTTCCCAGACTGTTCTTTACCGCCGAAACCTGCCTTGGAGTCCTCCGCGCAAGGCCGTCGGCATGATCCATATAACCGCACAGCCGCGAAAGCCGCACGGTCAAACGCGATCAAACAATAGATGCAGGCCCCGCCGGATCGCATCGACCTTACCGGCCGGCAACCGGCCCACCCGCTCAGACAGTTCCGATTTGTCCACCGTCACGACCTGGGATACATTCACCACGCTCTGTCTTTTCAGGTTGCCCTCGCCCTGTTCGAGCAGCACATTCCCTGGCGCCTCGGCACGAGTTAGGTTCGACGTGATCAAACACACTACGGTGGTCATGATGCGGCTTCTGTTGAACAGATCGTTCTGCACGACGACGCAGGGATGGCGTTCGGCCGGAGCGGATCCCACAGCGGCGCCGAAGTCGATCCAATAGATTTCGCCCTGGCGGATCATGCTTGCCAGTTAGTCCGAATCGTTGAGCGGAACCGTCTCTTCATCCCGGCAACGGTCCGCCGTTCCTCAGGGCCGGGGTCCTCGGCGTAGACTTTGTTCAACTTGTCGAGGATTTCCTTATTTCGCCGCTTGCGTAGGTAGTTCTCGAGTGCGAGCGAGAACAGGCGGCTGCGGCTGATCCCCATTTGGCGGGCTGTACGGTCCGCTCTTACAAGGAGTCCGTCTTCCAAAGAAATAGCCGTCTTCATGGTATGCACTATAGTTATACCAAACTGGAATACCCCTATGGCGCCACCACCACCTTCCCAAACTGTTCCTTCCCCTCCAACCGCTCATGCGCGGCCCGAATCTCCGCCAGCGGATACACCTTATCGATCACCGGCTTCAATTCCCACGAAACACGAATTGCAAGACCCGGTGCAGTTCGCCCATCGTCCCCATGAACGAGCCCAGCAGCGAGAGCTGCCGGCTGAACAGGAAACGCAGATCCACCTTGGCGTCGTAACCCGTCGTCGCGCCGCAGGTGACCAGGCGGCCGGGAATTTAGCCGCTACTCCTACGGGAGTAAGCGCGGGATGGCGACCGTCCGCCAATTTCCAGTCTCGTCACAGATGCGGAGGACGGCTTTTTCGTTTCGTTCAGGACAGTCCTGGTAGCGGTGGTTGATACGCCCCTCTCTCTCGAACATTTCATGCCGGGCGCGATAGCTGCTGCCGTACGCAACGCGTTCCGGTTCGAAGTCCTGGGAAAGGTCGTAATAGCATGTCTCCGTTACCGATCCAATTGCCTGCACTTGAACGGTCGTACCGCCCGGCCGCAGATCGATACCGTCCACTATGTCGAACGCTATGCCGCTTGCCTCGCTAAACTCAGAACGAGGCATCAGTATGTACCGGTATGGCTTACCTTTCGGACAGCCGGCGTTGCAGTAATACTCCGATCCCTCGTTTTGGGGAGACGTGGCCGGCGGCCCACTTCTGGATAGGATCGCGAGCGCAGCTAGTTGATACTCGTTGTTGACCCCTCCCGCCATCATGTATGAGCCGGTTCCGTTCTGGAAAGCCTGCAGCCTGAATATGACTCCGGAGCTCACGTAGGCAAGCTGATGTACACCGGCGCCCGATAGGCGGACTACGAATGAAGGCCACCACACGTCGTGCGCTATCGCCGTCCAGATCTCCGTCGGTCTGCCCGGGACCACTAAAACGTGCTCGAAATGCCAGGGTCCGCTCAGGTCTGGCCGGTTGAAGCGAATGTCGACCTTAGGTTTGTATCGCCAACGAAGCTTCCCTGTGGAAGAGAAGCAAAGGATCTCAGCGGGGCGTTCCGGCGCAGATGCGAAGGCGGCCGTGAAGAGAACTTCCGGTACGCCATCCCCGTCCACGTCGGCAATTTGCGTGCGCCAGCCCGCCTCCTGCGGAGGGGCCTCAGCCAATGGCTCATCAAACAGATAGGTCCACAGGACGGTGCCAGTACCGCTCGTGGCGATTAGGCTTGTCCCGTTGATCGCGACGCGCGCGACGCGCTCTGGCCGCCGGAGGAGCCGGACCGCGGCGAACCCAGTCAGGCAGACAAGCGGCGCTCCCACGCCGGCGGCAGTCAATATATCCCGCCGGCGGGGTCGCCGGCCATCCTGCTGCGGCGGTGGTGCGGCTGTTTCCGAGCCGTCCACCCGAGCGATGAAACGATAGCCCTGTCC
The DNA here is from genome assembly GCA_049514955.1 of Bryobacteraceae bacterium. Taxonomy (GTDB): domain Bacteria; phylum Acidobacteriota; class Terriglobia; order Bryobacterales; family Bryobacteraceae; genus Bog-159. Next base: position 2,771 of record JBEKUO010000264.1, on the reverse strand, counting down.
GGGAACAGTCTCGATATACCGAGGCTCTAGGCGATCGTCGCCTAGAGCCTTTCTGACGTGGCGCACCGCCTGCTCGACCGTATTGATCTCTTGCTGGCTACCCCACACTTCGCGCAGCAGTTCGGATTTGGGAACCACGCGGCGCCGATTTTCAATGAGGAACTCCAGCGTAGCAAGAGGCTTCGCGGCGAGCTTGAGTTGCTCCGCGCCACGGTGCAGCGACCGCAACTGACGGTCAAGCTGGAATTCACCGAAACAAATGATCGGCTGGTCGGATCCGCTAGCCTTTGTCGGCGAATTTAGGGTCATTCAGGTCAATTTCAGCGCCTATCAGCGCATTTTCAGGTCGAAAAGCGGTGCAAGTTCCTTAAGCTCAGAGTGCAAGGCAGCCCGCGCCCGGCATATCTATTGTGCCAGATTGCGGGTACCAAATAAAGGAGGAAGTATATGCGTGTGATTACGGGTTTGTTCCTGACGTCGATCTTGGTTCTAGTATCGGGCCAACCTGCCCCAGCCGGCCAGCCCACATGGCCCCAAACCTGGGGTGGGACCGGAGCAACCGGGCAGAGCGTCTCCTTTGATAGCAAGGGCAACGTCTATGTCGGGGGGAGTACCACGAGCTTTGGAGTGGGGGGATCGGATGTTCTGATCCTTAAGTACACGAATTCGGGTACCCTTTTGTGGGCGAAGACGTGGGGCGGCGCCGGCGACGAGGGTGTCAATCGGATCGCCGTAGGGCCGGACGGTTACATCTACGTTACGGGAGGCACCGACAGCTTTGGCGCTGGATGGTTCGATGTGTTTCTGCTCAAGCTCGATAGTAGCGGGAACTTGATATGGGCAAAGACCTGGGGCGGAGATAGCTTCGAGGATGGCTACGACCTCGGATTTGACCAAGCTGGTAACGTCTACGTAGCGGCGGAGAGCTACACCAACGGTAACTGTGCCGTAATTCTGAAATTCGCCTCCGCCGATGGTTCGCTCATGTGGTCCACGTCGTGGAAGGGTCCCGCCACCTACGATGCCGCGTACGGGCTGGCGGTTGACTCAAACTTCAACGTGATCATCGCCGGCGTGAGCTGGGACTACAGCGTCAACCCGAATCACAACTCGATACTGCTAGTGAAGTACGATTCGTCCGGCAATTACATCTGGAGCCAGAATTGGGTCACGCCTGTGCCAGGTGAAGATGACCTCTGGGGCCGCGGCGAGATGATCACGACGGATAGCAGCGACAACATCTTGGTCGGCGCAACGCATTCGAACGACTGCCAGAACAGCGATTTCACCCAGTGCCCATTCAGTGCATTGCTGCTGAAGCTGGATCCCTCCGGGAGCTTCCTGTGGGCCAAGACCTGGGGAGGGAGCGGGTTCAACACGGCCGGCGGCCTAGCGCTGGATGGCAGCGGCCATGTGTTGGTTTCGGGCACCGAAGGTAGCGAACCGCCATACACGGGGTTCGTGCTGAGTTATGATGCGGCTGGCGATCTGCTATCGGCGACTGGGTGGAGCGACGAGCAGACCTCGATGGCAAGCATCGCGGTTAGCAAGGCGGGCAGTGTCGCGGTTGTGGGAACAGCGCAAGACAATAGCGGGAATTGGCAGGCTGCTTCGGCCCCGGCGGGGAGCCTTCCTAACTCTCTCGTTTCAAATCCGTACGCGCTCGGTACGCCAACCGGGCAGACAACCAGCCTGACGAATCCAACCCGATTGCAGACCGGACCAGAGAATACGGGCGGTGTGTTTGTCACATCCTACCCACAGTACGGGAGCGTCGGACCCTTCCTCAGCTTCCCGCTGCCAAACCGGACAGCATTCACGGCAGCCATCAACGCCGTATTCGATCACAGTGCGGACGTTGCTCCCGGGAGCACAACGCAGTTGGGTTACTGTGCGGACAATATCGTTACCGCCTACACCGGTGAGCAGGGAATGAGTCCATACCCATCCAGTCTCGTCGGCAGCGATTTCAAGTGCGACGGCACCCCGGTCTCTCTGTATGGTTACGAGCAGGCAAATGGCAATCCGTTCAGCGTGCGTGGCCAATATACGGGCGACAAGCAACCTCAGTTCCTTTTCTATGACGGGCATCCCGGCATCGACTACAGAACCACGGATCAGATTTCGATTGGCAAGATCCCTGGCGAGATCCCAGTCCTGGCCGCAGCCGCGGGAAAGGTAGTTTGTATTAACATCCAGAAAGAGACTGTGTCCCCCTGCATGGAAGGAGGCGGAGAGATCATGATTGACCACGGCAACGGATATTTCACGATCTACCTGCACCTAAGTTCAGCCGCACCGGGCCTCGCAGTCAACAGCTTTGTCACGGCCGGGCAGGAGATCGGGATCTCCGGGGCTATTGGAAGCGAAGGCGGGCCGCACCTCCACTTCGAGGTGCGGGAAGGCGTTCCTGGATCGCAATGTCTACCGGTTACCTCCTGCGTACCTGTCGATCCCTACGGCTGGGCTGGCACTGGGCCGGATCCGTACACCAGGGCCATCAACCTTAACTTGTGGCAGTAATTAATGAGCAGTGCCCGCGGCAGTAGACCGCTGCCGCGGGCTTCACGGCACCACCACCACCTTCCCAAACTGCTCCTTCCCCTCCAACCTCTCATGCGCCGCCCGGATCTCCGCCAGCGGGAACACCTTATCGATCACCGGCTTCAACTGACCGCGAAACACGAATTGCAACACCCGGTGCAACTCGCCCATCGTGCCCATGAACGAGCCCAGCAGCGAGAGCTGGCGGCTGAACAGGAAACGCAGAT
>JBEKUO010000263.1:0-9393 GCA_049514955.1 Bryobacteraceae bacterium | reverse complement strand
CCGATCCCGCAAGAGGTGTAGTAATCGACCCCGGCGGCGCCCGTTGAGTCCGGGCGGCTCTTGCACGAGAGGGTGTGAGAGCGGCGGAACTCTGAGCAATTACGGCGCCGCGTTCTTGCTGTCTTCGGCAAGGCGACACGAAGGATCGGCCCACGGGGTGGTCCGCATCGCGACTGCCAAATTGCCATTTGTCGCCTTCCAGCCGACGCCCGCAGCGTCACTGGGTACGCCACGATGGTTCACGCGCGGCGGCTTTCCAACCAAAGGAAGGGCGGCATGATCAGCATCGACACCAGCAACCCGAGTGTCGCCAGTTCGATGCCCCGCTCGCTTCCGGCCATCGAGCTAGCGAATCCGAACAGTCCCGCAACGAAGGCGACGCTGGCCAGAATACCCGCGAGCCAGCCCCGCAGCGACGCGAATCCTTCCTTCAGGCTCAGATAGAACGGACTTTGGAGCAGGATCACGAGAAAGGCGCAGGCCCACTTGACGAGGGAGTGCGGGCGGATCGAAGCCCAAGCGGTTGGGTCGTGTTGTTCGGTGACGCCGAGGATCGCGAAGTTCTCCGCCACGTCAAAGCCGGCCGCGACGAGGATGAGAACGATGCACAGCGGGCCGAGCGCGGCGATCCAGCGGTGATCCGACCGCCACTGCAGAATCCCGATGCAGATGAACAACAGGGTGTAGCTCGGGATGTATCCGAAGTCGATATATTGCTGGCGAGTCATTTCGGCCATGTTTTGTCCGGGAGTGAGCATTTCGACGGGCCAAGGCGGTTTGGCCATTTGCATTGCGAGCACCGGATTATGGACTCCATAGGGCAACGTGGCCGGCCGGGTCCAGTGTTGCGCCAGCGAGACCTGGAACCAGACGCCAAAAAACAGCACGGCCAACGAAGCGATGAATCCGAGCAGCCAGACGGTTCGGGTCGGTGGGTTCACTCCTTGTGATTGTACGCCGCCTGGCAGTCCGAGAGGCCGGGCGCACTGCAATTCGTGAGAGAATACGCCGAAAGGAGAACCTGATGTTACGACTGCGATACGCTGCCTTCCTGGCGGCCGCCGCCCTACCGCTATTTGCGCAGAGGCCGCCCACCGCTGAATCGCCGGCGGCTCCGGCTGCCGAAGAGAAACCGGCTGCCATCCCTTCCGAGACCACATCCGTCACGGACCACGAACTGCAGCTCGACGGCAAGACGATCCGCTACAAAGCCACAGCCGGAACACTGCTGATCGATGGCGAGGACGAAAAGCCGTATGGGATCGTTTTCTACGTGGGGTACACGCTGAGCGGCGTGAGCGACCCGCGCGCGAGGCCGGTCACGTTTCTTTACAACGGAGGGCCGGGCTCGGCGAGTCTGTGGCTGCACATGGGTTCCATCGGCCCGGTGCGCGTGGCCACCGCCAGTCCGGAAGCGACGGGCGCCGCTCCGTACCACGTTTCGCCGAATCAGTACTCGCTGCTGGACAAGACCGATCTGGTGTTCGTGGACGCTGTTTGCACCGGCTATTCGCGGCCGGTCGGAAAGGCCACCATCAAGAACTTCGCCGGCACCGACCAGGACGTGCAGGCGTTTGCCAAGTTCATCCAGCGCTACGTTAGCGTGAATCACCGATGGAATTCGCCCAAGTTCCTGTTCGGCGAATCCTACGGCACCACGCGCTCGGCCGCGCTGGTGGATACGTTGGAGATCGGCGGCATGTCGTTCAACGGCGTGATTCTGATGTCGACGATCCTCAACTATTTCACACTGGCGCCGGGAAGCGATGCGGTCTTCGTTGGGAACCTGCCCTCCTATGCGGCCATTGCCTGGCATTACGAGAAGATCGCGCACAAGGGGCGGGATGAAAAGGCGTTCCTCGACGAAGTGCGGGCGTTCGCGCGCGGAGCTTACGCCGAGGCCCTGGCGCAGGGACAAAACCTGCCGCAGGCGCAGGTGGATGGGATGGCTGTGAAGCTGGCAGGCTATACCGGGTTGAGCGTTCAATACATCAAGGAAGCCAACCTGCGGGTGAGTCCAAGCCGTTTCCGTAAGGAGCTCCTGCGGGACCAGCGGATGATCCTGGGACGATACGACGCGCGCTTTGAAGGAACCGACGCCGACGCCGCCGGCGAGAACCCAGGCTACGATCCGTCGAGCACCGGCATCACAGGGGCGTTCGTATCCGCGTTCCACGATTATCTGGACCGCGAGCTGAAATACACGACTAAAGATACTTACTACCCCAGAGGTCCGAAAGTGAACGAGGAATGGGATCACACGCACCGCCCGCCGGGAGCGGTCGGACCCGGGCCGCAGGGGCCGCCACCGCTTAGAGAACCCTATGTGGCAGGAGATCTGGCGGATGCGATGCGCAAGAATCCGCGCCTGAAAGTGCTTTCCGCAAATGGATTGTTCGATCTGGCGACGCCATTCTTCATCACCGAGTACGATCTGGCGCATATGGAGCTGGAGCCGAAGCTGCGCGGAAATATCGAGTTCGCATACTATCACTCGGGTCACATGATTTATCTGAACGTGGATGCTTTGAAGCAGTTGAAATCGGACCTGGCGGGCTTTTATTCGCGCGCCGCGGCAGGCGATTGAGCGGGCTGCGGGGATCGACCGCGCCGGCGGCCTTCCGGGCCGCCTACTCTACCACGGCCGCCGGATTGCTCAGTTCCCCAATCTCCGGAATTCCGATGCTCACCACGTCGCCAGGCGCCAGCGCGGCATCTGCGGGCACGAGGATGCCGGTGCCGGTTAGCAGCACGGTCCCGGCGGGCACGGGGTTGGAGCGTAACAGGTACGCGATTAGATCTTCAAACTTGCGGTGCAACTGCGACGTAGAGACGCTGCCGGAGAAGCGCCGCTCCCCGTCGCGCGTAATGGTGCAGGTCATCTCCAGGTGGTATGGATCCGGCAGATCGTCGGCGGTCACGATCACGGGGCCGAGGGCGCAACAGCCGGCGTAAATCTTGGATTGCGGCAGGTAGAGCGCGTTTTCGCGTTCGATATCCCAGGCCGAGACGTCATTGGCCAGCGTGTATCCCACGATGTTGCCGCTGCTGCCGAGCACCAGGGCCAGTTCGGGCTCCGGCGCGGTAAACCGCGAATCCGCGCGGATGCCGATGGCCTGGCCGGGTCCCACGCACACGCGCGCGGTTCCCTTGAAAAAAATCTCGGGACGCGGCTGGTTGTACACATAAGCGTACATGCCCTCGCGCGTGCCGTGCTCGGCGTCGCGGAACGCGGCGCTGGTTTGGTATGTGCAGCCGCAGGCCCAGACCTCCGGAGGTACGATGGGCAGCGCCGGCGCACGCGATTCCGGATGGCGGCTGGCCAGGCGCGCGGCGGTCTGGCTGAGCGAGACTCTCTGCGCTTCGGACCGGCGAATCAGATCGGCGACCGTGTAGCTGGGAATTGCACGGGCCAAGCCGGCTTCCCATACGGCGGCGACCAGGCCGCCCTCCGACTTAATTTGTCCGATGCGCATTGGGGGCTCGATGGGCCGACTTGGCGGGAGATGTGGTTCGGATCACTTCGACGGCGGCGACGATCATCTCTGTTTATTGACGGGCTGCTTGTTCCGTCAATTCTATCACAGCATTCAGAACGCCCCAGACGAAGTATCCGGCGAAGGATCCGGCGCTGGAGAGGCCGTTCGGAGCCTAATCGAACCGTGCGCCGGCGCGGTATCAGTGTCGAACAGTCGATCGAACACCGGGACCAAGCTCGCCCGAATCGGCGGTGGCGCTGGCCTGTTTCTGCTGTGCAACCCACGCGTGGATGCGCCTGCTGAGGACGTCCAGCGGGAGCGCACCCGCGCCCAGCACCTCGTCGTGGAACGCCCGAATGCCGAATCTATCCTGGAGTTCGTCCTTGGCGTATTGGCGGAGCTTGAGTATTTCCAACTGGCCGATCTTATAGCTCAATGCCTGCCCCGGCCATACCATGTAGCGGTCGGTTTCGGCCTGTACGGTGGGCTCGTCCAGGCCGGAGTGTTCATGAAAAAAGTCCACCACCTGCTGGCGGGTCCAGCGCTTGTAGTGGAAGCCGGTATCTACGACCAGGCGAACGGCGCGCAGCATGTCGTCCTGCAGGTGGCCGTAATAGCTGTAAGGATCCTGGAAGAATCCGGCCTCCTTTCCCAGGTGCTCCGCGTAGAGCGCCCAACCCTCGATGTAAGCGCCGTAGAATTCATGCTGGCGGAAGGGCGGCAGGGTGGGCATCTCCTGCGCGATGGCAATCTGCAAGTGGTGCCCCGGCACGCCTTCGTGATAGGCGGTAGTTTCGATGTCCAGGAGCAGGCGATTTTGGAAGTCGCCCGTAACCACCATCACGCGGGCCGGCCGTGAACCGTCCGGGGTGCCCTGCTCGTAATGCGTGGAGGCCTCCTTCTCACGGAACTCTTCCACGGGCTTCACCTCAACCCGGCCTTTTGGCAGACGGCCAAATAGTTCCGGCAGCTTGGGGTACATCTGGTCGATGTACTTGCTGGTGAGATCCAGTATCTCCTGGCGCGATTGCGCATGCAGCTTCGGGTCGGCGGCGATGGCCGCGTTGAAATCCTTTAGATTCTTGTAGCCGAACTGCTTCGCCACGGCGAGCATGCGCGGCTCAATCTCAGCCACCTGCGCCAGCCCGAGTTGGTGTATCTCATCCGGCGTGAGATCCGTAGTGGTGCTTTGCTTCACGTCGAAGGCATAGCGGGCTGCGCCGTCCGGAAGGGCCCACACGCCGGGTTCGGCGCGTCCTTTGGGAGCATATTCGATGCGCACAAACCGGGCCATCCTGGCATAGGCGGGTAAAATGGAATCTCGAATCACGCCGAGACCGCTCTCCCGCAAACGCCGCTGGTCTTCTTCCGCGACGCTTTGAGGGAATTTGAAAAATGGCTGCGCGAAGGGCGATTTTTCGGGCGCCTGCGCCGCAATGGTGTCCGCCTGATCCGCTACCTTCTCCAGCAGGAAGCGCGGCTGCATCAACCCGTCTTTCATCCCGTGGCGCATGAGGTCCATGGTCAGGTCAATCGCGCGGGACGCTTGTGTCAGACGGGAGATGTAATCGTTGTAGTCTTTCACGCTGTCAAATGGCGTGAACATGGGCAGCATGGCCAGGAAGTGATGTATGCCACTCATCTGGGAAACGGGCATTTCCCAGGACTTGAAACGCGCCTCCTCCAGTTGCATCTTCAGATCGCGCACCATCAACTCTTTATTCAAGCCTTCCTGGTCGGGGAAACCGGTGATATCGATGGCCTCGAACCGCGCCAGAAACTTACGGGCTTCTTGCAGGTCCTTCTCGATAGCTTCCTCGGAGAAGTCGCCGAGTTGGTCGTTCCAGCGCTTATCGCCATAGACGGTGGCTGAAATGGGATTCGTGCGCAGGTTGTACTCCCACTGCTCGGCCAGGAGGTCAGCAAGCGCTTTGCGGCGCGCATCGAGCGAGGGCGGCGCTTGACCGGCACAAATCAAGGAGCCGAACAGGCTCAGTCCCAGGACAAAGCACAAAGCGCGTGGCCTTCGCGAACGATCGGCGTTACTATCGCTGTTTCCGGTCATCTTCTTTTTCCTCCACGGATCAATTGCTAAGTCATGATATAAGGGGCCGCCGGCGCGGCCCCAGTGTCCGCCATGTAACTAGAACAGTGTTGTGACGGGAGCGCCGGCGGTCGTGAAGACGTTGATGTTGTTTGCCACGGCGTCCGTTACGTAGATGTAGCCGGTAGTTTTATCCCAGGCGATGCCTGTAGCGTAGCCGGATGACACGGCGAACTGGAACACGCCGCTGGGACTGTATAGGGACCACGAGCCGCTGTAGAGGTCGCTGACATAGATGTTGCCGGAGCTGTCGAAGGCAATGCCGGTCGGGCCGGTATTGATCGAGTTCGTACAAAAAACCTTCTCACTAGGGTCGCCGGTGAGGAACTCTCCCACGTTGTAGCCGATCACAGCATTCTCTCCGGATCCCGGGCCGAGTCCGACATAGAGATCCTGCCCGTAAATCGCGAGTGCGCCGGGGGCGGTGAACGCGAAGCCGCTCTTGTCCGCAGTGAGCGTTTCCATCAAGCCACCGTCCACGTTCACCGCGACCACGTTGTTGGCGCTGTTATTGGCGATGTAAACGTCGCCATAGGCGTCCACCGCGACGCCGGTCGGTCCCTGAATGAAACTGCCGGAAATGGTGCGGGTGAGTGTGCCCGCGGCATCGTACTCAGTGACCGTGTTCGCCGTTTTGTTCGTCACATATAGGTTACCCAGGGAGTCGAAAGCCAGATGGCTGGGGCCACTCACTCCACTTGTGATTCTTTGCACTATCTGGCCGGTTGTCGCATTGACCCTCAGTACGTTGTTTGCCCCACTGTTGGCGATCAGCAGGTGGCCCGCCCTGTCGAAGGCCAGGCCTTGGGGGTTGTTCAGTTGAGCCAGAGCGGGCAAACACATAGTCGCTGCCGCCACGGTCAGGCCCACGAAATTCGCTAGTTTCAGATTCTTCATCGTTCCTCTCCTTTTTGTGTTGACCGCCTTTGGCGTCTTGCTGTTGGCTTCCGCCGGTGTCGGTCATATAACAGATCGGAAACCGGCTGGCGGTTTCCTTCGTGGGCAAACACACGGCTGGAGTCAGAAGCCCAAAACTTGCCAGGAATTTGCGCCGGCTTGGGCGTTAGCCGGGCGCAACGGCCAGAGCGAGTGTGCGAAAGTGGAGTTCGTTGGGTTCTTTCGTGGCATGGTTGTGTGCGGTTACCCGGCGTGCTAAAATCGCCCCACTGGCAAACGACTACAAGGAGTTAAGCGCTGAAGAGCTGTTGAGCGCCTGTGCCAACCTGGGAGATATCCGGGCTTGGGAAGAGTTCATTCGCCGGTTTCATATTGTGGTTCACGCAACTGTAGCGCGCACGGCGCGCCGGTACCTGACAGATCCCCGGACCCTGTCCGACGACTTGGAGCAGGAGGTTTTCGTGAAATTCAGCGCGAACGGAGGGGAGGTCCTGCGCCGGTTCGCACCCAGGGACCCGGGAAGCGCGTTTGGTTACGTGAAGGTGATCGCCGCGCGGGTCGTACACGACTACTTTAGGTCGCAGCAATCTAAAGGATTACAGGAGCCTGCCGCCTCGGCGGAATCGATTCCGGCGACGGATGATGTGGATCGGCGCATGATTGTCCGGGACATCGACGACTTCCTGCGGAAAGATGCCAACGAGCGCGACCGTCAGATCTTTTGGCTCTACTACGTAAATGGAATGACGGCCCGGGAAATCGCTGCTTTGCCCGGCATCGAGATCAACGCCAAGGGGGTCGAAAGCGTGTTGGTGCGATTGGGACGTTCCATTCGGCAGTTCTTGGGACGCGGCGAAGGAAAAGCGCGCGGCACCGACGTTTCTTAAGATAGGTATGGCTAACGGGGATACGGCCGACCGGGATCTACGGGAACGCCTGCGGGCGGACGGGAAGGCGAACAAAGCGCCCGGCTGTCCAGAGGAGGATCGCCTGTGGTTCCTGGCGGTAGGTCTCGTGGATCCGGCGGAGGCCGGACCCCTGATGGCGCACGCGGCAGGGTGCGATTGGTGCGGAGCGGTGTTGCGGCAGGCAGCCCAGGACCTTATCGAGCCGCCCACCGGCGACGAGATCGAGAGTGCACAATCCTCGCGGCTGGCGAAACCAGGCGATCGCCGGCGTTTGGCGGCGCGACTGGCCCCGCCTTCGCGTTCCGTCCCCGCTCCAAGGCCGTGGGCTCTACGCTGGTGGCCAGCGGCGGCGGCTCTGGCGGCTGCGCTCGTCGTGGGGGTGGTCTTCGAAACGCAATGGACGGGCGGCGCGGCCGGGGCGGGCCGCTTGCTCTGCCAGGCGTACACGGACCACCGCGAGATAGTAGTGCGCCTTTCGGGTTGCGCCGTATACGGACCCATGCGCTCCGAGCGTGGGGCTGGCTCGTCCCGGCTCAGCCAGCCGCCGGAACTGATGGAAGCCGAAGCGCGCATCGCGCGCGCCATCGCCACCCACGCCGACGATCCGGAATGGTTGCATCTACAGGGGCGGGCAGACATTCTGGAAGGCAAGGAAGAAGCTGCGATTGCGGAACTAGAGCGGGCGCACACCCTGCGTCCGAACGACGCCTCCGTGCTCGACGATCTGGGGATTGCGTATTTTCAGCGGGCCCAGAAGACCGATCCGAAATTCTACCGCTCCGCGTTCGAATATTTGTCGCAGGGAGTGCGGCTGAAACCGAACGATGCCGCGCTGGTTTTCAACCGGGCGCTGGCGGCCGAGAAGATCTTTGCCTACACCGAGTCGCGGGATGCGTGGGAAGCTTATCTAAAGTTGGACTCGACGAGCGGCTGGGCCACTGAGGCCCGCGCGCACCTAGATGCGGTAAAAAAAAACTTGACCGGCAGCTCGCTTATACCCGCGCCACCACCCCCGCCGCGCTGATTGCGGAGCTGCGACGCGGAGCCCCATGGGACCGGCTGCCGATTCCAGACGAGGAGTACCTAAAGGTTGCCGTGACAACTCTGTTGCCGCAATACTACGGCAGTCCGGCTGATGAGGAATCTGGCCGCATCCTGCGAGATATGGCCGACGCGCTCGAGCGCCGTCACGGGGACGCTTGGCTGCGGGATGTGCTGCGGGCTCCGCATTCATCGGCAGCCGGCGAGGCATTCGCGGCGTTGGGACGGGCTGTGCAGGTGGACGAGGCAGGAGATCGCACGCTTGGCGGAAAAGAAGCGGAAAGGGCGGAGACCTTGTTCCGATCGGCCGGCAGCGAACCCGGTGTGCTGCGCGCGGAGTATGAGCGCCTCTATACCCTCCAATTGCTCGGCGTTCTCGGCGACTGCGCGGGCGCTGCTGCGTCGTTGCGGCGATCGTTGAGGGAGCGTAGCTACCCGTGGCTACGCACGCAATCGCTTATAGACGATTTGAGCTGTCAAGCCTGGCTAGGTAATTTCGAGGGGGCGGAGGGGGCCGCTCAGGCGGCGGAACGTGCGGCGGAAATATCCGGCTATCGGGTGTTGTCGCTGCGGGCGCGCGGCATGCATGCCAGCGTACTCGCGCAGTTCGGGAATGTCGCGCGGGCATGGCGTGACAGCGCCGACGGCCTAGCAACGTACTGGAGCGCCGGATACCCGTTACTCCGCGCACAACACTTTTATTCCGAGTTGGCTCCTCTGGCGGTGCAGGCGAACGCGCTGCACGCCGCCGCCGCGCTGGCGCGTTCCACTGTGGAGTTGACTTCCCTGTTTGGAGACCCCTGGTTTCACGCTGGGGCGTTGCGGCGCCTCGCGATGATCGAGGTGTCTGCAGGTCTACCGGACGCGCGGAAGCACCTCAAGCAATCGGTCGACCTGCTGGCGACGCTGCCCTATGGGCAATGGCGAAGGGCGGTAGTCCCCGAACAAATGGAAATTGCCGGTC
>JBEKUO010000262.1:0-9399 GCA_049514955.1 Bryobacteraceae bacterium | reverse complement strand
CTTGTCTTCGGGAACGTGTATGCCCACTTCTTCCAGCTTGGCCACCCAGGCCGCCCAGCCGATCCAATCCTTGTCGTTGCGCAGGTGCACCAGCGCCGCCAGTCCCGGCTCCAGCGCCAGCAGCTTCTGCACGCGCTCCGGGTAGAGCAGGCTGAAATACATGGCAATATCGGCGCCGAAGCTGTGGCCCACCAGGATCGGGCGCTCGATGCCCATCTCGTCCAGAAAGCAGCGCAGATCCTCGGCCATGTCGGCCGCGGTGTAGTGGTCGGGGGTCACATCGCTGTAGCCGTGGCCGCGCAGATCGTAGGTAGTGACGCGGAACTCGCGGCGCAGGATGGGGGCCATGTACAGATGCCAGACCGCCAGATTGCCCAGGAAGCCGTGCAGCATCACGATGTCGGGGCCCATGCCGACGGTTATGTAATGGAAATGCAACCCGTTAGCTTTGATTTTGGGCATACCGAAATCGCGTCCAACTGCACAATCCTACATCATACGATCCGGGTTCACAACAGTACCGAAGGACTAGTCCGTAATATCTCCGTGCATCTCCTGTTTACGATTGCTTTAGTTAACACTGCCAGCCCGAAGTTCCCACCAACGCCGCAACCTGGTGATTCGCAGTGGTGACAACCCGTGCCGGCTGCCAGATCCATGGAAAGAAAGGGCGTCTGCGAATGGCTGCCCGATTCGATTCCCGCGCTGATCCGTACCCTTGGTACCTTCCGTTAGAGAAATCTCTATAGAAACAATGGAAAAACACTTGACAGGCGGGGGTCAGTTGAGCAATTCTATCCTCTAATCAGGCAAAACGGGCGATCCGGTCAGCCGCAGGGCTCGTGGGGTTCCCGGTACCAAGGGGTATGTACTGATAGAAGAAGTGGTAGTGCGTCTCGCGGGGTAGGTAGGCAAGCCTGTCAACAAAAGTCCACTATTCACATCGTAAATGCCTGGTTTGAGGGGTTTCAGATTTTGTTAGCTTTCATCCTGCTTCACGCCACGCCATTATCCGCTCGAAGCGGGTGTGACACAGGTGCACCCGAGTTGACGCAGGGGGAGCGCGGTAGCGTCAGGGGACGCCGTTTACTTGATTTTGCTCGATTCGCGAATTTTTCTTAGAAGAACCAACTCATGGAAGGAGATTAGAATGACGAAGTTTTCAGGGGTCGGAACGAAGGCGCCGGTAGCCTTGTGCGTTTTAGGTCTGCTGGCAGCCGGAGTGTACGCGCAGAGCGCGGTCTCGGCGGAGGATCGAGGAGGGGCCGCGACCGACGGGGCAGGGGCCAGCGCCGCTCCCGCAGGGGATCAGGGCAGTGAACCTGCCACCGACGATGCAGGCAAAGCGCCAGCCAGTGGCGCTGCCGCTGGTAATACAGGAAACGCGGCGCCCGGCGGCCAGCCGGCCGCCAAGGTGGATACGATCGGCGAGCCGCCCACTCCCGTCTCCACCCTTCCGCTGTCGTACCCCATTCTGAGTGGACCCTGGGCCGGCCAAACACCATCGCCATCGCTCTCCGAGAAGTTCAACGAGAAGCTGCCCTCCTGGCTGCGATTCTCGGGCGAGATCCGCGAGCGTTTCGAAGGCTACAGCGGGGCCGGCTACAAGCCAAATTCCACCAACGACTACGATCTGCAGCGTATCCGGCTGGGCATGTACATCAAGCCCACGAGTTGGATGCGATTCTATGTCGAGACGCAGGACGCGCGCGTTTTTGGCATGAGTCCGGCGTTGCCGCCGTATCAGAAGGACTGGGATTTCCGGCAAGCCTATATCCTGCTCGGCGCCGCGGAAGGGAACGGCTTTAGCCTGCAAGGCGGCCGCTTCGATATGACCTATGGCAACAACCGGCTCGTCGGCAATTCCTGGTGGACGAACGTCTCGCGCAGCTTCGACGGCGTTCGCGCCGCGTACCAGTTGGGTAGATTCCGGATAGACGCCTTTGCCACCTCCGTGGTCATCATCCGCGACGGCGTGATCGATCACCACAACGAAGGCCAGGTGCTCTACGGCGCGTATGCCACCGCTCACGATGTGATTCCGCATGCCACTCTGGATGTCTACGAATTCTGGAATCTCCGGCCGAGCTTTGCCCTTGAGGGTTTCAAGGCCAACGGCAAACTGGATGAATGGACTACAGGTTTCCGCTGGGTCGGCGCTCTACCCGCGAACTTCGATTACCGCACGGAGATGGCTTACCAGCTCGGCACGTTGACGCCGGATAAAATCCGCGCGTGGATGGGTCACTGGGTCATGGGCTACACGTTTAAGGAAACGCGGATCAGGCCGCGGTTGTTCGTGGAGTACGACTACGGCTCCGGCAGCGGCAATAGCAAGGGCGGCTACGACAATACGTTCGATCCGATCTTTCCCAGCACGCACGACAAGCTGGGCCTGGCGGACCAGTTCGGCTGGCGGAATATTCAGGATCTACGGTTCGGGCAGGAATACCATATCGCCCGCAAATGGACCGCGGCCACCAGCTTCCACGATTTCTGGCTGGCGAACGCGCACGACGGCTTGTATCCCACGCGCGGATCGATCGTCGCGCAGAGCGCCACCGGAGTGGATGGCACCCACGTAGGCGAGGAACTCGACGTTCAGGCCATCTATACTCCTACTCGGCAGACGCAAGTCGACTTCGGTTTAGGCCACGTCATCCCGGGCGAGTTTCTGAAAAAAGCCACTAAGGGTGTGGCCTACACCTATCCGTATATGCAGATCGAATACGTCTTCTAGTCTGGAAGACGCCGCCTACTGACGGCGCGGCTGCCATACGGAGCCGCGGCCGTCAGGGAGAGAGACTTGGGCGACTTGTAGGCGAGCGGGTGCCTTCCCCAAAACGGATTGGAAGAAGCCCATCGCCTTGGTGCTGTAGCTGACCAGCACGTTCTTTCCTTCGACCTCGCGCGGACGTTCTTTAATGATCCGCGACTCCTCAGCATCGCCGATCAGGAGCACAGCGACGCCGAGGAGCGCTGGTTTTCGATTGGATGTGCCAGCAATGGTATGATGCTTTCGGCCGTTTACGTGTGGTTAGAGGGTTACGCTGCGACGACAAGGATCCGCATGATCTCAGCCCGCAAAGCGACACAGAATGAAATCCGCGAGCATCAGGAGAGTTTATGAGCGATCAGCCTATCGATGACATGGATATGCCGGCCGAGATCGACTTCAGTAAAGGTATTCGCGGCCTCCATCATATTCCGGTGCGAAGGTGCTCATGCCCGCTTCCATAGAGCGAAGCGTGTGGGAGTATTTCTCCGGAAAAGCCGAACAGCGGGGCGTGGAACTATCGGAGCTTCTCACCGAGGTACTGAAGCGCGATATCGAGATCAACGAGGCGTTGAAGTAGCCCGTCCAGGGCAGGCTGCCATTGCAGTCGTCGACTCCCTTACTGCTTAATCACCGTCCCGTCGCGCCGCCGCACCTCGCCCCAGCCGCCGTTGAGACGCTTCCGCTCGTCGCTCTCGCCAGTGCCGTAAGGATACTTCGCGGCCAGCTTCTCATCGATTTCAATGCCCCAGCCGGGCGCCTCGTTGGCGAACAGATAGCCGTTCTTCATCACCGGGCAGCCGCGGAAGACCTCCTGCAATTGCTCGTTAAACGGCGAATACTCCTGGATGCCGAAGTTGTAGCAGACCAGATCGAGCGCGACATTGGCCGCGTGGCCGACCGGCGAAACATCGCCGGGGCCGTGCCAGGCGGTCTTCACGCCGTGTATCTCGGCCATGGCGGCGATCTTGCGCACGGGCGTCAGTCCGCCGGCCTGGCTGACGTGTATGCGAATGTAATCGATCAGGCGTCCGGTGATCAGGGGGGTCCACTCGTGCGGGCTATTGAAGAGCTCGCCCATCGCAATGGGCGTGGCGCATTGGCTGCGAATCTGGTGGAAGTAGGCGATGTCTTCCGGCGAGAGCGGATCTTCCATGAAGAACATCTTGAACTTCTCGGCGTCCTTGAGGAACTGCACGGCCTGATTGGGCGACACGCGCTCGTGCACGTCGTGCAGCAGCTCGACTTCGTCGCCAAGCTGCTTGCGGCACTCTTCAAACAGCTTCAGCGCGCGGCGGACATAGTAAGCCGGCTCGAACACCGGGCCTTCGTGCAGGCCGCTCATAGGTGCGCCTCCACGCGCGGAGCCGTAGCCTTCCATTCCCGGCACGCCCACCTGCACGCGTACGTGGCGGAAGCCCTGCTCCACGAATTGGCGCGCGCGGTCGATGGTCTGCTGGATCTCTGCGCCGGACGCGTGCGTGTAACAGTCCACGGCTTCGCGGCACTTCCCGCCGAGAAGCTGGTACACCGGCATGCCGGCTTGCCGGCCTTTGATGTCCCAGAGCGCCTGGTCGACGCCGCTGATGGCGTTGTTGAGCACGGGGCCGTTGCGCCAATACGAGCTGTTGTAGCAGGCCTGCCAGATGTCCTCGATGCGGTCTGCGCGCTTGCCGATGAGGAACGGCCGCAGGTATTTCTCGACCGCGGCGTTGACCAGATCGGCGCGCTGCGTGAAGGTGGCGCAGCCGTAGCCATAGAGACCGGCCTGATCAGTGGTGATCTTGACGACGGAGAGGCGCAGGCCGGCGGGCGCAGTGGCAATTACACCGACGTCTTTGATGATTGGTGCGGGAAGGCCGCGGGTCGCGGTTTGCGCGCGGGCAGACAGAAGGCCGGCGGGACCGGCGGCCACCAAACCTGCCAGGATGTCACGCCTCCCGATGGTTGCGTTCATGCGAGAAGATCCGCATCGTGGAGGTCGATGTGCCGGCCCGATGCGCGCTTGTTCTTGAGTCGGTCATCTTTCATTTTCGGGTTCCCGCTACTATTCGTCTTTCTAGTCCTGGCGGTGCTCTACGAGAGCTGGTCGGGACGACACAGAGCCGGGGTTCAGCCAATCAATTGTCAGAACGCCACTGGATGCATAGGATTCCAGGTCCTCGTTAAGCCATGTGTTGTCGGGTCTCAACTGGTGCAGATACACCGTGCAGTTGTTGGGCAACGACTCGTCAAAGGCTCGGCTGGAGGACACTATAATGCGCAGCTGTCCATAAACTGGTGCATGGGACACCCTCTCCTGCAGGGCCAAGGCATAACAGATTCCAACCCTGGTTAGTTCTTCCAAGGACACTGCAGGCCCGCGGATGTAGGCATCGATATGCCACTTATTCAGTAGGCACTCCAGACCTGTCAGATCCTTCCTGGCCTCGTCGCACGGTTCCGAGCCGCTTACAAAAGTGACCAGACCCCCGACCTCTGCGAACTCTGCCTCTTGCAGCGCTTCTCGCAAGGGCTCGGGCAGGGCACACTGGAGCGAGGACAAGTCGCTGATGTCGCAAGGGACAAGCGATCTCATCGTCTTGTTTGCGCGTGCTATCATTGGCCCCCCAAAAACTTCTTGGCCTTGTCGATCGCTCGCTGGAAATCTTGCGTCTTGGTGATGTTGCCGAGTTCGCGGTTCGAGATCCTGTTCGGGCAGGTCCGCCCGGCTGATGAACCAGGCACGCTGCGAACCGAATTCCGACTGGTTGCGGTTGGGCCAGGCTTCGTCAAACCTGATACCGTCGATCGACATGAGAATGTCGACCCTGGCCGGGGGGCGCCCGAGCTGGTAAAAGAAGCCCTCACGCGCAAAGTCGTCCGCGGATAAGCCGGAGAGAGGCGCTCCAAACTCCGCCAGCGCCCGAAACACCTTCGCGGCGTTCTCCTCGCTGGCTTCGATCCACACGTCGAGATCCTTCGTGTAGCGCGGCTCCGTGTACAACATCACGGCGTGCCCACCCACGATCAGGTATTTAACTTCGTTGTCGCTGAAAATTCTCAACAGTTCTTCGAAGTCTGAGTTCATCGAGACCACTGGGCCGCCGCGCGTGTGCGTCCACTACCATCTGCCAGGCAGCTTCGAATATCGCCGCAGGACCGAGTCGTTGCCAATAGGCGATGTCGAAGGAACGATCCATGTCCGGCAGCCTGCCATAGCGTTCCATCGTGAATACGGGCTTCTCGGCCATCTTCGTTCATCTCATTTTAGCGTGTGCCGCAAGCTTCTGGAGCGGACTTTCGGAGGAGCGCGATCGGCAGGCCGGCAGTTTCGCTGAGGTTTGGGTGGAAGGTAGAGCCGCTGCGGGACCGGCGGCGATCGTCTTAAGAATCTCCCGGCGATTCATCTCAGTTAGCTTGCGACGAAAGGAGTCTCGTCGCGGCAGGCACGAGTGCCTGCGCCACGGCCTACTTCCGGTCTTTATAATCCAGCATGTCTTTCAACCCCTTGATCTGCTCGGCGATCTTGCGCTCGCGCGAGACCAGCGAGAGCACGTAAATCACCAGGATCAGCCAGGCGGCCAGAAAGCCATAAAACATGAAGGTGAAATTGCGTGTGTCCATTCGAATTGGCTCCGTTAAATAGCGTGCGCGTAGCGGCGCATGGCATCGATCTCGCGTTGCGCTTCCTCCTGGCGCAGGCGAATCAGCACCAGGATGACGGCCAGCAGCGCCAGGGCAAGCAGGTTCAGCGCGGCGGTTAGGTACATGGCCGGATCGATGGAGCCGCCGCCCCAGAAGACCGGCTGCGGGTGCTGCGTCCGCCACCATTTGATCGAAAAGATGACGATCGGCACGTCTGCGAAAGCGAAAATATTAAAGACCGCCGAGATGCGTGCGCGCGCGGTGGGCTCCTCGATGGCGCGGCGTAGCATCAGGTACCCGGCATAGAGCAGCCAGCAGACCAGCGCGGAGGTGAGGCGCGCATCCCAGGTCCACCAGATGCCCCAGATGATGCGGCCCCAGATGGAGCCTGTAACGAGATTGGCGGCCAGAAACGCGAGCCCGACTTCGGTCACCGCGACGGCCACGGCGTCGTGTTTGAAATTCTTAGTGACCAGGAACAGCACGCTCGCCACACACGCCACGGCTGCGCATCCCATGGCGGTCATGGCGGCGGGCACGTGGAAGAAGATGATGCGGTAAATCATCCCCTGCGAGGCTTCGTCGGGAAGCTGCATGAAGATGGAATACAAATTACGGGCCAGCAGCACTGCGGCGATCGCGCCGAGAGCGTAGATCAGTTTTTCACGCATAAGAGGCTCCTACCCTACCAGCACCGTCTCCAACAAGAACAGCGACAGCGCCGTAAAAATCACGTCGAAAGCCACCAGCAGCCGCAGCCAGATCTGGTTTTCGCCGCCCAGCGGCTTGCCGGCAATCAATTGCATGCTCAACTGCATGGCGCTCATCAGGGCCGGGATCATCATGGGGTACACCAGCAGCGGCGCCATCAATTCGCGCAACCGTATATTCACAGTGAGCGCGCTGAAGATCGTGCCGATGACCGTCAGCCCCCAGGTGCCCAGCGCCAATACCAACAGCAAAGACCAAAACTGGCTGGTCCAGTGCACATTATAGAAGATGCCGAAGACCGGTAAGGAGACCAGCTCCACGGCCATCACCAGCGCGAAGTTGGCGAGGGCCTTGCCTAGGAATAGCGCGCCGCCGGAGATGGGCGCCGCCAACAGGGCATCCAGGCAATCGTTGGGCACTTCGCGCGCGAAGCTGCGATTCAGCACCAGCGTGCCGGCGAAGGCGAAGACGATCCAGAGAAGGCCGCCGGACATTTCGCGCGTCTGATCTTCCGAAGGATCGAAGGCGAAACTGAACAGGACCAGGATAACGATGGCGAAGGCCAGGGAAGCATTGATCGCTTCCTTGGTTCGTAGTTCGGCGCGCAGGTCTTTCCTGGCGATGACCAGCGCTTGCCGTAAGAAATCCATCAGCCCTCGCCGTAGCGCGCGTAGACCCAGCCCGGGTCGGCTACCATTTCCGGCGTCCGCTCTCCATGGAATGCGATCTTGCCGCGGTTCAGCAGGGCCACGTGGGTAGCCAGTTCGAGGGCTTCGCGCAACTGGTGGGTGGACATGACTACCGTGCGGCCTTCGGCCAGCGCTTCGTGCAAGAGGCGTTGCAGCACGGCGATGGCGCGGTCGTCGAGCGCGGTGAAAGGCTCATCCAGCAGCAGCACGGAAGGCTCGTGCAGAAACGCGCGGGCCACCGCCAGGCGCTGCCGCATGCCGCGCGAGAACTCGCGGACCAGGCCGTCTTTGACGCGATCGAGGCCGGTGCGCTCCAGCCATTCCATGGCGGACTTTCTGGGGTCCGGCAGATTGTAGAGCCGCCCGAAGAGGCTCAGATTTTCGAAAGCGGAGAGCTCGTCGTAGACCGAAATGCCGTGCCCGATGAATCCCACGCGGCGGCGCGTTTCTGTTTCGCGGGGGTCCTTGTCGAAGATTTTGACTTGGCCGCGGCCGGCTTTCGAGAAGCCGCCGATGATGCGCAGCAGCGTGGTCTTGCCGGCGCCGTTGCGGCCGATCAGGGCCAGGCACGTGCCCGGATCGGCGTGCACGATCACGTCGCGCAATGCGGGGTAGTCGCCGTAAAATTTCCAGACGCCTTCAGCGGCGACCGCGCGCATTCTTTCCTTTCGCCGCCGGAACCTGCGGGCTCTCACTGATTGCCATTCTGAACCTCATATCGCATGATAACGCCCTTTTGCCAAACCCTTTACGTGTACGATATAGCCGTACATGCTCGAAGTCAGAGTCCGCCATTGAGACGTTCGTGCAT
Organism: Bryobacteraceae bacterium; assembly: GCA_049514955.1. Classification (GTDB taxonomy): domain Bacteria; phylum Acidobacteriota; class Terriglobia; order Bryobacterales; family Bryobacteraceae; genus Bog-159. The sequence continues at coordinate 785 of JBEKUO010000262.1, read as the reverse complement.
GCGCAGCGGACAACGGCCGGTCTCCGAGTCGATTGCAGCAAGAAAACGACCTTCGCGAATAATTACCGGTACGTGCCTTTGGATTTTATGAGGATGGCCGAGATCTCCACGACGCCGCGAGCGGGGGCCTTTCGGAAAATGATCCGATATGGTCCGACGCGCTTACGCAGCCGCCCCATCCACTCAGGCCCCTGCAGCGCCTTGATATTGCTCCATTGAGAATCGTCTTTCTCCTCGAATTCATCGATGGCGCGCTCGATGCGGTCCCGCACGTTGCGCGGAAACCGCGCCAACTGCTCCGCGGCGTCGTCGGACAGTTCAGCGAGCCAGCGCATGTTTCACGGCGCGCCAAGACTTCGACTGCCCGCGCTTGAGCTGCGCTTCGCCGCGCCGCACGACCTTCGCCTCGGCGGGTGTTAGGGTGTCATCGGAATCAACCAAACGCTTGGCTTTGATGAGCACGCCGTTCTTCCGCTCGGCGAATGCCACGAAATCTCCCTCCCGGAGGTTAAGAGCTTCGAGCATCTCCCGCGGAATCACCACCTGGCGCCGCTGCCCCACGCGGCCGATCCGCTCCCGGGTTGTGGTTGATTTAATTCTCATACATTCAGACTATCTGACTGTCAGAATATGTCAAGCCTGCCGGCCCGTCGGTGATCCGACGTGGCCAATGCGCGGCAGCATTCCAGAGACATCGCCGTCAAGCGGTACGTTCCAGCCTGAACTGACCCTCAGCGGCGACTGCGCGCGTTCTTTTCTTTCGCCGCCGGAACCTCGGAAGCGGC
>JBEKUO010000261.1:0-9419 GCA_049514955.1 Bryobacteraceae bacterium | reverse complement strand
CTCGGCCGTGATGGAGCGCGATGCGGCTTGGTCGCCCGACGGGAAGACCATCGCGTATTTCTCCGATGAGTCCGGCGAGTACGCCTTGCACCTGCGCCCGCAGAACGGCATGGGCGAAGTCAAGAAGGTCAGCCTTGGACCGGGTTTCTATTTTGCGCCGCGCTGGTCGCCCGATAACGCGAAGATCGCCTACATGGACAGCCACTTGGCGCTCTGGTACGTCGACATCAACCAGCAAAAGCCCGTGAAGGTAGACAAGGATCGCTTTTGGGGCGTCGCGGAGCTCGTCCCATCCTGGTCGCCGGATAGCAAGTGGTTGGCATATTCTAAACGGCTCGAGAGTCACTTGAGCGCGGTCTGTCTCTATTCGATTGACTCGGGCCAGACGACGCAGCTTACCGATGGCATGAGCGACGCGCGCAGCCCCGTGTGGGACAAGGATGGCAAATACCTGTACTTCACGGCGAGCACAAATTCCGGCGCGTCCCTGGAGCCTGACATACACAGCGCCATCCGGCCCGTAACGCGCAGTGTCTATCTGGCAGTCCTCGCCAAAGATCTGCCTTCGCCGCTCGCGCCCGAAAGCGATGATGAGAAGGCCGCCGAGGAAAAGAAATCCGACGAGAAAACAAGCGAGGCCAAGAGAGACGAAGCCAAGAAAGAAGATGGCAAAAAGGAAGAAGCCAAGCCCAAAGTCGCCGTCAAAATCGACTTCGACAACATCGGCCAGCGCATCCTTGCGCTACCGCTGCCAGCACGACGCTACGTCGATCTGCAGGGAGGCAAGACCGGCGTGCTGTTTGCCCTCGAGTCGCCGCCGTCCGGTGGCGAAGGACCACCGGCTCTCACCGTCCATCGCCTCGATCTGAAGACCCGCAAATCCGACGTGGCCATCGCCGGTGTGCGCTCTTTCGAGATCTCGCACGATGGCGAAAAGATGCTCTACCGGCAGGCCGAAAAATGGGTGATCGCCGCGCCCAAGCCCATGGCTAAAGGCCCCGGCGAGCCACCTCCTCCGCCTCCCTCGCCCGACGCCGAGAAGACCCTAAAAACCGACGGCATCGAAGTCCGCGTGAACCCGCGCGAAGAGTGGAAGCAGATGTATCACGAGGCCTGGCGCATCGAGCGCGATTTCTTCTACGATCCGAATTTCCACGGGCTCGATCTGGCCGCCGCCGAGAAACGTTACGCACCGTATCTCGATAACATCCAATCGAGGGCCGACCTGAATTACCTGTTTGCCGAGATGCTGGGCGAGCTGACCATTGGCCATCTGTTTGTAGCAGGCGGCGATTTCCCCGAAGTGAAGCACGTCGAGACGGGTCTGCTCGGCGCAGACTACAAGATCGAAAACGGCCGCTATCGCTTCGCGCGCGTCTATAACGGCGAAAACTGGAATCCGGAAATGAAAGCGCCGCTCACTCAGCCGGGTGTGAATGTGGCGGCCGGCGACTACCTGCTGGCGGTGGCAGGCCGCGATGTGCGCGCCGCCGACAATGTCTACAGCTTCTTCGAGGGCACGGCCGGCAAATCCGTAGTACTCAAAGTGAGCCCGGATCCTTCCGGCGCAAACTCCCGCGAAGTGACCGTAGTCCCGGTGGCCGATGAAGGCGGCTTGCGCAACCTGGCCTGGATCGAAGACAACCGCCGCAAAGTCGACCAGTTGACGCACGGCCGCGTCGCGTACGTCTACATGCCGAACACGTCCTTGGCAGGGCTCACAAACTTCAATCGCTACTTTTTCGCGCAGGTGGGCAAGGAAGCGGTCATCATCGACGAGCGCTTCAATGGCGGCGGCGCGCTGGCCACCGACATCATCGAATACCTCAAGCGCCGGTTGCTGAGTGTGGTGAGCACGCGCGACGGAGCCGACGAGATGCAACCGCAAGGCGCTATCTTCGGTCCGAAGGTAATGATCATAAACGAATTCGCCGGCTCGGGCGGCGACGCCATGCCCTGGTACTTTCACCGCGCGGGCGTCGGCAAGCTGATCGGCAAGCGCACCTGGGGCGGGCTGGTGGGCCGCGCCTTCGCTCCTGAGCTGATGGATGGGGGCTTCGTCTCCGCGCCCAGCTCCGGCGTGTGGAATCCCGACACCGGCGCGTGGGAGGTGGAGAACCGCGGCATTCAGCCGGATATCGAGGTCGAGCTCGACCCCGAGGCCATCCGCGCCGGACACGATCCGCAGTTGGAGAAAGCCGTCGAAGTGGTCGTGCAGGAGTTGGACCAGAATCCCGTGCCGCATCCCAAACGGCCGGCTTATCCCAACTACCACGCCCAGTGAAACGCCGCCAGATCCGCATTCGCGGCATCGTGCAGGGCGTCGGCTTCCGGCCGTTCGTCCACAATCTGGCGCGGCGACTAAATTTGGCCGGCTATGTCTTGAACTCCTCCGCCGGAGTCGTAACCGAAGTGGAAGGCAGCGAAGCCGCGCTCGACCGCTTCGTCGAGAGCGTGCGTGGCGAAGCGCCGCCGCTGGCGCGCATCGAAGAGATGCTGGTCTCGGAGATCGCTCCGCTAGGCGAGCGGGATTTCGTGATCCGCGAAAGTCAGGCGCTCGAAGGCGAGTTCGTTCTGGTTTCGCCGGACGTAGCCACCTGCCCCGATTGTTACCGCGATTTTACGGATCCCGCCAACCGGCGCTACGGCTACGCCTTCACCAACTGCACCAACTGCGGTCCACGCTACACCATCATCCGCGACATTCCATACGACCGGCCGAACACCACCATGGCCGGCTTTCAAATGTGCGCGGCATGCCAGGCCGAATACGACGATCCCGCCAACCGCCGCTTCCACGCGCAGCCCAACGCCTGCCCGAAATGCGGCCCGCAGTTGTTTGTAGGGCAGGCGCTTCCGCCTGCCAACCCGCAACCATCAGTGGGGCAGGCCCTTCCGTTACTGGTGGGGCAGGCGCTTCCGCCTGCCAACCCGCAACCAATCCCTGCCACCCCACAACCGTCAGTAGTGCGGCAGGCGCTGTCGCGTGGGGTGGGGCAGGCGCTTCCGCCTGCCAACCCACGATCAATCCCTGCCGACCCGCGATTGATCGCATCCGAACCGCAACCCATCCCAGCCAATCCGCAACCGTCTGAGGTAGGGCAGGCGCTTCCGCCTGCCAACCCACGCTCAATCCCTTCCGAGCCGCAACCACTCTCATCAGAGCCGCGACCGTCACGGAGCGCCCTTATCGCCGAAGCCCAGCGACTCCTTCACGAAGGCCGCATCATCGCCCTCCGCGGTCTCGGCGGATTCCACCTGGCCTGCGATCCCTCGAACGACGCCGCCGTCCGCCTGCTGCGCGAGCGCAAGCGCCGCAGCGATAAGCCCTTCGCCCTAATGGCCCGCGATCTGGCAGCCGTGGAAGCCTTCTGCACCGTGTCGGACGACGACCGCCGCGCTCTCGAAAGTCCGAGCCGGCCCATCGTGATCCTGCCTCGCCGCAGCGACGGCCGCATATCGCCGGCTGTCGCACCCGGCAACAACACGCTGGGCGTAATGCTGCCCTACACGCCGCTACATCATCTGCTGTTCACCGGCGCGCCTTACGACGTGCTGGTGATGACTAGCGGAAATCTCAGCGAAGAGCCTATCGTAACCTCGAACGCCGAAGCCCTCGATCGGCTGCGCCCTCTGGCCGACTGGTTTCTTTTGCACGACCGCGACATCTACATGCGCGCAGACGACTCGGTGGTGCGCGTGTTTGAGAAGCGGGAGCGCGTTCTCCGCCGTTCGCGCGGCTACGTGCCGCAGGCCATCGACCTGGGAATGGAAGTCGAAGAAATTCTGGCTTGTGGCGCCGAGCTCAAGAATACGTTCTGCCTCAGTAAGGGACGCTACGCCGTGCTCAGCCAGCACATCGGCGACATGGAGAATTACGAAACCCTGGTGTTTTTCGAAGAGACGCTTGCCAATCTGAAGAAGCTGTTCCGCGTGGCGCCGCGCGCGGTGGCCCACGATCTGCATCCCCTGTACCTGAGCACGCAATACGCGCTGGGCCTGCCGGATCTGGAGAAGATCGGCGTGCAGCACCATCACGCACACGTCGCCAGTTGCATGGCCGAGAACGGCCTGCGCGGCAAGGTGATCGGCGTAGCGTTCGACGGCACAGGCTACGGAACCGACGGCCAGATCTGGGGCGGCGAGATCCTGGTGGCCGACTACGCTGGCTTCGAGCGGCGCGCACACTTGCGATACGTGCCGCTGGCGGGAGGCGATGCGGCCATTCGCCAGCCCTGGCGCCCCGCTCTCGCCTATCTCGCGGACACGTTCGGACCGGCCGCTGAATTCACTGACTTGGCGGCCTGGCGCGAAGTTCCCGAGAGTCAGCGCAGGCTGGTGCGCAGCATGATCGCGCACCGCGTGAACACGGTCGATACGTCATCCTGCGGCCGCCTGTTCGATGCCGTGGCCTCGCTCATCGGGCTGCGCCAGCAGATCAACTTCGAAGGGCAGGCCGCCATCGAACTGGAAATGATCGCGGCCGAAGGCATCGCCGAGTGTTACCCGTTCGAGCTCGATGCGCGTACCGTGGACTTCCGTCCGGCGATCGAACGCATCGTCGCAGACGTGCGCGCTGTCACACCTGCGCCCGTCATCGCCGCGCGCTTTCACAATACGGTCGCGGAAGCTATCGTGGAAGTTTGCCGCCGCTTGCGCGTGGAAGAAAAGCTCAACCGCGTATGCCTGAGCGGCGGGACATTTCAAAACATGAAGCTGCTCGACCGCACGCTGGCAGGTTTGCGCAGGCTCGAATTCGAGGTGTTCCTGCATGCCCAAGTACCGCCGAACGACGGTGGGATTGCATTGGGGCAGGCGGTGATCGCGACAGAGGTGCTGCGGAGGAGAGGATGAGGCCGCACTCCACTCGTGCGTTACACTATTTGCAGAGGGAGCATGGCCAAGCGAGGATTACGACGGCTCTATAGCGTATTCATGAGCCACTCCCACAAAGATCGGTGGATTGCCAAGCAATGCGCCAGACTGATCGAGGAAGCTGGAAAGGAGCGCGTTCAGGTATTCTTAGATGAAAAGGACATTGAAGCCGGCCAGTCTATTGCGGATTCCGTTCGCACCGGCATTGAGGGCTGCGACGAATTCGTGGTTCTGCTTAGCCAATACTCAAAGGACCGTCCGTGGGTTTTGATCGAAATGGGAGCTGCATGGGGGCTGCGAAAGCCGATCATCGCCGTCATTGACAAGATTGGACCCAACGAGATGCCAGACATAATCAGTCCTTTGAAGGCTATCGATCTCAATGATTTTGATCAATACCTGACACAGCTTATCAAGCGATCAAAGGCAGGATTAACATAATGAGTGAAGTCAGACATTCAAAGCGTCAACGCCCCATTAGAGTGTTCGTCAGCCACTCGAACGTGGACATGGTTTTTGCCAGGAAACTGCGCAATCTCCTTTCGCAACGCGTAAACGCCCAGGTGTTCACGACGGAAGACCTCAGCGCGGGCGAAAGATGGGAGACCAAGCTCAGAAATGAGTTGGCTGCAACTGACGTACTGGTGGCGCTTTTGACTCCGAATTCTGTTCATTCAAGCTGGGTGTTGCATGAGATTGGGGCGGCGTGGGCGCTCGAAAAGCCAATTATTCCAGTGGTCACAAGACGAGACGTCTTAAACAACATGCCTGTTTCTCTAGAAGGTGCCAACGTGATCGAACTGGCCGATGTGGAGAGCGCCGATAGCTCTGACAAGTTCGTGGATGCGTTTGAGGACTGGCTGGCAACGACTCAAACTGTGGGCCGGCCGTTCCGCGAGCGCAAAACGCAGCGTAGCTTGGTTTGATTGTGAGGTTCCGCGCTGTCTGTGATCCCCGCAGGGGCGAGGCTCGCACTTCCGCGGCACCAGCGCCCGACAACAACATTTGAGTGTAATGCTGTGCACGCGCCTTCACATCATCTGTCGTTCGCCGGAGCGCAAGCGGTGATCGCGACGGAGGTACTGCGAGAAAGGTGACGCCATGCTCCTGGCAAGCGTAGTGGCCACATCACAACGCGTCGCGGACACCACTAAGCGGCTGGAGAAGATCGACCTGCTGGCCACGCTGCTGAAGCAGCTTGCGCCCGATGAGATCGAAACCGTAGTCGCGTTCCTCTCCGGACGCACCCGTCAGGGCCGCATCGGCATTGGCTGGGCCACGCTGCGTGAGTCTGCTGCATCCCCGGCGCTGGAAGCCAGTTTCGAAATCCGCGATGTGGACCACGCCATGGATGCCCTCGCGGCGTTGCATGGGCCGGGCTCGGAGCATCAGAAGCGCGCACTGCTGCACTCCGTCTTCGCACGGGCAACCCAGGCCGAACAGGAATTTCTGACCGGGCTGTTGCTCGGGGAAATACGGCAGGGCGCGTTGGAGGGCCTGATGCTGGAAGCGCTCGCAAAGGCCTCACGTGTCAATCCGGAACAGTTGCGACGGGCCGTGATGATGGCCGGGGATATCGGTCGCGTCGCCCGATCCGTTCTCGAATCCGGCGCGGAGGGGCTTGGCGCATACGACGTCCAGCTCTTCCGTCCCGTGCATCCGATGCTCGCGCAGACCGCCGAGGATGTCAGCGCCGCACTGGAAGACTTGGGGGAGGCAGCCCTGGAGTACAAGTTCGATGGCGCCCGCGTGCAGGTACACCGCTTGGGCGACGAGGTCCAGGTGTTTTCCCGCCGGCTCAATAACGTGACTAATGCTGTGCCCGAGATCGTGGAAGTCGCCCGTGCGCTGCCGGGAAAAAGCCTGATCTTGGACGGGGAGGTTCTCAGCCTGACGCCCGACGGCCGCCCGCAGCCGTTTCAAGTCACCATGCGCCGGTTCGGCCGCAAGCTCGATCTCGACCGCATGCGCGCGGAACTGCCCCTGCAGCCGTTCTGGTTCGACCTGCTGTATCTCGATGGGCAATCGCTGATGGACGAGCCGCAGGCGCTCCGCTTCCGTACGCTCCAGGATTTAGCGCCGCCGGGCACACTGGTGCCGCACACAGTGACGGCAGATCCTGAGCGCGCGGCGGAATTTCTGCGCACAGCGCTGGACCAGGGCCACGAGGGCATCATGGCGAAAGAAACCAACTCCGCCTATGCCGCCGGAGCGCGCGGCCAGAGTTGGCTGAAGATCAAGAAGGCCCACACGCTGGACCTCGTGATCCTCGCGGCGGAATGGGGGCACGGACGACGCCGCGGCTGGTTGAGCAACTTGCATCTCGGCGCCCGCGACACGGAAAAAGGCGGCTTCGCCATGCTCGGCAAGACTTTCAAGGGGCTCACCGACGAGATGCTGGCGTGGCAGACAGCCGAACTGCTCAAGCTCGAGATCGCACGCGACAGCTACACGGTTCATGTAGAGCCGAAGCTGGTGGCGGAGATCGCGTTCAGTGACATTCAAATCAGCCCGCGCTATGCCAGCGGGTTGGCGCTTCGCTTTGCGCGCGTGAAGCGCTACCGGCCGGACAAAGCCGCCGCGGACGCGGACACGTTCCAGACGGTGCAGAAGCTGGCTGCCGTGGCGGGGAGTGCACGTGATGTTGATGCTTAACCGGTCGGCGCTGGTCGTGATGCCGAAATCGCCATTTCTGCGCTGGCTGCATTCCGTCGATCCGACGAGCTCGGATCTGGGGTTGAACGACCTGAGGGAGGATCCCACGATCTATCTACTCGATGAGTACGATGACGACGTTATCGCCACGGCGCTGGTAGAGGCGGCGTTCGCCGATATCTTCGAGGAACAACTCGCGGGCTGGTGGCAGGACGAATCTGTATGGCCTGATAATCGCACCTTCGACATGTTCTGCCAGTGGTTCGAGTACCGGATTCACTCCATGTTGATCGACCTGTCCGGCGAGCCGCTGATCTTGGAGGATGCCTGACTCACACCCCCATGCCGCACTCCGCATGCACGGCGCGCACCGCCTTCTCCAGCCCGTCTCGGCTGACCACGATCGCAATCGTCAGCTCGCTCGAGCCCTGCGCGATGGCAATGATATTGACGTTCTCGCGTGAGATAGCCGTGAAGATCCGCCCGGCAATGCCCGGCTTGCCCTGCATCCCTTCGCCGACTACGGCCAGTAGCCCCACCTTCTCATCCACCTGTATGGGGTGCACGTAATCGTGGGCCAGCTCGAGCGCCAGGGCCGATTCCAGGGCCTGCCGGCTCTTCTCCAATTCCTCGGTGCGCACCAGGAAGCAAAACGTCTGCCGGTAGCTGGAGCTGGAGAACACCAGCACTTCCACGTTGGCGCGGTCGAGCGCATCGAGCGCGCGAGCCATCACGTGAGCGCCGCTCAATTCGGGACTGGCGGGTTCGAGCGAGATCAGCGCCACACCAGCGAGCGAGGTCACCGCGCGCGCGCCCGTGGCCGCGCTGATCGAGGGCGCGATACGCGTGCCGGTCTTTTCGGGGGCGAAGCTGTTCTTGCTCCACACCGGAATCTTCTTTTCGATCAGAGGCGCCAGCGTGCGCGGATGGAGCACTTTGGCGCCATTGTAGGCCAGCTCGGCGGCCTCTGCATAAGTCACTTCGTCGAGGACGGCGGCGCCCGGCACCAGGCGCGGATCGGCGCTCATGATACCGTCCACGTCCGTCCAAATCCACAGCTCCGAGGCATCCAGAGCTGCCGAAAGAATCGATGCCGAGAAGTCCGAGCCGCCGCGCCCCAGCGTGGTGGGACGGCCATCGGCGGTGGCTCCGTTGAAGCCGGTCACTACCGGCAGGATGCCGTGCTCGAGCAGCGGCAGCAGGCGCGTGCGGGCCTTCGTGCGCGTGGGCTCCATCAAGGGCGACGCATTTCCGAAGACAGCATCCGTGACGATAATCTCCGCAGCGTTGATAGCTTCCGCCGGCGTTCCCTGCGTGTTCAGGTATTCGGCAATCAGCAGCGCCGAGAGCCGCTCGCCAGTGGCTACGGCTTCATCCACCGAGCGCGGCGGCATCTCGTTGAGCATCAGCATGCCGCCGGCGATGCGTGCGAATTCCGCGATCAGGCGCGCGATGCCGCCTTCGGCTTCCGCATGCCTCTCCGGCGGCAACAGCTCGCGGCAGGTAGCGATGTGCCGCTCGCGCAGCCTGGCAATGTTGGCCTCCAGACCGGCCGTGTCTCCGGCCTCCGCATGGCGCATGGTATCGAGCAGCAGGTCGGTGATCTTGGACATGGCCGAAACCACGATGACTACCGGGCGCCTTTGCTCCGCGGCGGTGCCCGCGTCACTGCCTGAGGCAATGCCCGCCGCGATGCGCATGCGTTCGGCAGACCCCACGCTGGTGCCGCCGAACTTCATGATGAGTAGATCGTTCAACTGAAGTCCTTTCCGTTGGTGATGCGCGCCCGTACCAGTTTCAGAATCGCTTCCTCGACCTGATCGATGGAAAGGCCGGTGGTATCCACGTAGACGGCGTCGGGCGCCTGGGTGAGCGGCGCTTCGGCGCGC
>JBEKUO010000260.1:0-9447 GCA_049514955.1 Bryobacteraceae bacterium | reverse complement strand
CAGGAGCTGGATCTTGGCCGTCCTCAGGTTTACTGTGGCTGTCTCCAGGTCGGTCTCGTACTGCACGCGCTGCAATTCGAGGCGATCGAGGTCCACTTGCGCGATGTCGCCGAGTGCTTTGCGATCGCGGCTCACTTTGAGCACCTGGTCGTAATAGGACAGGTTTTCCTGCGCCAGCGCGAGAATCGCCTTTTGCTGCAGGGTTTGCACAAAGGCGCCGCGCAGATTGAAAAGAAGGCTTCGCTCCTGGTCGGCTAACTGCGAGTCCGCGATGGCCGTGGCTTGCCGGGCGCTGTCTCTCCGCAGCTCGCGCTTGTGCTGCCGCTCGTGAAGATAATCGATCGCGCCGGACGGCAACGCATATCTGAAGGGGTTGTAAGAGTTTGGGCCCGATCCGTTCACCGGGGGCTGTTTGGTGAATGGATCGATCTGGTCGAGCACGCCGGTCACGTTGGGGTTGGGGCGTAGGTAGGCGGTGACCTCAGCCGTTTTGGATTCGTCAATGCCGATCCGGCCGGCTACCAAGGTCGGATTGTTCGCTTCAAACCTAGTGCGAAGCTCTGCCCACGTTAGCGGTTGCTGGGCGAGGCCGCTCTCGACGAAGACGGCGGCCAGGAACATCTCGGTCCACGATCGTCTTAAGACTTTAACCAACCGGCACCTCCGGTTTGCCACGGCGCATATCGCCGTAACAACTTCTAAAGCTTACCAGGACGCATCCGACGCTCGAGTGCGTCGTCTTCAGCGAACTTTTACGGGTTTTCGGCATCGTTTATTACAATTCCATTACGGCTTCGAACTTGACCGCTATACCAACCGGGGTATATTATCATGGAACAAGGAGGTCGTCCAGTTGGCACACGTCGTTCGCGATAAGGCGAAGCTCCTCAATCGGATTCGCCGCATCAAAGGGCAGGTCGATGCCGTCGAAAGGTCGCTTGAGGAAGGCGCCGAATGCTCGCACATTCTGCACACTGTCGCCGCCTGCCGGGGCGCGATAGACGGGCTGATGGCCGAGATCATTGAGGGCCACATCCGATTTCACGTGGTGGATCCGGACCATCATCCCACCTCAGAGCGTGCCAAGGCGGCCCAAGAGCTGATCGATGTCATCAAGATGTACATGAAATAGGCACTCATGATTGGGGGGCAGGGCATGTCGGAATCTCACGAGCACGACCAGGCGAAGTGGGTCGAATTGGGACGAATCGGCTTTGTTGGTCTGGCCATCGTTGTTACGTGGCTCCGGCTCTGGCAGCCGTGGCCGCACTTCGATACCGCCGGCTTTGCGGCTGTTTTGATCGGCGGCTACCCCATATTCCGCGAAGCTTTCGCCGATCTTGTTTCCCGCCGTATGACCATGGAACTCTCCATGACGATCGCGCTGGTTTCCGCGCTCGCCATCCGAGAGGTCTTCACGGCGCTGGTGATTGTGTTCTTCGTTCTGATTGCCGAGGTTCTGGAGGAGTTGACCGTTGGCCGCGGACGGCAGGCAATTCAGGATCTACTGAATCTCCTGCCGCAGCAGGTGGAACTGCGGCGTCCGGACGGCGTACATTCCGCGAGCCTGAGCGAGCTGCGCACCGGCGACGTGGTCCTGGTCCGGCCGGGCGGCCGTGTGCCGGTTGACGGCGTGGTGGTGGGCGGCCACTCGTTCATCGACCAGGCAACTATTACCGGCGAGTCGATGCCGGTCGAGAAGATTCCGGGCGCGCATGTTTATGCAGGTACCGTGAACCAGTCCGGAGTACTCGAAATCCAGACTGAAACCGTGGGAAGCGATACGGCATTTGGGAAGATCATCGAGGCGGTCGAACAGGCGGAGCGTTCGCGGGCTCCAGTCCAGAAAACCGCCGACCGCCTGGCGGGCTACCTGGTCTATTTTGCGCTGATTTGCGCTGGTTTCACGTTCATTCTCACGCACAACGCCCGCTCCACGATTTCGGTGGTGATCGTGGCCGGGGCGTGCGGCATTGCCGCAGGCACACCGCTGGCTATCCTGGGAGCCATCGGACGCGCAGCCCGGCACGGCACCATCGTGAAGGGCGGATTGTACATGGAAACCCTCGGCAAGGTGGATACGGTGGTTCTGGATAAGACAGGTACGCTCACGCTCGGAAATCCCGAGGTCGTATCGATCCACCCTTCGGCAGGAATCGGGCGCGAACGATTGCTGCAGGTTGCCGCGAGTGCGGAGCGCTATTCCGAACATCCTTTGGCCCGCGCCATTTTGATGGCGGCCAACGAAGCAGACTTAGGGGTAGTGAATCCCGAAGCGTTTTCATACACGCCCGGCAAAGGCATTTCATGCCGCGTGGGTGGGGAGGAGACGGTCGTCGGAACCAGAGCATTTCTGCTGGAGCATGGCGTGGAGTCCTCCACCCCTGGCGCGGATCACGATTCCTCCACCGAAATATCGGTAGCTCACGGCGGCGTCCATTTGGGGAGCCTGAGAATCGCCGACGTTCTGAGGCCTGAAGCTGTCGGGGCTGTGCGGGCGCTCCGGGAGATGTCCATCAGGACGGTTCTCCTTACCGGGGACACGGCCTCTATCGGCCGCGCAATCGGACATCAGCTTCAAGTAGACGAGGTGGAAGCAGAACTTCTCCCCCAGCAGAAGCTGGATCGCGTCAGAGACCTTCGCAGCGCCGGGAAGACGGTGGCGATGGTTGGCGACGGGATCAACGATGCTCCCGCGCTGATGGAAGCCAACGTCGGAATAGCGATGGGCTCCGGCACCGAGATCGCCCGCGAAAGCGCCAACGTGCTGTTACTCGGCAACGACCTTCTGAAGGTGGTGGAGGTCATCAAGATTGCGCGCCGGTGCCACCGCATCATCATGACCAATTTCGCCGGGACCTTGAGTGTCGATGCAGTGGGAGTCGCGCTGGCGGCGTTCGGATTTCTGAACCCAGTCCTGGCGGCGCTTATCCACGTGACTTCGGAGATGGTGTTTATTCTCAATTCCGCCCGGTTGCTGTCGCGCCCCTCGAAGGAGCCGCCGCACGCCGCCTCACATGAGAGAGCGGCGATCCTTTCGACGGAGCAGACAGCGGCCTGAGGTGCGCCGCGCTACCCCGAAATCCCTCGTTCTGCCAGTGCCCGCTGGTCCCGCAGCTTAGATCGGTCATCCGGGGAAGCAGGCCGCCTGCCGGAATTTCCTTTGGCGGAACAGCCAACGGGCGTAAAGTTACACCGTGCGGGGTCCAGGCCGGGGAAAGAGGAAGCTTTCCATTTCGCGAACTGAGGAAGTCCGCACACTGCTACTGATCGGCGCCGGTATCGGTATTCCTCTCGCCGGAGCACTATTGGCCATCTCCTATACGAGCCGCCCCGATCTTTCCGATCTCGTCCCGATCGGGAATTCGGCGGGGAGTTACTCCGTGCTCACTTGGTCAACCCTGCTGCGCGATCATCCTCACGCGTTAGACGGTGGGTCCTCGCTCTTCAATGGAGCGCCGGTTCAAGCTCTCGGATACACGGTCGAAAGCGATCATGCAAGCGGCGATGGAGAGTTCGTCCAAGATTTCGTCTTGCTACCCGACGCCGGAAACATGTTGCACCCGGCGCATCGATTCGGAGACCAAATGATCGCAGTCCATCTCGATCCGGACGCTCGAGCCCGGTTCTCGTCCAGGGCTCTGGTCTGGGTGTGGGGAACGTTTCGGGCCACCGCCGGCGAGCCAGCCGGCTCGAAGCCGCTTTACACTATCGAGAGGGCACGCGTCCGACCGGCTGACAGAGGCGAGATCCTGAAGTATTTCAAATGACCACGAACGCGGGATGGCCCTGACCGCAACCACGGTTCGGAAGCTAAAAGTGGAACCCAATCGTGGCCGTTATGGCGCGCGGCGTGACGTAGTGCGTTCCGCTGAAGGTCGAAAGGAAATTGTAAAGCGCGTATTCGTTCGTCACATTGACGGCCGTCAAACGCAAGCTCCACTTGTATTTGTCGCCGTTGAAAAGATTGTCGTGACCCAAGGCCATATCAAACAGGCTACGTGGTTGAATGCGCGGCGGGTTGTGGTCGTCGTTCTCCGTTCCGGCCGCTGGTATTTTTACCAGGTTCGAGCCGTACAGCGATGCCGGACATAAGCCAGTCGGACTGATCGGAGTGGTGGGAGTGGCGTGCACACTCCCGCAATAGAGGCCGGCTTGGAACTGCTGATCCGGCGACAGTCCGGACACATCCACCTCGCTGTCCGTTCCATTGGGCCCATTCGCGCAATTGCCTCCGATGCACGGTACCGGACCAGCCACAAGGCCGCTATCGTAGCGCCAGTTGAAGCCGAACCACGGCCCTTTCTTCCAGGGTTGGTATTGCAAGTGAGTGGTCAGGTTAAAGTTCTCGTCGTGGTCGATGCGGAACACCTCCGACCCAACCGGGGCGGCGCCGATGCCGCTGACTTGCGGCTCGAAGAATCGCGCCGCCACGTGCGACATCACCACAAACGCCGTCAAGCCGCGCCAGTTCGGAACGCTCGTGCGGATAGCGTATCCGGGGATCTTAGAGCGGTCCCACTCTATCGGAAACGTGATCGGTGAATCACCCAGCACGCTGAAGTCGTACGCCTTGTGCGTGTACTTCCAGATGTACTCGCCATCCACCACCAGGTAGTGTCCGAAAGCTTGCTCCAAACCCGCGTGGAACTCGTTACGCCAGCCTGGACTCAGCGGTACGCTGCTCACGCAGGGCGAGATCGTCGATGCCATGAGCGCGCTGATCACCGGATCGTTGCATCCCTCGCTCGAAAGTATCAGGTTCTCATTGAACGGAGTTTCCATCGTGCGCGCGTAGGAAATCCGCAGCACCGTGCTGGTCGGCTTGATGTTGTATGCGATGCCCAAGCGCGGCTCCGGCTGCGTGGCGGTAACCAGGCCGTCGTAGTAGTCGAAGCGCAGACCCAGATTGAAGGACCAGTTGTTCTTCGTAATGGTGTCCTGGATGTACGAGGACAGTTCCCGGATGTTGGCGTGGCCGTAAAAATGGTACAAGCCGCTGTTGGAACTCGGGCAGCCGTCCGATGCCGGCAATGCCGTCGTCCTGGTCAAGTCGTAACAGGCCAGCAGCGGATTGAAGTTCGGATTCGGTGTCAACGCCCCGGCGCATTGCGCGGGATCCGTCAACCCTGCGCCCGTATAGGCGCTGCCATCCGCATTCAGGCACACGGCATTCGCCGTGGGATCCACAATTCCGAAGCGATCCTTTTCCGTCAGTATCGTGTCTTCATAGATAATCCCCGCCTTCACGTTGTGGATGCCCTTGGAGTACGATACGGACGCGCGCAGGCCGGCGCTGGTAAGCGTGCGGCTCTGGCCAATCGTCTGGAGCTGCAAATCCGGTTGCAGGTCGGCGAAAGGATTGTCGCTCGGATAGTAGTTGTATTGATCCTGCCGCACGAAGCCCCCGAACGTGAACACCGTGTGCGTATTCGCCAGCCGCGTCCACGTGGGAGCCACGTTAAACGTCTTGATCTGAGAGCGTTGATCCGTGGAGCCTACAGGCAGGCCGTTGGGGCCCAGTCCGTTGTTGTTCACCACCAGTCCCGACCACGCGGTGGCGTCTTGGGCGTCGAACGAATTGGGCGTCTGGAACCAGGATCGTGTATAGCCTAGGTTCACACTCAGCGTATCCGCCTGGGAGGGCTTGAAATCCACGCGGTCGAACAGGTTCTGCTCATTGCCATGATCGTGCATCACGGCGAACTCAGGCCCGTCCAGGAACCGGCTGGTGTTCATGCCGTTGGCCGAAATGAAGTTGCCCCAGTTCTGGCCGCCGTAACCCAAGTCAAATCCCCCGTTACTTGTGCCAAAGCTGCCGTAGGAGGCTGTGACGTCGCCGTGCGGCTGCGTTTGCCCGAGTCCCGAGCGTGTCGTCACCACAATCACAACGCTGGTTTTGTCGCCATATTCAGCCGGCGGCGCACCCGCGATCACTTCCATGGACTGCACGGAGTCGAGCGGGATCTGGTTCGAGAAGACCTTGCTTTGCTGGTCGGTGATCGGTTGGCCGTCGAGCGAGAAGGAGTTCGAGGCGTGATCGCCGAATCCATGAAACAGTCCGTTCGAGTCGGCGGAGATGCCAGGGGTGGCCAGGGTGACCAGCGAACTGAGTGAGGAGGACGAGCTTTCGAGAGGCAGTTTGTCGAACAGGTCGCGATCGACATCGGTGTGGGTGGTGGACGTAGTCTCGATCAAATCCGCGCCGGCTTCCACGGTAACGGTCTGGGTCTCCTTGCCGAGGGCCAGACTGATTTTCAACTCCATCGGCACGGCCGACCTTACGTTTATGTCCTCGGTCCCCGCCTGAAACCCGGCGGCGACGGCGGTGAGGTGGTAGTTGTTGTACGGAATGTTCGCGAACTCGAACTTGCCCTGGCTGTCGCTCGCGGCGCTGCGGCTGTAGTGGGAGACGGGGTTCTGAATGGTGACGACTGCGCCGGCAATGACCGCTCCTGAAGGATCGAGAACCGACCCCTGAACGGTTCCGCTGTTGGATTGAGCGAAACAAGAGAATGCGCAACCCAGCGTTAGCGCGAGGCAGACAAGGGCCGGTCCAGCGACAGTCTTCAGCATACTTGTCCAAAGGTTACAACTCCACAGCCGTCCGGCCTAGCAAATATCGACAGGAGGACTACAATCCCGATGCGCGGGCGAGATTTGCCGGTGAGCGGACTAGCGCCGGCACGCTCTGCGAAATGGGTCGTAAGCGTGCGTGCGCCGCCTCACAACTGGAGAAACCGACGAACGCCTCGGGCCTGCCTCTTGCGGGCAATGAACTCCTGGCCGTTCGCCTGGGTGATAAACCATCTCTGGCTGCTGAGGGCGCTCATCTTTCGAACATGATCGACGTTACCATAGCGTTCCGATGAACCTGTCGGAAGCCGCTATGCCTTCAGCCGTTGCTCAAGAAGCTTGTGCGACGGGATTTCGCTACAGGAATGCGCCACTAGCCCTGATACGCCGCTGTCATCTACAAACTGATATACTTATCGGCCGTAGTTCAAACCGATGGAGGTTGACGATGAAATGGCTGTTCTTCCCCTTTAAAACGATAATTCGGGTTCTTGGGGCGGTGCTGTTACTTGTTAGTGCCGTTGTAATGCACGTTGGCACGCTGAAAGCCCAAACAGTGAACTGGATTCCAATAGGATCGCCTGCGGCTCGGGCCTCGACCAGTATGGCCTATGACGGCGCAACGTACTCAACGGTGCTCTTTGGCGGCGATAGCAACAGTCATGAGAACCTGGGCGACACCTGGATATGGCGGGCAGGTTGGTTCCCGGCCTCGCCCACTACTTCACCATCGGCGCGCGATGGAGCCGGAATGGCGTATGACGGGGCGGCGCGGAACATTGTACTTTTCGGAGGCGTCTACGGCACACCGGGCACATATCTCAACGACACCTGGACCTGGGATGGAATCAACTGGACCCAGCAATTTCCCCCTGTGTCTCCTTCCGCGCGTGCCTCAAACATGGCCTACGACCCGGCGACCAACACCGTGGTGCTGTTTGGCGGCAGCAACAGCGCCGGTGGTCTCGGTGACACTTGGACGTGGGATGGCGTAGCCAAGACGTGGACCCAGCAGAACCCGTCCACCAGTCCCTCTGCTCGGCAATCGGCTTTGGCCTACGACGCGGCGACCAAAACCATGGTTCTATTTGGCGGTAGCAATGGCAACGCGGTATATGGCGACACCTGGACCTGGAACGGTACTACGTGGGCGCAACGGTTCCCAACATCCGCCCCGTCGCCGCGATCGGGATCAGCCATGACCTATGACCCAGATCTCGGCCTAATCGTGCTTTTCGGTGGAGCAGTCGGCGGAAATTGGCAAAACTCCACGAATGACACCTGGGTATGGAACGGGATCACCTGGAATCAGATCTACCCGGCTGCCGTACCTCCCAACCGATACGCATTCGGTATGGATTACGATTCGACAAATAAGGCCATTCTGATGTTCGGTGGATATAGCACCGGTCCGGCCCGTGGTGACACCTGGCTCCTCACTTTAGCCCCATGAGACACGTGGCCGGTCCTTGCAGACTCGCGGAATCCGCCACCACAATTCGAAAGGGCCCTGCCAAGCCGTTTCTACCCCAAGTGATGTCGTAACCGGCGAACGTGCCCGCGGTTTCCGCGGCAGTGCCGACTCTGCGGCAAGCAACTGCGGGAAGGGAGTATCACAGATGCTGAGGGTAGTTTATCAGGTTAAATTTACGAAACCGCTTGGTATCGACATGCAGTTGGGCTTATACTTTCTACCGAGCGCTCGCCGCGTTGAGACAAAATGCTGAAAAGGGGGCAGGTTTGATGTTTTCCACAAATCGAATTCGAATGATCCGCGCGATTTTTGTGTTCGGGTGTTTCGTTGGCTTGTCCTTGACCGCGTCGCCGCCCGCCTTGGGTGGCGACAACGGCGCGACTTCGACCTCGTCGTACACTCCTGTTGCCGAGGGATCGACGCCCACACATCGGTCGCTGACGGACACTTTTTCCGGCCAGGTAAACATATACGTCGGGGGATCTTTCCCGGCTGGAACGAATCTGGTTGCATTCCAATACCTTTTTGATCTCACGACCGCGGGCAACACCTCCGGGTACATCACACCCCTGCTGTTCGAATACAAGCCGGTTGAAGCCTTTACGGTCTATACCGTGGTAGGCATTGGTAGGGGTTTCGAGATTAAACAACTCGGTTCGGTTCCACAAGCGATTCCGTTCGACGTGATCGAAGGAACCAAAGTGCCGACCAGCGGGAACTTTACGTTTGGCTTCACCACCGCGCTTGTGAACTCGGACGGAGTGCCGGTCGCGACCAGTCCGGGCGTCGTGGATTTTGATGCCCCCTCCGATGGCGGTCAGGGCGTAGGCGGACCGCTAACCACAAACGATTGGGCGATAACGCTGGGAAGGCCAGGGCCACCTCCCGTTGTCGCCTTGGGGACAACCTTTGGTGTGTACGGAGCCGACTACGCGCTGAACTCACCTGCGGCGCAGCAGTCTTATCGGACCTACTCCGCGCGAGCAATCGGAATGTTTACGCAATAGTCAGTTGTGGTGCGCAAATAATTGCGTTCGGACATTACGCAGACTGGCTCCCATCGCTCTTCTGAACGTGATTTGACTTCCGCCGGAGAACGTTTCGTTCCGTTCGGCGCCAACGATATCCAGGGTATCGGGTGATAGTTAGAGCCTGAAGTTGTGCTCCGCGAAAATTCTTTCCGAAACGAAACTGATTGATGTCTCAATGCGTTCCGGCGTGCGAGTCTGATCTTATGTCAGTTCCTTCCAGTGGTCGCGGCGCTCTTGGCATGGCGTGATGACACTCTTTGTAAAGCCACAGTAGCGTCAGATGCCTGCGTACCAGGCATAACCGCCTTCCGGCGACGCGGAGCCCAAGCCCTTGCCGAAGCCTTTCAGGCTATCGGTGACCGTCAG
>JBEKUO010000259.1:0-9460 GCA_049514955.1 Bryobacteraceae bacterium | reverse complement strand
CCTCTGCCGCAGAGCGTTCCCGCGCCTCTGCGCTGGATTGTCGAGCGCTGCCTGGCCAAAGAGCCCTCTGCACGCTATGAGAGCACGCGCGATCTTTACCGCGACCTCGATTTCCTGCGCAGCCACATTTCCGAGGTTCTCAGCGGCTCGGGTTCCGCGCCGGCGATCGCTCCGGCGCCGGCCATACGGCGGTGGCTCTGGCCGGCTCTCGCGGTCCTGGGCGCCGTGCTCATCGGAGGCGCCGGATACTGGGTGGGGACTCGCGGCCGGTCCGGCGACAGCGCCTTCGCGCCTATGCCGTTGACTTCCAGCGGCGGCATGGTCAAGAACCCGAGCTTCTCGCCGGATGGATCGGAAGTGGTGTTCGCGTGGAACGGTCCGCGCGGGGGCAACTCCAACCTGTACGTGAAGATGATCGGATCGAACGATCTCCTGCGGCTGACCACCGGCGGCGACGACGAGGTTTCGCCGGCCTGGGGGCCCGACGGCAAACACATCGCCTTCGTGCGCAGCCAGGATCATGGCAAACGCGCGGTGATACTAATTTCTCCTCTGGGCGGTAGCGAGCGGAAGTTGACCGAGGTCTCCGTGGACGAGTTTGGTACGGAGGGGCATGCGGTGCTGGCGTGGACCCCCGACAGCCGCTATCTGGCAGCCGCGGACGGCAATCGCCTGGATCTTGTTTCGGTGGATACCGCGGAGCGGCAACCTCTCTTGCACGAGGCACAGGACGTCATTGGCGCTGCGGACCCCTCCTTCTCACCGGAAGGTGATCGCCTGGCGTATGTGCGCAGGCTGGGACCGTTTTCCAGTAGGCCGTTCTGGGTACCGTTATCCGCAGGGTACCGGCCAGCCGGGGCGCCCCGGGAACTGGGAAAGCCGGGCATGGCGGCCTTCTCTCCGTTGTGGGACGGCCGTGGGCAACTCATGTTCGCGGGCGGCGCTCCCTTCGGCATGCGGCTATATCGCGTCGCACTACCGGCCGGCGCCCCGGTCCCGGTGGCCGGCGCGATGATCGGCGGGAGCATGGCGCTCCACCGGGATACCGGCAGGCTGATCTACACATCACAGTTGCATATCGAGAATCTGTATCAGCTCTTACTCGATGGACCGGGCAAAGCGTCACGCGCTCCGGAGCGGCTCACCTCCACCACCGGCACCGATCTCTCCCCCCATTACTCGCCCGATGGCGCGGCGGTCGCGTTTGCATCGTTTCGGTTCGCGCGGTTCGGTCTGTGGACGATTCAGACCCGGAGCCCCCTGGTATCCGAACTCGTGGATTGGGGCCAAGGCCTGATGTCGGCCACCGATTGGTCGCCGGATAGCAAGTCGGTCCTCGTTTTCGGGACCGGGCCGCAGGGATGGTTTCAACCCTATCGCATCGCAGTCGACACCCGGAAGGTCACGCGTCTGATCGACGATGCGGCGCACTACGTTTACCCGACCTTTTCCCGCGATGGGAAGACCATTTACTTTGCGAGCAGCAAACAAGGCGGGATCAAACTCTACAAAATGCCGGCTTCCGGAGGGCCCGCTACCCTGATAACGGGCCGCGGTGTGGTGCGGGCCCGGGAGTCGGCGGATGGGCGCTGGCTTTACTTTGCCGGATGGATGCCGGACGCACTCTATCGGATGCCTCTGGCGGGAGGTGAGATTACCCAGGTGATCGAGCGCCTGGCCGATCAGTCGGGATACGAACTGACCAGCCAGGGCGTGTACTACTGGACCGGCAGCCGGGCGGATCCCGAGTTGCGCTACCTCGATCTGGAGTCGCGGCGGGATGTGCACGTCCTGCAACCGGCCATACCTGCGGCGCCGAACCTGACCCTATCTCCGGACGGCCGCTGGCTGTGCTTCCCGCTGATGGAGCGGAACAGCCAGGAACTCATGATGATCGAAAACTGGCGATAGATGTGCGACGCTGGATCTAAGAATGCCTCCGCTACGATTGAAGTCGCGGCCGGACGTCGCACGGAAGGGTCTCCGGCTTACCTGCCTGGTCTTCGCAAACAGCCGAGCAGCAGGCCAATGATCTCATTCGCTCCTTCGATGACATTTGGGACCAAAGCAGGATGCGCGAAACCAAACTCACAAGCTCCAGGCAATCCAGCGCGCAGGTGCAATTTCCGCCATCGTTGAGGCAAGAAATGTCGAGGCAAGAAATGTCGCGTCGGGGCTGCGTTTGAGGTGGAATCCCCGCCCCGAGGTACGTGTGGGATCTGTGGTTCATGTGTATGAGATCATTCTGGAGCGGAGATGACGGAAACTGCCGAACAGCCTGACGCGATGTTCCCGAAGCTGGACGATGCGCAGATCGCGCGCCTCGCGGCATTCGGTAACCAGCGGCACGCTGAATCAGGCGAAGTTCTCTTCGATCGGGGGGATGCGGACCACGGTGTTTTTGTGGTCCTCGCCGGCCGCATCGAAATCGATAGCGTCGCGAAGGGAGAGGAGTCCGCACTCCGCGTGCTGGGGCGGGGGGAGTTCACCGGCGAAGTGATCCATCTCTCCGGCCGCAGGAGTCTGGTGCGGTGCCGCGCGCAGGAATCAAGCGATCTGCTCGAAATCGACCGGCCCAATCTGCGGCGGATCATGCAGACCGATGCCGAACTTGGGGAGACCTTCCTGCGTGCGTTCCTCCTGCGGCATGTGTATCTGATTGCGCATTCCGTTGGCGAGGCGTTACTGGTTGGATCAAGCCATTCCGGCGATACGCTGCGTCTCCGGGAGTTCCTCACGCGGAACGGCTATCCGCACAGCTACGTCGATGTGGAGCACGACCCCGGCGTGCAGTCTGTACTCGACCAATTCGAGATTCGCGTGACGGACATACCGGTGCTGATCTGCGGCGGGAGTCTGGTGCTTCGAAATCCCAGCAACGCCGAAGCGGCCGCTTGCTTCGGATTGAATGCGGGAATCGACGAGGGCGATGTTTACGACCTGATTGTGGTCGGCGCGGGGCCGAGCGGACTGGCGGCTGCGGTTTATGGCGCTTCAGAGGGATTGAAGGTGCTCGTCCTCGAAAGCACCGCCCCTGGAGGACAGGCCGGTGCGAGTTCCCTCATCGAGAACTATCTCGGATTCCCTACCGGAATTTCGGGGCAGGACCTGGCGAGCCGCGCATTTGTTCAGGCGGAAAAGTTCGGCGCGCAAATTGCGATCGCGCGAGCCGCCCGTGGTATCAAATGCGTGCGTCCGCCTTACACGATCGAACTGGACGATGGAGGATCGGTACAGGGCTGGAGCGTCATTGTGGCGGCAGGCGCCCAATATAGAAAGCTGGATCTACCTAACGTCGCTCAGTTCGAGGGCGCCGGCATCTACTATGGCGCAACCCTGGTCGAGGCCCAGCTCTGCGGCAATGCCGAGGTCGCCATCGTCGGCGGAGGGAACTCAGCCGGACAAGCGGCACTTTTCCTTTCGGGACGGGCCAAACATGTCTATATTCTGGTTCGCGGATCGGGGTTGGCCGACACCATGTCACGATACCTGATCGCCCGGATCGAAGCGAGCCAGGAGATCACCCTCAAGTCAGGGACCGAGATCGAGGCCCTCGAAGGCGACACGCACCTTGAGCGTGTCCGCTGGCGAAATCGAGAGACGGGGGCAAGTGAGACGCATGAAATCCAGCACGTTTTCCTGATGACGGGCGCTAACCCCAACACGGCGTGGCTACAGGGATGCCTGGCGCTGGACGAAAGGCATTTCATTAAGACGGGCGCCGACCTGGGACTCGACTGGCCGGCAAGCCGCCCGCCCTATCTTCTCGAGACCAGCGTTCCCGGCATCTTCGCGGTTGGAGATATCCGGGCCGGAAGCGTGAAGCGGGTCGCCTCGGCCGTGGGCGAAGGATCGATGGCCGTTCAGTTTGTCCATAAAATCCTGGCGGGCGGCCAAAATGACCGATAGTCACACCTCCGCCGCCGGGCATGGCGGCTAAGAACAGTGTCGGACCGTGACCGTACCCTGGCGTCGAGGCGCGCAGCATCCTGGTAGGGGCTGCGGGCGGTCCGGATGAGGATTCGCCAGGCTTCCGCCAATATCGTGACGTTGCTGACCATCTTCAACGGCGGCAATCTGGGCGAGCCGGAGTTGGGACACCCTTGCTGAAGGCACTGGCCCCAAACGCGCTGCTCAAGCTCAAGCCGCTGTGCCGCGACTCGCACCCGGCGGAAACGTCCTGTTTGTTCCATCCTCCAGGCATGTGGCTGGGCGGCATGCCCTGCGATATGCGAACCTGATGGCATATGCCTACATTCGAGAACCGTCAATTCAAACTGATCAAGCGCCCCGTTGGCATGGTCCAGCGCAGCGACTTCGAACTCTCCACCTCGCCTGCCGGCGAACCCGGTCCCGGCCAGGTGCTGGTGAAGGTGCTGTACCTGTCGCTCGACCCCGCCATGCGCGGCTGGATGAACGAAGGCAAGTCTTACATACCGCCGGTGGGTCTGGGCGCGGTGATGCGGGCCGGCGGCATTGGCCGGGTAGTCGCCTCCAACGACCCAAGCCTGTCGGTTGGCGATACGGTCGTGGGCATGACCGGCGTGCAGGATTACGCCATTGCGAACGCCAAGGAGATGACCAAGGTGGATCCGCGACTCGCGCCGCTCCCACGATTCCTCGGCGCGCTCGGGATGCCGGGACTGACCGCCTATTTCGGCCTGCTCGATATCGGGCAGCCAAAGGAGGGCGAGACGGTAGTGGTCTCGGCCGCGGCGGGCGCGGTGGGCGCCGTCACCGGGCAGATCGCTAAGATCAAAGGCTGCCGCGTGGTGGGTCTGGCGGGCGGCCCGGACAAGTGCCGCTACGTGGTCGACGAACTGGGCTACGACGCGGCCATCGACTATAAGAGCGAGGACGTGCGCGCGGCGCTGGCGCGGCATTGCCCCAAGGGCATCGACATTTACTTCGACAACGTGGGCGGCGATATTCTCGATATCGCGCTGTCGCTGCTGGCGCATAGGGCGCGCGTCATCATTTGCGGGGCGATTTCGCAGTACAACAACCGCGAAGCGATCCAGGGGCCACGGAACTACCTGTCGCTCCTGATCAACCACGCGCTGATGGAGGGATTCGTGGTCTTCGACTACGCGGCGCGTTACCCGGAGGGCATGCAGGCATTGGCCGGCTGGGCGATGTCGGGCAAGTTAAAGGCGCGCGAAGACATCGTCGATGGGCTGGAGACGTTTCCGGACACGCTGCAAAAGCTGTTCCGCGGCGAGAACTTCGGCAAGCTGGTGATCCGCGTGGCGGCGGAGTGACTGGCCATGAGCGCCGGTGATACGAAGACGACGATTGCCCCGATGCTTTCGGTTCGACGCGGCGCGAAGGCGATCGAGTTTTATAAAGCCGCGTTCGGAGCCGGGGAACTGTTCCGCGTCGACGCGGAGGATGGATCAGTGGTCGCCCGGCTGTCCGTGGCCGGCGCCGAATTTTGGGTCGCCGACGAGTCTCCGTATCACCTGAATTTCAGCCCCGAAACGCTCGGCGGCGGCACCGTGCGGATGGTGATGATCGTGGAAGATCCGGATGCCGCTTTTGAACGGGCGGTCGCGGCTGGCGCCACGGTGGTTTGGCCCGTCAGCAACCAGTATGGTTGGCGCCTGGGGCGAATTGTCGATCCGTTCGGACACCATTGGGAAATCGGCAAGCCATTGGCGGAAGGCTGACGCGGTTGATCGGGCGGGAGGCGAGCAGAGGTCCCTGCTGGCGTGACCGAAGTCCCGTTTGCAGGCCGAAGCCCGCGCCACACTACTCGCTGCGCAAGGCCTTGACCGGATCGGCGGTGGCGGCGCGCCAAGCCGGCCAAGCGCTGGCGACCGTTCCAACGATCAGCAGCAAGGCACTCGCGCCGAGATATGTGATGGGATCGTCAGCGTCGATTTCATATAGCAGGCTGGCGAGAAGCCGGGACAGCAGCAGAGCGGCCACCAGGCTTACCGCCAAACCAACCGCGAGCGGCGCCATGGCTCCGCGCAGAATCACGGCCACCACTCTTTGCGGAGTTGCTCCGAGCGCCACGCGGATTCCGACTTCCCGCACCCTGAGGGCCGAGGTATAGGCGACCACGCTATAGACGCCGGCGGAGGTCAGCAACAGCGCCAGGCTCCCGAATGCCGAAAACACCCAGACGGAGAAGCGCTGGCGCCAGGTGGCATCGGCGATTACGTCGTTCATGGTTTCCACCCTAACGATGGGCTGGTCGGGATCCACCGCCCTTACTTCCTTGCGGACCGCGGCGGCCACGGAGAGCGGGTCGCCGGAGGTGCGCGCCACAATGGTCGACATGAAGGCAGCGAAGATGAACTGCCGATATGGAATGTAGATCTCGCCTTTGGCAGGCTGGTCGTAGTTGAGCTGCGCGGAATCCTTGGCGACCCCGACCACGGTAGGTGTAGGCGCGTTGGGCTCGGACTGGGGCAGATGTTCGCCGAGCGGGCTGCGCTTCGGAAACAGTTGGCGGGCGAGGTACTCATTGATGATGGCTACGGGAGGCGATCCCGTTTGATCGCCATCCGTAAACGTGCGGCCGGCGATGATGGGGACACCCATGGCCGCGAAGTATTGCGGGCTGACGGTGCGAGTCGACATCAGCACGGTCTTGCCGTCGGGTCCCTTGAAAGCCGTGCTGGCGCTGACTCCGGAGAGCGGCAGGTTGTTGACGACGGCGACGGATTTGATCGTGGGAATCTTCGCGAGCCGCGCGACGATCTCGCGATAGTATGCCATCTGGCGCGGCCTTGTATCGTACTTGCCGGAGGGCCGCGTCTGCGTGAGAGTGCCGATGGGCACGCGCATGGTCAGGACGTGATCGGGGCGAAAGCCGTGATCCTCCTGCTGGAGGCGCGCCAGGCTGCGAATCATGAGCCCGGAACCCACCAGGAGCAGAAAGGCAAACGCTGCTTGGGAAGCGATCAGGATCGAGAAGAGCCGTGAGGAACTCCGGGGCGCGGCCTGGTTGCCGCGGAGGCCAGCTTGCAAGTCGGTCCGGGCCGCCGACAGTACCGGCGCGAGGCTGCACAGGAGCGCGAGCATCAGGCACAGAGCCACGTTGAACACGAGAACGCGCTGATCGATGGCCGCGCGCTGCAAGTGAGGCAGAATGTTCGGAACAGTCGCGAGCTGTCTCGTCAGGAAAGGCAACAAGTAGCGCGCTCCGGCGATGCCGGCCACACTTCCCAGGACCGCCAGTAGCAGGCTCTCGGCGACCATTTGCCGCGCCAAGCGCCAGAGGCCGGCTCCCAGCGATGCGCGGATGGCGATCTCCCTTTGGCGGCCGACCGCGCGGCTGAGCAGCAGGCCGCCCACATCGGCGCAGGCGATCAGTAGAACGAGCGCGACGGCGGCCAGGATGAACACCAGGGTGAGCTCGTATTTGCGATCGGGTGTTTCGCTCCAGCGCGACACGGTGAATCGCAGGCCGGCCCTCTCCACGGGGTCCTCATGCTCCAGTTGAGCGGCGACGATTTGAAGGGCGCTTTGGGCTTGCGCCGGCGTTACCGACGGCTTCAGCCTCGCCACGATTTGCAGCCAGTTGGTGAGGGCGGGCGTGAGCCGGAGCGGCACCCACAGCTCGATGTTGGAATATTGAAACTCGAATTCCGGCGGCATGACGCCAGCGATGGTGAAGACCTCGCCGGAAATCGTCAGAGTGCGGCCGATGGCGGCGGGGTTCGCGTAGTAGAGGCGCCGCCAGAGGCGGTCGCTGAGAACGGCCACTTTCGGGGAGGCGGGGTCGTCATCGGCGTCAACCAGCGCGCGTCCGAGGGCGGCGCGGACTCCCAACAGCGGGAACAGTCCGCCGGAAGTGCGCAGGGCGAAGACCTGATCGGGCTCAATGCCGCCGGTCAGGGTGACGGAGTCCTTGAGATAGGGCACTTTTTTTTCGAAGAGGTTGGGGCGATCCTGCCAGCGGAGGTAGTCTTCGACCGGGATGCCGGATATCAGGTGCTTTGTGCTGGTTTCGTCGATGCGTACCAGTCTGCGGGCAGATGCGTAGGGAAGCGGCCGCAGAAGGACGGCGTCCACGATGCTGAAGACTGCTGTATTGGCGCCTATACCGAGCGCCAGGATGGCGGTGGCGGCGGTGGTGAAGAGCGGGTTTTTGCGCAGCCATCGCAAGGCCCATAGAAGATCTTGGAGCATACTAAGGAATTAGTATATACGGGTTCGCGCAATCGGCGGCTTTGAAGCCGCGTTGGCAGGCGAAAGCGCCTGCCCCACCGCTGCCGCAGATCCTCGGCTAGGCGTTGGGCAAAACGATCAGTTTGCCCACTCCGTCCGCGCGGTGCTCCACTTGATGGAACGCTTCGGCAATCTGCTCCATCGGGCGTGTGTGCGTAATCATGGCGGCAAAGCGTGGAAGGTTGCCGAGCAGCAGGTCGCGGGCGGCCTCGACTTCGTGATTGGACCGGCGCACGCTGTAGATCGCCAGTTCTTTGCGCCGCAGCGGCGAGACTTCCAGCGGCACGTACGCCTCTACGTGAATCCCAGTAAGGACCACACGCCCGGCCCTGCGCGCCGCGCGGATGCAATGATCCAAAGAGCCGCTATTAGCCGCGCAATCGATGGCCACGTCCACGCCCCGCCCGCCTGTGTCGCGCTGAATTTCGCCTGAAGGGTCGGTCGCGGAGGGGTCTATGACCGCATCCGCGCCGGCCTGCCGCGCCAACTCGCGGCGCTCGGCCACCGGCTCGACCGCCCAGACTCTCGCCGCGCCGGCCAGCTTCAGACAGATCACAGTCATCAGCCCGATAGGCCCGGCACCGAAGACCGCGGCAGTCTCCGAAAGGCCGAGCGCCACGAACTTCATCGAGTGCAGCACCACTGCGAGCGGCTCGATAATGGTCGCATCGGGGAGGGTCAGGCCCGGCGGAATTCCGATCAGGTTGCCTGCGGGGATGTTGGCGTGTTCGCGAAAGAATCCGGGTTCGCCCGGCATGCTCATGAAGCGGATGTTGGCGCACACGTTGTGGCGGCCCGTGCGGCAGAATTCGCAGTGGTAACAATAGATGGCCGGCTCGAGGGCCGCGCGATCGCCCGCGGTCCAGCCAGTGACTCCCGCGCCGGCGCTGACGACCGTTCCGGCAGGCTCATGCCCCAGCACCATGGGATAAACGCACGGGGTGTCGCCCACGCCGCCGTCCGCGTAAGCATGCAGGTCAGAGCCGCAAATTCCTACTGCCTCGATGCGGACCTGCACTTCACCGGGGCCGGGATCGGCTAGCGGCGCCTCGGCCAGACGAAACTGGCGCTGGCCGCAAAGCTCGGCGACGCGCGCGTTCATGGCCCATCTTCCTTGGGAGGGCGCTTCAGCGTGAGGCCCGCGATATGGTCCAGCACGGCGTGGAAGTAGGCCATGTCGCGCTCCTTTTCTGGCATGTCGTCACGGACCTGCGCCGCGGCGCCGGGCAGGTAACGGAAAGGAAAGCGCTGCGCCTGAATCCACGGCAGGTATCCC
>JBEKUO010000258.1:0-9474 GCA_049514955.1 Bryobacteraceae bacterium | reverse complement strand
TTGCAACATGCACCAAAACAGCCACCGCCCTGGCAACAAGGGTCCACGTCTATGGACACCATTGTCATTTCGAGGCGCGACTCGAGTTCCTCGATCGTCAGATTGGCGTACACTTCTTTGCCGAGCGGAACCAATTCTTTGGAATCCACGGTGATATTCTCCTTTCCGATTGAGTTGTGGTTGTCCTGCCGAGACTCGGTCTTGCGGCCGGCTGCGGCAGGATAGGGACTCGAATGGACTATCGGCCGGAGCTGGTGAGCGGCCAAGAGAACTCAAAATCATATGGTTTTGACGTCGCTCGGCCGGTCACCGGACCCCCGGCACGATCCGTTATTCGATGAGGCCGGCGGCCGCCGAACTGGATTGCCGGCCCAGGCAGTTCGCGCCGCCATCGCAGCGCGCCGCTACGCAGCCGCCGCGCTTAAGTATGGTTTGTCTACGGATTGCACTGTTAAGCGTCGCTTATGTCGTGAGATCGTCGACTTGAGTTGATTTCTGGCCGAGGCAGCCGCCGGCGCGGCAGCATGCGTTCAAACAGCCCCCGCCCTGGCAACAGGGATCCGTGTCTATGGACACGAACGTCATTTCCAGGCGCGACTCGAGTTCTTCGATCGTCAGATTGGCATACACTTCTTTGCCGAGCGGAACCAATTCTTTGGGATCCACGGTCATATCTCCTTTTCGATTGAGTTGTGGTTGCCCTGCCGAAAACCCGGTCTTGGCAGCCGGCTTTGGCAGGTGAGGACTCGAATGGACTATATCCGCGGGAGCTGGATGACCGGCCAAAGGAACTCAAGCCGTGTGGTTTTGCGTCCCTCGGCCGGCCAGACCCCCGCGGATGCGTCATTCCCAGCGGCCGGCAGCCGTGCTGGATTGCTGGCCCAGGCAGTTGCCGCGCTTGCGTATGGTTATTTAGGGATTACGCCGTTAAGTATCGCTTACGTCGTGAGATCGTCAAAGTTGCTTGATTTCTTGCTTAGATAGCCGCCATCGCAGCACGCCTTTAAACAGCCGCCGGCGTCGCAACAGGAGATGGTCTCTATGTGCACGAACGTCATTTCGAGGCGCGACTCGAGTTCTTCGACCGTCAGATTGGCATACACTTCTTTGCCGAGCGGAACCAATTCGTTGGAGTCCACGGCGATGTTCTCCTTTCCATCCTGAGTTATTGGTTGTCTTGCCGAAGAGCCGGCCCCACAAGCCGGTTTCAGCAGGCGGGGACTAGCCGCTCCGCTTCTTCGGGAATGCCGCTGGGTACCGGTACGGCCGACATCGCGTCATTGCTTTCCGCATCGGGAGCGATGCCATTCGGCCGCCGGCGGAAGAACTCGCGGCTCTCATGCAGAAAGACGTCTTCCCACTCGTAGCAGGCTGGATCCTGCAATCCCTGTCCGGTGCGCAGAGGGATTGCCCGGCAGCCGGAAAAGTGGAAGAACACATACTTACACCCCTGGCATTTTGGAATGACCGCCGGACAGCGGTCGATCCATTGCTGGCGGCAATCGAATAGCCGATGCCCCTCAGCCCCATACCGGCCGATCGCATGTTGTTTCAAACCGGTGACATCCCAGCACGGGTAAATGTCGCCGTGAAGGTCGAATATGTACATGGAGCCATTGGCGTCGCAGAATTCCATTGTGCGAATAAGACCGGCAAGCCCGTGCTCGAGGTAAGCCTTGAGCTTTCCCGGCACCCTGTAAGTAGGCAGTAGGCCGCGGCCTTTGGTGATCGGCTGGCGAAACGCCGGCCGGGCTTGATCCAGGAGATCGACAAGAGCTATGTCCGGGTATGTCGGCTTTAGGAGGCCTCTGTCCCAGCTATGCGTCGTTTCCACATAGATACTGAACTGCTCCTCCTTCAGGAAGCCGCGGCGGTCGAGGTCTTCGAATACTTCGTAGAGCCGGGAAGCTGTTTTGGCATTTCCATGCACCCTGACGTGCACATGGGTCCCCTTTTGCATAGCCAGCGTCATGTTGGAAAGAATTCGCTCGTACGTGCCCTGGCGATACTTTGGGCCGATCCGCGTTCGGTCGTGGACGTCGGGTGGGCCGTCCAGCGTCACTTGAATCCAGGAGATCCCATCCGGGCCGAGGTCCTTCTCAAAGAGATTCAGCTCCACGCCGTTGGTAATGGCATTCAACGTATAGCCTCGTTCACGCGCCTTCGGGATCGCGTACTCGATCACGGGTAATGTGCTTTCCATCAATGGTTCGCCGCCGAGAAATGTGATGTTGGGCTCTTTCGTGCAACTCGGGTCGGCCAGCTCCGCTGTCGAGTCGGCTTTGGTCGCCTCTGGAGCGGCTTCGGCAGGCTTGTCGGGGCGGATTTTGGCTGCGGCGGCCCTAAGTTCGTCTATCACGCGGAATGCGGCATCGGCAGCTTCAAAGGACATGACGGCGTGCCCCTCCCCAGTTCTGGTGTGCGCGTCGCGAGGTTCCGAAGCGTAGCAGTAAGGGCAGCGCATATTACAGTCGTAGGTCGGGATCAATAGGAATCCTGGCCCGCAGTGTGCCAGCCAACGTTGGTGCAGCCGCTGACTCAGCTTCGTGACAAACGCGCGTTCCTCTTCCGGAGTTTTCGTGGTCAGATAGCCACGCTCGGCCAGCCCTTCAATCGTCGCCGGTTGCGGATCGGCCAGATTAAGGCCAGCCAGGTGGCTCGCGGCGATCTTCACGTCCTCGGAGTTGCTGTCGGGGATAACGGTCAATCGCTTCAGCAGATACCCTACAATTTCCGGGCTCACCTTATCGACCGCTCCTGTATAACCGTGAATAAGGTAAGAAGCCGACGTCTCGGGTATGGAGACGAAGATGATGTAATCGCTGGTTCTCATGGGCAGTTCTCCTTTTCGGGCGAGCGGTCGAAGTTGGGCGCTCGCCAAGTGTCGTCTAGGTTTACTTTGTCAGGCCGGGACATAGACCGGATACAGCGTGCATCCACCGTGATCTTGAGTGAGCGCTGTAGCAGCGTTACTGAAACAACAACGAGGCCATTCGCGCCGGAATTCCCGATCAAGAATCCTTGGAGTCCGGCTAGCGGCCCTCGTGCAATTTGGACCACTTCGCCACTCGCCACATAGGGCCACGGCTGCGATTTCGAAGCCGTCTCGACAATCCTGCGGATCGCCACAATCTCGTGCGTTTCGAGCGGAGTCGGACAGTGTCCGGTTCCTAGAATACGAATCACGCCCGGCGTCAAGACGATTCGGCCAGCCACGCCGTTATCGGGGCGGCAAAACACGTAACCGGGAAAAACTGGCGTCGCCCGCTCCCGCGAGTGCGAACAAAGGCCCAGCACACCATATCCCTTGTACTCTAGCGAAATCGCGACCCTCTGCTCCGATTTGGATTTGACCTGGACTGCGAACCAGGACTCGGACGCGTTCATTTCCCCGAGAGTCATAACGAAAGAGCACACGTTGTTTGCGCAAGAATATGGGCCCGGGCGCCTTGGTCTGTCTCTGGCGCCGCTATGGATTAACGTGGAACGAGAGCGCTTTCTCTGTGCAGTTCCCGCTTCGACCGGAACAAGACGTGGGCACCCACATTTCTTGGGCCCCATGTGTTCTCCAATGTAATCGGAAAGTCCGCAAGCCCAAGCTGCCGCCGCAAGCAGCTCTTCTCGGTTCTTCGAAGGCTGCAACAAAAATGCTCGCGTCCGTGGCCTAACCGAGGTACTAAACCTCGTGGGCGTTTGGCTTTTGAAGTTGAATTGTCCACCCATTAAATGCAGATATCAAGGTCTATTTAGATTAATTTTTGTTAATCCGCAATCCAGCAGGCGGGTGGGAAGGTCCGTGAAATCGGGTATGCGGGGCACCAACGCAGACACCGCGAGTGGCCGCATCAGAGATTTTCGGAGCAGCCACTCCGGCCTTCTCGCCGGACGATTGTGACGCTCGCGATTTCTGGTTTGCGAGAGAATAGGGGCTCCTGATGTCGATTCCCAAGACTCGCCGAGTTCACGATCTGAGAGGCAAAGAGGCGAAGAGGCGAAAGCGGTGTCGATGCTCTCTCGCGCTTTTTGTAATGATGTCAGCCAATTGATTGACGATTACGGTGGCTAGGGGCTTTAGTCAATACCCGAGTTTTCTTGACGAAGAGCGAGAATCTCTATTTGAAGCGCCGAATCGAGTGCGGAACGACGCCAACAAAGACGCCAAGCAAGCTGAGATCGCGACCGCAGGCGAGAATCGGCGAAAGAAGATCAACCTCCACTGTGTCAACCAGATCAAGGTTTCCGAGACCCATCAACACTCCCGGGGTTTCAGCGGCGGCTTACGTGATCGGCGGGTTATACAGGTTCGGCATCAGCCAGGCGCGGTAGCCGTCTACACTTTGGATGTTCAGAACCTGCGTGCCGGTATCCGTCCCGGCCGTGGGCAGGATTTCGATAGAGTAGCTGTCCTCGCTGGAATTGACCAATACTAGTGCCGGCAGGTAGAAGTAATTGCCGTCCGGCAGCAGTTGGGCGCTCCCATCGGCCGTCGAAAAGACGCCCAGATCCACGCTTAGCACGGGCGTCACCTGCAAGGCGCTCTCATCGACCGTCAGAGCCAGGCCACGGCTGTTACCGCTGCCAACACCCGCCATGCACCCCGTGGAACTGTGCGGTCCGGTAGGCGGCGAGACCCGGGTATTCCCATTGTCGAAAATGGTCATCGGACCGGCGCCGCTATTTTCTATGCCGACTTCATGCTGCGCCGAGTTCCACGGCCAGGGATCGCCATAGATATTATTGAAGCTGAAGTCGCCGCACGGGCCTAGGCGCCATAAAATATTTCCGGTACCCAGGCCGCCACTTTGGACGCCGTTGTTGTAGTCGATCTTCACGATCCAGTCCTGGTTCCGTACGGACCAAATGAAATCGCTGTCCTGCGGCCAGTAATAGAGGCTGTTGCCGTGCAGCCAATCTTTTCCAAGGGGAGCGATGCCGGCGCCCATCAGGAGCATGGGCGGGCAACCACCCGCCGGACCCGCGTAGGGAACGCAGGTCTCTCCCAAAACGGCCGGCCGAGTGATATCCAGTTGCGGTGCCCCGCTGTCGTGCTGGAAAGCGTCAAAATACCAGACCAGTTGCCAGTTCGTATCCAGGACCAGGATCATATCCCCTACGATGTCGACCGGCAGGCCGCTGGTGTCGCCCTGAGTTCCCGGTGGAAAAATCTTTTCAATATTAACCAGCACGGCGGTCTGCCCATTAGGGAGGGTTTGAATGGCATCGTGGTTAAACCCATCGAGGCACGCCGCGCCAACAGGCGCCGGTTTTGGAACAACCGAGCATGGACCCCCATCGGTAGCTCCCATGGCGAGCAGTTCCTGCGCGATCACGCCCGCGTTGGTCTCTTTGATGATGTTGCCGGCCAGGTCGGTCTGTCGCAGGTATTGCAGATGTGCGTTGGCTGGATCCCAGGCTGGACCGCTCTGCAGGCTGAGCATGGTGGCGTTCGGCAGGGGCCGCGTCACCACGCTGCTCTGCGGCGGTTGGGCATAGTAGTACCAAACTACGTTGCCTGCTAAATCCACAGCCACGTTCGAGTAAATGGGTCCGGTTCCAAACTGGATCGGATTCAGAAGCAGTATGGAGTAGGCACTATCGGTTTGCGATCCCGGCGCAACGATCTGCGTGAACTGCGGGATAGGAATATTGGTTGGAACGGAGCCGGTCGTAAATGTCACAGTGGGCCCCTGCACGACTCTGCTCCCAGTCAAAGTCTGGGAGAACATGTTATATGCCGTATTCTGGTACATACCGCCGATTTCAAAGTTCATGCTGGTGGGAGGATGACAGCTTAGATACTTCGTGGTAACCGCCGGCTTACTCAGGGATTGTGGTTGAAAGCTGACCCGCATTCGGCTGCCTGCCGCGCAGGAAGGCGCGCTGAACAGGGCCACCAGCGGATTGGCGGTCGTCACCGCCACCGGCGTGCTGCCAGTCACCAGCGCATTCACCTTGAACAAGACGGTTTTCGAGGCGGTTTCCCCGGAGGTGAAGTCCTTGATGACCACCTGGATCTGATAGACGCCGTCGGTACCGGTGGGAGTCCACACGAATGGCTGGGCAGTCCAGGCGCCGGCGCTGAGCGTACCCACGTTGTAGTCCTTCACTAGAGCGAGCGAGCTGCCAGGGATCGCCACGTTGAACTGGAAAGTCAGCGGACCCGGATTGCTGTCGGTGGCGATCGCCGTCCAGGTGATGGCAGTGCCGATCGGTTGCGGCGATTTAGGCGACGCCGTCATCGACGTAATTTGGACCGCGGCAAACGCCGGGGTTAAGACGGCCCACAGCAGTCCCAGCAGCCCTGTGAGACACCCCCACACATTCGGCTTTATCATTCCCGCACTCTACAACGCGAGGCGCCGGGCAGTCAACGTCAAGGGGTACTGCTGCGCAGGCTCTCAACGAAGGCAACGGCGGCAAACAGTTCCGCGATAATGAGTTACCTGCGTTGGTGAGGGCTCGGCTTTCCAGCCCGACGCATCCCTTCTGGAAGGGCGGCGGTTTGTGGCCATTTTGGTCAGAGAATAGCGAAACGCTATGATCCGCCGCACGCCCCAGTGAATGTAAGCAGCCATTGGGAATTACCTCCAGGAACCTGCACTTCCGCCGTACCGCTGTAGATCATAAGCTGCGTTCCGTCGAGACTCCATATGGCGTACAGGGCATCGCCAAATTGTGGCGAGTACTCTGGAGCGGTGGGGTCGTTGAAGTGTGTCAGTTGCTGAACGTCCGTTCCGTCGACGTTCATAAGAAACATCTCATTGTGCAGATAGTCGCGATAATCGACCCAATGAAGATTGCCGTACTCGGGAATGAGGTTGGGAAATGGCAACGACGAGATCCACGCTATCTTCTGCTGATTTGGAGAATACACGGAATGCTCGTCCCAGGAGTATGGCGAATTTGTAAGGTCTGTAAACGCTCCGAAGCCTGGGCCCGCCACCAGACTGACTGCGTAAATGTCGACGCCATAGGTGTATATCTCATTTGCAGTAGATTGCACCAGAAGCTGCGAATTGTCCGGTGCGACGTCTTGCATCTCATAGAATATGTCTCCGGGGTACGTAATGTTTCTATAGTTGTATAAGTACGGCACTCCGGAAGAGTTAACTCCGAAGTTGGCTACATAAAGCGTCCAAAAGCCCTGCAAATTTGGAGGAGACGGAGCCTGGTATGTAGCTGGAAAAATCACCATCGTCCCATCCGGGGACCACAAGGGATTCAGCATCCCTACCGCTCCGGGGGAATCGGATGGAGCGTTAAAATTCGTAAGCTGGTACCATTGACTGCCGTCTATGTTTGTCACCCATAGATTCGACCAGTATCCATTATTTCTTTGCACCTGAAGTTGCTGCGAACTCTGCTGGGTAATGACCGGCCCGTCTGAATTTTCAACGTCGAGGAGTATCCAATCGCCCTGCGACCTCAGCTTGGCGGAATGTTTGTATAAGTCTTGGGACGGTGCAGTTGAGGTACAGGACAGGCATGTCGTATTTCCCATTGTACCGTCCGGCGCTACTGTTGCGATCAGCAGTTGGTCGACATCGGTGGTGACATCGGGGTACCCAGCCGTCCACACATGCATATTTGCTGTATAAGACCACGATGTTGGCGGAAGCAGCGTGGAACTGCTCACGCGCGTCAAACTTGCTACAGAACAGTTCCCAGCAACGACATCGGCAGGGAAACTGTATGGAGGGTTCGCATATGCAGTACACCCCGCACAGGAAATTGAAGTAGTATTCTGGGCGATGTTGACGGTTAATACGTTCGACGGCGTTCCGGCTACCAAAACTGTGACGTTGACGGTCCCGCTGCCGGCGAGGCTGGCGGGGAGCATGACATTCACCTGGTCCAGCCCAACATATGTTGGCGCGGGACCGGCATAGGAGGCCGGCAGCGTCTGGCTGCCGATCTGCACGCTTACGCTGGACAGCGCGACGCTGCCCACGCCGGTGCCATACAGCACGAGGGCGGCCTGGCCCGAGCTGACATCGAGTGGAATGCCAACGCAAGTACCGGGTCTGCAGTCGGCGACTTCGCCTACCGTTTGGGAGCCGCCGCCTGTGTTTGTGACAATGTCCGCCGCGGCGACGTCTTTGCCAGTTTGGTTCGCGGAGAACATGCCAGGCGCTACCGCGGCCACCTGCACCGTGCCAGTCTGGCTGCCTGATGGCGCGGAGATGGCGATGGTCGCCGGGCCGGTATGCACGCCTGCCGGGATCTGCGCATTGATCTGCGTGGGGCCGGCGTAGAACAACGGCAGCACGGCCTTAAAGCCGGCGCTGTCGGTGATGGTTGCAGTGGTGCCTCCCAGGTTCGTCGGTAGCGGTACGACGTTCGCCGATAGTCCGTTGGTGGCCATGTTAGCGCCATAGATACTGACTATGGAGCCGGGCGCGACGGGTGCCGTGCCGCTGGCGGCCGAAACTGTGACTGGCCCGCCTGCTGCGGCGCTGACGGCGGCGCAGAGTCCGGTGAGAATCAGGCAGAAACTGCAGCTTCGCATCATTAACAGTAGGTTTCCGCCAACGCTATACACGCGCGTTAGCAAATGTAATAAGAAATATCGCAGCCACTGCGCCGGCTGGCTGGCAAGACGGTAAGATGTGTGCATTTTGTGCTTCATGGCCTCCCCTTGCTGAGATCGCAAGCAATTCGTGGGCCGCTGCTCTAATAGAACTAACCCTGGATTTCCGTTTTGGTTGCTGGGTCGACGGTCCTGTGGTAGTTGAATGCTGTGAATTTGTAAAGAAGACCACGTGAGCCGGGAAGCTGTCGCAGGTTCGTGATGGCGCCTTGGCCCGCTTATCCGCAGCGCGCCGGCGAGGCATCCGCACCCTGCTCCGCGTAGAAGCGCCGTGGGCTTGCGCCGGCGAATTCGACAAACTCATGGATCAGGTGGGACTGGTCGGCGTAGGACGCGGCGGCCCTCCCGGTCCAATCCGGTCGCGAATTATTCTCGACGGTGCCGAGCAATGCTTGAAAGCGCGCCACGCGTGCCAGGCGCTTGGGAGAGATGCCCACCCAAGCGCGCATGAGGCGCTCCAAATGGCGCCGGCTGACTCCGCACTGCCGGGCCACTTCATCGATCCGCGCGCCGCCCGATGATTCGATGGTCGCACAAATCGCCCTTCGCACACGATCGTCGAGCGCCAGCCCCGCGAGCCTGCCCGATAGATACGACTCCAGCACGTCGAAGCAAGCATCCACGGAATGCGCGCGCGCCATTCGATCCGTGAGTTCTTGCGCTTTTACGCGCACCCGCCGGTTCACCAGTTCGCACATCGGCCTGTTCAGCAACAGATATCCCACGCCGGGACGCAAACGCACTCCGATTATTTTCCGCAGGGGAGGCTTGCGGTAGTGGCTGGGATGGCTGCGAGGCCCTCTGAGGAATGCTGCCGGTGGTGCTCCCCCGGTCCATTCCACGACGAATTGGGCGCAGCCGTCCGGCAAGGTTTTGACGGAGGC
>JBEKUO010000257.1:0-9490 GCA_049514955.1 Bryobacteraceae bacterium | reverse complement strand
GTCCATTTTAGTCTACGCTACCCGATTGATTGACAATCGCCAGGGACCGGCGGCGCTCATCTTGTCCGCGGAGTATCTGGGCGCGGCCAATTCCGGTCCACAAGGTATGCAGAGCGTCCACACTGAGAGCGCAAGGCCGCCTGCCGCAAAATTTCGGCTCGCCATTGCCGCCTAAAGACTGGAACGAAAGGGTGCGCCACGCGGTAACAGTTCAACTAAAGTTAAGTGACAACCGAGAAAAACATCTGTAAAACACTCACTTTCTATTGCCTCAAAAGGGTTACAGTGCTATAGTTCCTTTCGAGACACCTTGTGGGGATTTTCTTGAAAGGACAGCTTCATGAAGATTGATCCAAGTCGAGTTGCGCTTCAAATTTCTGCATTAGTCCTGGCACTCGGTTTGGGAGCGTATGCCCAAACACCTGTTCTGATTACGCAACCAATCGACGAAAGCAAGCTGGTGATACTGGCGGGGAATATGCGCCCCGAAGCCAATGCCGCCAACGATCGGGGCTCGGTTCCCGACAGTATGCGAATCGAGCACATGCTGCTGCAATTGCGGCGCTCTCCGCAACAGGAACAGGCGGTCGAGAAGCTGATCGACCAACTGCACAATCCCAAGTCGCCGAGTTATCACCACTGGCTGACGGCGGCCGAGTTTGGCCAGAGCTTCGGACTGGCGCAAGCGGACCTGGACAAGATTGGCGGCTGGCTCCAATCGCACGGCTTCACGGTAAGCGTCTATCCAAACGGCATGCTCGTGGATTTTTCGGGTACGGCAGCCCAGGTGCGCGAGGCCTTCCACACGGAGATTCATAACCTTTCAGTGGCCGGCGCGCCGCACATCGCCAACATGAGCAACCCGCAGATCCCCGCCGCACTGGCGCCGGCCGTCGCCGGCATCGTGTCGCTGCACAACTTCTGGCCCAAGCCAATGTACCAGCGAGCGGACTACACGACCGTCATCAGCGGCTTTACGTATTACCTGGTCGGGGGTGCGGACCTTGCGGTGATTTACAACATGGATCCGCTCTTCAAGAAGGGGGTGGCGGGCACCGGCCAGACGGTGGTGGTCGTGGAAGACACCGACATTTACAGCAGCTCCGACTTTAACGCCTTCAGGGCCACTTTCGGGCTCCACCGATTTTCCACCGGAACGGTTGTATCGGTGAACCCGCCATCGAGCACCAACAACTGCAGCGATCCAGGCGTCAACGGCGACGACTTCGAAGCCGCGGTCGACATGGAGTACGCCACCGCGGCCGCCCCGGGCGCAACCATCGAGGTGGCATCCTGTGCCGACACAGAAACCACATTCGGCGGGCTGATCGCGATCGAGAACATTCTGAATGCCTCCGGCACGCCGCCCTCCATCATGAGTATGAGCTACGGGGAATGCGAGGCGCTGACCGGCGCCAGCGCAAACGCCTCCTTCAATTCCACGTTTCAGCAAGCCGTCACGGAAGGTGTTTCGGTGTTCGTTTCCGCGGGCGACGACGCGGCGGCGGGTTGCGACCGCGGCGCGGAGGCGGCTACCCATGGAATCGGGATCACCGGTTGGGGCGGCACGCCGTACAACGTAGCCGTCGGCGGCACCGATTTCGGCGACAGCTTCCTGGGGGTCAATAGCGACTATTGGAATCCAACCAACACGACGTTTTACGAATCCGCAAAATCGTATATTCCCGAAATTCCCTGGAACGACACGTGCGCCAGCAATCTGATTTCGGAGGCCGAAGGCTACAGTTCATCGGTCGGTGTCAACGGTTTTTGCAATAGCCAGATCGGCGAGGAATACTTTCTGGGTACCGTCGGGGGCAGCGGCGGTCCGAGCGGTTGCGCCACAGGCGCGCCGAGTATTTACGGCGCGGTGAGCGGCACCTGCCAAGGCTACGCGAAGCCTTCCTGGCAGACCGGTGTGATCGGCATCCCGAGCGACGGTGTGCGCGATATTCCGGATGTTTCCCTGTTCGCGGCGAACGGTGTGTGGGGCCACTTCTATCCGGTCTGCTATAGCGATCCTTCCGGCGGCGGCGTATCCTGTGCGGGCGCCCCCGATACCTGGCCCGGCGCGGGCGGAACTTCCTTTTCCTCGCCGATTATGGCTGGCATCCAGGCGCTGGTGAACCAGGTCACCGGGAGCGCGCAGGGTAACCCCAACTACGTCTATTACCAACTCGCGGCCACCGAGTACGGGGCTAGCGGAAACTCCTCGTGCAACTCCACGATGGGCAACACTGCCGCCAGCACCTGTATTTTCTATGACGTTACGTTGGGCAACATGGACGTGCCCTGCGTCTTCGGCGTCGGCGACTGCTTCAAGGGGGCGGGCACCTTCGGAGGTCTGTCTACTTCTAACACGAAGTACCTGCCCGCGTACGGAACGACCGTGGGTTGGGACTTCGCCACTGGAATCGGCACCGTGAACGCTTACAATCTGGTGACCAACTGGAAGTCCGTGGCGCCCTGATTGACGCGGCGATGGGGCTGTCCGGTTTACCGGCTGCGGCCTGACGAATTTTGTTGAAGGGGGTCATTTATGAATAAGAATAGACGGAGAGCCGGCCTGCGAGTCGCCGGGTTAGTCCTGGCGCTTGGCTCGGCCGCTTCCGCGCAAACGCCCGTTCTGATCACACAGGCGATCAACGAGAGCGAGTTGGTCACTCTGGCGGGGAACACGCGCCCGGAAGCCAACGCCGCGAACGATCAGGGCCGCGTATCGGACAGCATGCCGATCGACCATATGCTGCTGCAGTTGCAGCGTTCTCCTCAGCAGGAGCAGGCGCTCGAAAAGCTGATCGACCAGCTTCACGATCCGCATTCGCCGAATTATCACCAATGGCTGACCACTGCCAAGTTCGCGCAGATGTTCGGCTTGGCGCCGCAGGATCTGAACACCATTCGGACCTGGCTGGAATCTCACGGCTTCGCGGTTAACGCTTACCCCAACGGCATGCTGATGGACATCTCGGGCACGGCGGGCCAGGTGCGGGCGGCATTCCACACCGAAATCCATAATCTGATAGTCAACGGCCAGCCGCACATCGCCAACATGAGCAATCCGCAAATTCCGGCGGCGCTGGCGCCGGCCATCGCCGGCATCTTCTCTCTGCATGACTTCCGGCCCCATCCGATGTACAAGCCGCGCCCCGACTACACCGTCGGTTCGTCGGGTCCCTATCTGGTGGCGCCCCCGGACTTGTCCACCATCTACACGTTTGCTCCTCTGTTCGAGGCACACGACGTGGGCCTTAAGCAGACCGTGGTCGTGGTGGAGGACTCGGATATCTATAGCAGTTCGGACTGGAATGTGTTCCGAGAGACTTTCGGTCTCAACCGGTTCCCGGGAGGGTCGTATAGCGGGTCCCTGGTCTTGGTGAATCCGCCATCTACCGGCACCAACAACTGCCTCGATCCGGGAGTCAACGGAGACGATTTCGAAGTTGCCGTGGATGCGGAGT
Organism: Bryobacteraceae bacterium; assembly: GCA_049514955.1. Taxonomy (GTDB): domain Bacteria; phylum Acidobacteriota; class Terriglobia; order Bryobacterales; family Bryobacteraceae; genus Bog-159. The sequence goes on along the minus strand of JBEKUO010000257.1, from coordinate 6,029 downwards.
ACGCCTCCGCGGCGGCCCCGGGGGCGGCCATCGTGGTCGCTTCCTGCGCGGACACCGCTACGACGTTCGGCGGTGTGATCGCCATCGAGAATATCTTGAGTAACGGCGGCACGATACCCCCCATCGTGAGCATGAGCTATGGAGAGTGCGAGGCGCTGAACGGGGCCAGTGCGAATGCCACGTTCAACTCGACGTTTCAGCAGGCGGTGGCGGAAGGGGTCTCGGTGTTCGTCGCGGCGGGCGACGATGCGGCGGCAGGCTGCGACCGCGACGCTCAGTTTGCAGCCCACGGAATAGGGATCACGGGGTGGGGCGAGACGCCCTACAACGTTTCGGTCGGCGGCACCGATTTCGCCGACACGTACGAAGGGCAAAACAATCAATATTGGAATACGGCCAACACCCCATTTTATGGCTCCGCGTTGTCTTACATTCCCGAGATCCCTTGGAATGACACTTGCGCCAGCGCGCTGATTACCAAGGCGCTGGGATACACATATCCCTTCGGCATCGGTGGTGCTTGCAACAGCTCCATCGGTGAGGAGGAATTCCTGGGGACGACCGGCGGCAGCGGCGGTCCCAGCGGCTGTGCCACCGGCGCACCAGCACAGTACGGCGTGGTGGGCGGAACGTGTGCTGGTTACCCCAAGCCGTCCTGGCAGACCGGGGTATTGGGCATCCCGAGCGATGGCGTGCGCGACATCCCGGACGTTTCCCTGTTTGCGGCCAACGGCGTGTGGGGCCACTACTATCCGGTCTGCTACACCGACCCGTCCGGCGGCGGAGTGCCCTGCTCGGGCGCTCCGGACACGTGGCCGGGCGCTGGGGGGACATCCTTCTCTGCGCCGATCATGGCGGGGATTCAGGCCCTCGTGAACCAGAGAAACGGCAGCCCGCAGGGGAATCCAAACTATGTCTATTACCAGCTTGCCGCCATTGAATATGGAGCGAGCGGCTCCCAGAGCTGCAACTCCACTCACGGCAAAAACGTCAGCAAAGCTTGCGTGTTTTACGACGTCACTTTTGGCGATATGGACGTGCCGTGCGTGCTGGGCGCGGGCGACTGCTTTAAACCGGGGGGCAGCTACGGAGTGCTGTCCACATCCGACTCCACGTTCGCGCCCGCATACCGTACGGCCACCGGCTGGGACTTCGCCACCGGAATCGGGACTGTGAACGCCACGGAACTTGTGGCCAATTGGAAAACGGTCGCGCCTTAGCGGCGCTGGAAAGCGGTGAGGGTGGCGGGATCTGCGAGACCCCTCACGATTCCGGGAACCGGCCGCTGGGGAATTTTGAAGAAAAGGATTTTCAGAATAGCCGGAATGGGATATACTGGCAGATCAGGATGAAAGGTGGCGGGGAGAGCATAATGCGCAGACTCTTGGGTTGCGGGGCGTTGGTCCTGTTAGGGTGCTTGGCGGCGAATGCGTCGACCGTTGTCGTCGATTTCTCGACGGTCCCCTTGCTTCCGACGGGGCCTTCCTACTTCGGTCAGGCAGGACCCATGCAAACGATTGTCGTGCCCGGTATAGCCACATTTACCGGGGGAGTCGTTCTGGGGAATGAACATGGTCTGTTCGTCACACTCCTCACGCCGCCAAACGTGTATGCGACGTCCGGGTTCGGCGACGCTTTGGACTCCACGATGACCATCACCATCAACCCCAGTTTTCTGGTCACCGAGGTCGCCTTTCCCCTTTACAACGCGGCCACCACGGTCGAATCTTACGTGGTCGACGCTTATGATGGGACGACCTTGGTAGCCAGCCAGACCCTCTCGGATATTCCGGGCACTGTTCAAAAGGGAACTGGAAACGTGGACTTGATCGCGCCCGGTTCTACCGATATTACCTCCGTGACGATCACGCCGACGGCTCTTAACGCCCCCTGCTGCGATGGTTGGGATTACTCGATTGCCACCGTTACGTTGACTGGAACACTGCTAGTTCCCGAACCTGCCACTTTTGGCTTGCTGGGTTTGGGATTGAGTTTCGCTTACCTGTGGCGGCGTCGCAGGGCCTGAACCCTGGGAAGCCCTGATCCCGTCACCCGGCCACGAGAATCGTTCGCTTCGGCACACGGCACAGCGCCACCCCGCGCAAGTTCCGACACCCTCCGCAAAATCTGCTATATTCGGGTGGAATAATTGCGACTCATCCGTTTTCGGAGCGTCCAAAGCACGAGCCCTCTGTTTGTGACACGAAAGGAGTGTGTCTGGTGAGTTCAAAGAACGACTCTGAGGTTCCCAGAAAGCCCAAGTCCGGCGTCTCGCGGCGCGGGTTTATTGGCGTTGCAGGCATCGGCGGTGGTGCTCTGGGCGCCGGCGTATTGGAAAGAAAGGCAGTGGCCGCGCCCCCTGCGGGAGGCCAGTTGGCAGGGCCCGGCGCCGTCCCCATCACGCTAAAGATCAACGGCAAGCCCCAAACTCTCACGGTCGAGCCGCGCGTCACGCTGCTCGATGCGCTGCGCAATTACCTGGATCTGACCGGCGCCAAGCGCGTCTGCGATCGGGCCACCTGCGGCGCCTGCACCGTGATCCTCAACGGAAAATCTGTATATAGTTGCACAGTTCTGGCCATCGACGCCCAGGGCAAGGACATTCAAACCATCGAGGGCATTTCCAACGGCAAGCCGCACCCAGTGTCGGTGGCGTTCGTGAACAACGATGGGCAACAGTGCGGCTACTGCACGCCGGGATTCGTGATGGCCGCCAAGGCCTTTCTGGACCACAATCCGAATCCGACCTACGACGACGTCAAGGAGGGGCTCTGCGGCAACCTGTGCCGCTGCGGCACCTACGTAGGCGTGCGCCAGGCCGTCCTGGAAGCGGCCAAGGAGATGAAGGGAGGGCGCCATGCCTGATTACAGTTGGCCTCCGATGGACAAGCGGCGCGTGATTGGCAAACCCACATTGCGCCGTGACGGCCTGGAGAAATCCACGGGCAAGGCAAAGTACTCGTCCGACGAGAAGCCGCCGGGAATGTTGTTCGGCGCGATGTTGACATCGCCGCACGCGCATGCACGCATCACCAGCATCGATACCAGCGACGCGGAGCACATGGACGGGGTGAAGGCGGTGCGCGTGATCACCCCGGCCGGCCAGGAAGTGCAGTGGCAGGGCACGGAAATCGCGGCGGTTGCGGCGGTGACCGAAGAACTCGCGCAGGATGCCGTGCGCAAGATCAAGATCCAGTATGAAGTTCTGCCGCACCTGGTGCGTGAGGACGACCTCGCCAAGGCGGGCAATCGGGCGAAGGCGGCCGGCGAACAGGTCACTGGCGATCCGGACAAGGCCTTCCAGGAAGCCGACGCGGTTTCCGAGGGGAGCTACGGCATTCCGGTGATCACGCACTGTTGCCTGGAGTCGCACGGCAATATCGTGCAGTGGGACGGCGATAAGGTTAATCTGTGGCCCTCCACGCAAAACGTTCCGGGCATTGGCGGGAGCCTGGGGAAATCGCTCGAAGTGCCCATCGCCAACGTCCACACCGAGATGCAATTCATCGGCGGCGGCTTCGGCAGCAAGTTCGATGCGGATCGATGGGGAGCCGAAGCGGGACGGCTTTCGAAGGCCAGCGGCGGCAAGCCGGTGAAGCTATTCCTGGATCGCGCCACGGAGTTGCAGATCGCCGGAAACCGGCCTTCGGCCTTCGCCCAGATCAAGGTCGCGGCCAAAAGCGACGGGACCATCACCGCGTGGCAATCCACTTCCTGGGCCACCGGGGGCATGGGCGGGGGCGGCATGCCTCCCCTTCCGTATGTGTTTACGGAGATTCCCAACAAACGGCTGAACCACACGGCGGTGGCGATCAATGCGGGCGGCGCGCGCGCCTGGCGCGCTCCCAACCATCCGCAGGCGTCGTTTTTGACGTGTGCGGCGCTGGAGGATCTGGCCGCCAAGCTGAAGATGGATCCGCTGGCGTTGTTCACCAAGAATGCCGACTATACCGCGCGCGCGGGCGTCTACCGGGCACAATTTCAGAAGGCCGCGGAGATCATGGAGTGGAGTAAGCGCTGGCATCCGCGCGGTGAGGGCAAAGGTCCCGTAAAGCAGGGGCTGGGGCTCTCGTTGAATACCTGGGGTGGCGGCGGGCACGCCAGCCAGTGCCGCACGACCATCAATCCGGATGGCTCCGTGGTGGTGGAAATCTGCACACAGGACTTGGGCACGGGCACACGCACCGTCATCAGCATGGTGGCGGCCGAAACCCTGGGCCTGCCGCTGGGAGCGATTACGCTCCGCATCGGGAACAGCGATTATCCGCCGGACGGCGCCTCGGGAGGTTCGACCACGGTAGGCGGCGTCTCTTCTTCGACGCGCAAATCCAGCGTCAATGCGCTGGAGAAGCTATTCGTGGCCGTGGCGCCCGCTCTCGGCGCTTCTCCCGACCAACTAGCCGCGGTGGACGGCCGCATACAGGTGAAGGACGATCCGTCGAAGAGCCTGCCCTGGCAAGACGCCTGCCGCAAGCTGGGGACCGGCAAGATCTCGGAGATGGGCGAGAACAATCCGCGTAATCCGGGCGGGTTGATGTCCAGCGGCGTGGGCGGCGTGCAAATGGCCGACGTCTCCGTCGATACCGAGACTGGCATCGTCAAGATGAACAAGTTCGTAGCGGTGCAGGACTGCGGGCTGATCATTAATCCGAGGACCGCCGAAAGCCAGATCCACGGCGCGGTCATCATGGGGGTCTGCGGCGCGCTCTATGAGGAGCGCATCATGGACCAGCAGACCGGCAAGCACTTGAACGCCGATATGGAGTTCTACAAGCTGGCCGGCATCGCCGATATCGGTGAGATCGTGGTGCAGCTTGACATCGCGCCGGAGCATGACAAGCGCGGAGTGATCGGGCTGGGCGAGCCTCCGGTGATCGGGCCGATCGCGGCGATCGGCAACGCGGTGGCCAACGCTATCGGAGTACGGGTGCCGCACGTGCCGCTTACGCCGGATCGCGTGCTGGCCGCCCTGGAAGGGAGGAACGCGTAATGCAAGCCTTCGAATATGCGAACCCCGCGACGGTCCGCGAGGCCGTAGGCCTGCTCGGTTCGCGCTGGGGAGAAGTCGGCGTGCTGGCAGGCGGCACGGATCTGCTGAGCCTGATGAAGGAGCACATCGAGACCCCGCGGCGCGTGGTGAACATCAAGAACATCAAAGAACTCGGCGGGATCAAAAAGCACGGGGCCGAGGTGCGCATCGGCGCTACGGTAACGCTCGACGAGCTTGCCGAAAACTCCGAAATCCACAAGTTCCTGCCGGCGCTGGCGGAGGCTGCGCGGGGCGTCAGCAGCCCGCAAATCCGGAACATGGGAACGGTGGCCGGGGACCTGTGCCAGCGGCCCCGCTGCTGGTATTTCCGCAATGGCTTTGGCCTGCTGGGCAAGGATAAAGACGGCAAGCCGCTGGTCCCGGGCGGCGAGAACAAGTATCACGCCATTCTGGGGAACGGCGGTCCAGCGTATTTCGTCAGCGCTTCCAGCCTGGGTCCGGCGCTGGTGGCCTTCGGCGCCAAGGTCCGGCTGGTCTCGGCTTCGGGCAGCCGCGATGTGGATGCGGAGAAGTTTTTTGTCACGCCGCAAAACGATGGCAGCCGCGAAATCGCTCTGCTTCCCAACGAGCTGGTGACCGAAATCGTGGTGCCCGTTCTGGCCGCACGCAGCGCCACCTACGAGGTGCGGCAGAAGGAGGCTCTGGATTGGCCGCTGGCCACCGCTTCAGTAGTTCTGAACATGCTGGGCGATAGTGTCGCGAGCGCGCGTATCGTGTTGGGCCACGTGGCGCCGACACCCTGGTCCGCGACGCAGGCGGACCGGGTGCTGGCAGGCAAGGCCATCACCACGGCGACAGCCGGGGAAGCTGCCCGGGAGGCGCTTGAAGGAGCTACGCCGCTCAGCCAGAATCGATACAAGGTGCAACTGGCGCGCGTGGCGGTGAAGCGCGCGCTGCTCGCGGCCGCCGTCGGAAGGGGATAATATGGAACGTCCCGGTTTGACCAACATCGGCTTGGACCGGTGCCAGAACCTGAACT
>JBEKUO010000256.1:0-9496 GCA_049514955.1 Bryobacteraceae bacterium | reverse complement strand
GGCACCGTCGAGGTCAGGCAAGTCTTTGGAACTTAGGATGGCGTTCCGCTTGCTGACGCGCGCGGCTCCGAAGCTTGCGGCTCCGAACAGTGAGGGAGCGGTTGTCAGGAGCTAACCCCACGCTAGCTACATCCCCGGATACCGGAGTGCTGCTGGAGCACTTGTTCCGGCACCAGTCGGGCCGAATGGTCGCGCATCTTACGCGGCTGCTCGGCCCGGTCCATTTGGAATTGGCGGAGGAGACCGTGCAGGAGGCCATGCTGCGCGCGCTGCAGACCTGGCCGTACCAGGGTGTCCCCGAAAACGCCGCGGCATGGCTTTTCCGCGTGGCGCACAATATCGCCATCGACGCGGTGCGCCGCAACCGGATGCTCGGCGATAAGACGGATGCCATCGCCGCGCAGCTCTCGCAGTCGGCCGCGTTTGCGCCCAGCGATCCCGATGTGGAAGAACAGCTTCGCGACGATGAACTGCGCATGATCTTCATGTGTTGTCATACGGAGATCCCGCGGGACGCCCGCGTGGCTTTGAGCCTGAAAACCGTTGGCGGGTTTGGCGTGCGCGAGATCGCCCGCGCCTTCCTCGCCGACGATGCCGCCATCGCGCAAAGGCTGGTGCGGGCCAAGCGCCAGATACGCGACGAGCGGCTGACGCTCGACATGCCTGCCGGGTCCGAGTTGAAGGGGCGCCTCGATTCCGTGCTGGAGGTCGTCTATTTCATGTTCAACGAGGGATACAACGCGCATGCGGGCGAGGACCTGATTCGCCAGGATCTCTGCCTGGAAGCTCTGCGGCTGGGGCGCCTGGTGGCAGAGTCATCCATCGTCGAACCTCGCGTGGATGCGCTGGTAGCGTTGATGGCGCTCGAAGCCGCGCGACTGCCGGCTCGCGTGGACGAGGCCGGCGACCTGGTGCTGTTCGAATACCAGGATCGCAGCCGCTGGGATGGGCGCTTGATCGGTCTCGGATTCCATCACTTCGATCGGTCCATCGCGGGCGCGGAAGTCTCCGAGTATCACTTGCAGGCAGCCATCGCGGCGACGCATGCGCGCACCGTGGATCCGCAATCGATCGATTGGCCGACGATACTTGGGCTGTACGATCAGCTTCTGGAGATCAGCGCTTCTCCGGTGGTGGCGCTGAATCGGGCGGTGGCGGTGGCGAAGGTGCATGGTCCGGCGCAGGCGTTGGCCGCTCTGGAGCCGCTGGAGGGCGACCCGAAGCTGCGCCATTATCATCTGCTGATGGCGGTGCGCGGTCACCTGCTGGTGGAACTCGGCCGGCGAACGGAGGCCGCAGTGTGCTTTCGCGCGGCGCTGGAGTGTCCGTGCTCCGAGCCGGAACGGCGGTTTTTGAGGAGGAAGCTGGAGGCGTGCGAGAGTCACTGAAGAGGGTTGAAGAAAATGGTTGGCAGGCGAAAGCGCCTGCCCCACCACTGGCGTGATATCGTGAGATACGGTGTCTTCGCCTTTAAACTTCCACCTCGAACGATATGACGGACCTCTCGATCTCTTGTTGGACCTGATCCGGAAGCAGCAGATCGATATCAAAGACATCCCTATCGCCACCATCACCGCGCAGTATTTGGACTACATGGACAAGGCGCGGGAGTTGGATTTCGATCTGGGCGCCGAATTTGTCTACATGGCAGCGACCCTGATCCACATCAAGTCGCGGATGCTGCTGCCGCGCGATCCGGAGCTTGCCAAGGACAACCCGGAAGACGACCCGCGTCAGGAGTTGGTGGAGAAGCTGCTTGAGCATGAGAAGTTCAAGAACGCCGCCGAGATGCTGCAGCAAAAACGCATGATCGAGGAAAACGTCTGGTCGAATCCGCAGATCGGGCAGTTTGTGGCCGAGGACGAAGATCCGGGCCTGGCGATCACGCTGTTCGACCTGGTGAAAGCGTTCGGCGAGCTGTTGGAGCGCGCTAAGAACCGGCCGGTATATGAAGTCGCCGACGAGGAAATCACCGTAACGCGGATGATCCTCTATCTCAAATCGCTGTTCCTGGAGGCGGGGGAGAACGAGCCGGTCCACATCATGCGGGTCTTCGAAGAGCAGCGCAGCCGGCGGGCCATGATCGCGCTGTTTCTGGCGGTGTTGGAGATGGTGAAGTTGCAGGCGGTGGAGGTGGGGCAAGCGGATCTTTTCGGCGAGATCGTGCTGCGGAGGCACCGTATGTTCGACACGGTTTTTGCAACGGATCAGCCGGTGAGTGCGATTGAAAAGGAATATCGGTAAATGGTGGATGAGTTGGAACAGATGAAGGCGGGGGACGGGGAGACGCGGCGACACGGCGACGCGGCGACGCGGCGACACGGCGACCCAGGGACACAGGGAGGGGAGACTGACGCGGAGACACGGGGACACGGGGACGCGGAGACTTCTGAGGCCGACGCGGAGACTCGGGGACAAGGGGACGCGGAGAATCCGGAGACGCTGAGACCCGCGGACTCGGCGACTCCGGAGGTCGCGGCTGAGGACCTCTTGGCGGCGGTGGACACACAGGCTGCCGTTTCGACGGAGGACGCGCAATTGAAGGCGCTGCTCGAAGCCGTCGTGTATGTGACCGAGGAGCCCCTTTCTCTGGCGCAGATTACTGCCGCCCTGGCGCAACCTCGCGAGCGCGTGCAAAAGCTGCTCGACGAGTTGGTGGCGGAGTACGATAAGCCCGAGCATGGCGTAACCATACGGGAGGTGGCCGGCGGCTACAAGATGACCACCAAGCCCGAGCATCATGAGACTGTCCGCAATTTCGTCAGGAGCTTGAAGCCGCCGCTGAAGCTGTCGTTGCCCGCGCTGGAAACGCTCGCCGTGATCGCCTACAAGCAGCCGGTGACGACGCCGGAGATCATGGAAATTCGCGGCGTGCAGGGCGCCGGCGTGTTGAAGACGCTGCTGGACCGTAAGCTCATCGCCGAGGCGGGCCGCAAGAACGTGATCGGCAAGCCCATCCTCTACAAGACCACCAAGGAGTTTCTGGTGCAGTTCGGGCTTAAGGACCTGAGCGAACTGCCATCGCTTAAGGAGTTCGAGGAGATACGGCGCATGGCCATCGATGGGGACGCTCCGGAACTGGCCCCCGCGCCGCCGGCCGAGCAGAGCTGATGGCTGCGGAAAGGCTCCAGAAGATCCTGTCGCGCGCCGGTATTGCTTCGCGGCGCAAGGCGGAGCAGATCATCCAGGAGGGCCGCGTGACGGTGAACGGCGCGGTGGTCACGGAGCTGGGCAGCAAGGCCGATCTGGAAAGCGATCACGTTAAGGTGGATGGGAAGCTGCTGCGTGCACCCAGCCAGCTGATCTACCTGGCGCTGAACAAACCCAACAACGTGATGACGACGGTGTCCGACCCGCAGGGACGGCCTACGGTGATGGAGTTCCTTCACGGAGTCAAACAGCGCGTCTATCCGGTAGGGCGTCTGGATTATCACAGCGAGGGACTGCTGCTGCTGACCAACGATGGAGAGCTGGCGCACGCGATCACGTCCGCTTCGACGCACATCCCCAAGACTTACCTGGTGAAGGTCAACGGACCGCTCACCGCCGCGCAGGAACAGGAGTTTCGCGAGGGTGTGCCGCTTGGCGGCCGGCGTACGGCGCCCGCGGGTCTGAAGCTGACGCGCCGCGCGCAAAATCCGTGGTATGAAGTGCGCCTAGTCGAGGGGCGCAAGAATCAGATCAGGGAGATGTTCAAGCATTTCGGAAGATTAGTGGAGAAGCTGAAGCGTGTCCAGATTGGGTTCCTGGAGCTCGGCCCGATTAAACCGGGAGAGTTCCGCTACCTGACGCCGGATGAAGTGGCGCGCTTCCGTAAGACGGTGGCGCGGCGGGCGGCGCAATGACCATACCGGAACTGCTTAGAACGAGCCGCACGATTGCGGTGGTGGGGCTTTCGAGCAAGCGCTTTCGACCGAGCTACGGCGTAACGGAGTACATGCAGCGCAACGGATTCCGCATTATTCCGGTGAACCCGCTCGAAACCGCCGTGCTGGGCGAGAAAAGCTATCCCAACCTGGATGCCGTTCCCGAGCGCGTAGACATCGTCGATGTTTTCCGGCGCTCGGAATTCGTGCCTGATATTGTGGAAGCGGCCATACGGATCGGCGCGCGGGCTGTCTGGATGCAGGAGGGAGTGGTTCACGAAGCAGCCGCGGAGCGGGCTCGCGCGGCAGGACTCACGGTGGTTATGGACCGCTGCATTCTGAAAGAGCACCGGCGCATGGCGTTTGCGGAGTAAGATCACCCAAGATCTTCGTCGGCTGCCGCATGACGCTGGAATGCTGTAGACTTATCCGCAGTGGGAATTCTATCTGGCGGCCGCCACGGAAAGCGCGTGGAATCGTCCGAAGCTCTGCAATGTTCGTTCTGCCACAAGAGCGAGGATGTGGTCGGGAAGCTCATCTCGTCTCCCAGCGATTATGCCCGAGCGTATATCTGCAACGAGTGCATCGAGGTTTGCAACATGATTCTGGAAGATGACAAACCCGATGAGGCGTCTGGCAGCGGACAGTCCGGGTATCCCGGCAACAAGCAGGCGGTAGGCCCTCCGGACGCTTCCGAATACGCGGAGTATTATGGACCGTACATTTCGCTGGTTTATGGCGACGATATCCTTGCGGCTCTGGAAGGGCAGCCGCGCCACACGCTGGCGCTGCTGTCCAGCCTGGGCGAGGAGCGGGGGAATTACCGGTACGCTCCGGATAAATGGAGTATCAAGGAGGTGCTTGGGCACCTTATCGATGTGGAGCGGGTCCTCGCGTACCGGGCGCTCCGCTTTGCGCGCAACGATATCACGCCGCTGCCGGGATGCGAACAGGACGATTATGTGCGCAATGGCGGCTTTGCGGACTGCCCCTTGGGATGCCTCCTGCAGGAATTCACCGCGGTGCGCGAGGCCAGTGTGTTCTTGTTCCAGGGACTGAGTCCGGAAGCCTGGATGCGGCGCGGCGTCGCCAATCAGGAGGAAATCTCGGTGCGGGCGATTGCGTATGTCATAGCCGGGCATGAGCTGCATCACCGGCAAGTCCTGAAAGGGAAGTACCTCACGTCCCGCGGGTAAACAGGCATAAGAGTGGATTAATCACCCCAGATCTTTCACGCTCTCGTCCAGAAGCTTCTGGGTGCCCTCGTACGGACCTCCCTGACCTTCCCACTCCATGGAAAAGTAGCCGCGGTAGCCGGCCGCCTTGGCGATGGCGAAGGTCTTGGCCATATCCACCCGGAAGACTTTTCCGTTCTCGACTTCGGAGTCCTTCGCATGCGAGACGTTGTAGGCGTGGCGGAACATGGCGTCGACCGCTTTGTAATTGAAATCTTCGTCGCCTTTCAGCATGGAATTGCCGAAGTCGGGAAGGCCGCGGAGCCAAGGGCTGTTTACGGCCTCGATCACTTTCACCAGGAAGAAGGCGTCTTCGGTGAGCAGGTCGTCGTTCTCCAGGTTGACCATAATGTTCCTGGCGGCGCCGTACTCGGCTACTTGCTTCAGGCTTTCGGATGCGCGTCCGACGTCGGGCGTGGCGCCTCGGGCTCCCTGAATGTGGACGCGGATGCTGGGTGAGCCGATGGCCACGGCGACATCCACCCACTTCTTGCTGCCCGCGATGGCGCGGTCGCGCTTGGCGTCGTCGGGATCATACAGGCTGGCATGCACGCTCGCGGGGATGTTCACGATATGCGAATGGGCCCGCTCGACGGCGCTGCGCAGTTCCGCCAGGTATGTCGGTTCGGTAGACGGGAAATGCTCGCTGAGCGGCTCGATATTGTGGATGCCGAATTTGTCGACGACCATGGCCGCGAAGTCCGTTAACTTGATGCCGGGGTGACCGGGTCTGTCCATGAAATTGCGGAACGGGTAGGAGGCCACTGCCAGCCTTTCGCGCGCGGCGGTGGGAAAGGGCATGTTGGGAGCGGCGGCGTGCGCTGTGGACGCGGCGACAAGGGCGGCGCAAGTCTTCACGAAGTTGCGGCGAGTGAGGGATGGCATAGATGCATTTCAGCATAACGCGGGTTGGCAGAGTGGCGGCGGCCCTGTGGCGGCGGCCCTTGACATCTGATGTTCAGTGTGCTATCATCAAACATCATGAGGACTACGCTGGACATTGAGGATCCCATTCTGCGGGATATCAAGGCGATCCACAAGGCGGAGGGCCGTTCCATGGGGGCAATTGTCTCAGAGTTGCTGGCCGATGCTTTGGCCCGGCGTGGCGCGCCTCGCGCGAGCCGCAAATTCCGTTGGGTCTCGCGTCCCATGAAAGCGCGAGTGGATCTCGGGGATAAGGATGCCGTGTACGCAGTCCTCGATGCCGATCGGCGATGAGCTACTCCCTCGACGTGAACGTTCTGCTCTACGCGTCGGACCGATCGAGCAAATTCCACGAGGCGGCCAACGGCTTTTTGGAGTCCTGCGCGGCACGCCCGGACCTATTCTGCCTCGCATGGCCGGTACTGATGTCATACGTGCGCATCGCCACACACCCGCGCATCTTCGACGTTCCGCTGTCGCCGAACGAGGCGCTGGGCAACGTAATGGCCCTGCTGGCGCTGCCTCATGTCCGGACGGTGGCGGAACAGGATGGCTTCCTCGAAGTCTACCAGCATGTCACCGCCAACCTGGTTTCTCGCGGGAACGTCGTCCCGGACGCCCACCTCGCCGCAATCCTTGTCCAGCACGGCGTGCGCACCCTGTACACGAAGGACCGCGATTTTCGGAAGTTCGAGTGTTTCGAGGTACGCGATCCGTTCTCCTGAGCCCCACCAGTCCGGTCCGCACGGGTCGGCTGCCGGGTAGAGGTAGCGGTGGAATGCTGTAGACTGATCCGTAATGGAAATTCTATGAAGCGCGCAGGATCGTCCGAAGCCCCGCAATGTTCGTTCTGCGACAAGAGCCAGGATGTGGTCGGCAAGCTCATCTCATCTCCCAGTGATTATCCCCGAGCATATATCTGCAGCGAGTGTATTGAGGTTTGCAACATGATTCTGGACGACGACAAGCCCGATGATGCACCTATCGGCGGACGCGCCCGGCGCCCCGCCGACAGGCAGCCGGTAGGCCCTCCGGACGCCTCCGAATACGCGGCGTATTATGGGCGGTACATCTCGCTGGTGCGTGGCGACGATATCCTCGCGGCATTGGAAGAGCAGCCGCACCGCACGCTCGCGCTGCTATCCGGCCTGGGTGAGGAACAAGCCAATTACCGATACGCTCCGGATAAATGGAGCATCAAGGAGATGCTGGGGCACCTGATCGATTCAGAGCGGGTCTTCGCGTATCGGGCGTTACGTTTCGCGCGCAGCGATGTTACGCCGCTGCCGGGATTCGAGCAGGATGATTATGTGCGCCATGGCAACTCCGCGGACTGCCCGTTGGGATACCTCATGGAGGAGTTCACGGCCGTGCGCGAGGCCAGCGTGTTCCTGTTCGAGGGGCTGATTTCGGAAGCCTGGATGCGGCGCGGCGTCGCCAACCAGAACGAAATCTCGGTGCGGGCTATTGCCTATGTCATAGCCGGGCATGAACTGCATCACCGGCAGGTCCTGCAAGAGAAGTACCTTCCGCGCCGGTCCGGTAGCCAGCATTCGCGGATCGGTGGGATATGATACCGCAGGGATGGGGAAAAACTGCGTGACTTGCCCCAATCTGGGGCACCGATCAGGCGCTCAGGGGCCAGACATGCACTTCTGACGGCAAGTATTGCACTCCCGCGGGAGGCTGCTCGCGTATGGGGACGGCAGGTATGGCAACCTGGCTGAGCGTGGACAACAAGCTTCCGCTGACGCCACATACGCAGGGCAAAACGTCTTTGGCAAAATACCCGTTACAAGGGGCTGATTGGCCGGCAAAGCAGTATAGTTGGTGCATGTTGGGCCTCGTCATCGCATTCCCGAACGCAAACCTGTTGCAATTTCTCGGCCATTGTTCGATAGGCCGTACGGGACGGGATATGATGGTGCGCATGTTACGGGCATTTCCGGCGTTTCGTGAATGGCGGCATCTGGTGGCCCTAGCGCTGATCTCGGCCGCGACGGCGCTGGGGGCCGACCTCCAACTCCCGGTGCGCTCCCGCGTGGAAGCCTTCAAGGGCAGCGGCGTATGGGAGGAAGTGCGGCTTCAGGAAGACGTCCCGATCCAGCAAACGGCCATTCTGATTTGCGACATGTGGGACAAGCACTGGTGCTCGGGCGCCACGCGGCGGGTAGAGGCGCTGGCGGGCAGGATGGCTCCGGTAATCGAGCGGGCCCGCGCGCGCGGCATTCAAATCATCCACGCGCCCTCGGAGACCATGGCGTTTTACCAGGGCTGGCCGCAGCGCCAACGCATGCTGCGGGTGGCGAAAGTCGAGCCTCCGGCGCCGCTGGGCCTGTTGGATCCGCCGTTGCCCATCGACGACACCGCTGGGGGGTGCGATACCGCCGGAGACCAGTTCTACACCGCCTGGAAACGCGAGATCGCCGCCATTTCCATGGGCGACGCGGATGTCATCTCGGACGACGGGGTGCAGATCTACAGCTTCTTGCGGGAGCGCGGCATACGCAACCTGCTGGTGATGGGAGTGCACGTCAACATGTGCGTGCTGAACCGCTCGTTCGCCATCAAGAAGATGACCAATTGGGGCATACGCTGTGTGCTGGTACGGGACCTGACCGACAGCATGTACAACCCGAAGGCGCGTCCCTATGTGAGCCACGAGCGCGGTACGGAATTGGTCGTCGAGCACATCGAGAAATACTGGTGCCCTTCCATGCTGAGCACGGACTTGATCAACGCATTGAAGATCGTGGCGCACGCTTCAGCGCGCTGCGGCGCGCCTGGGATCGCCGAGTCACCTCGGACTGAACCCCACAGCAGCACGTTTTAGAGGGTGCTGAAAAACGTCTTGGGCCGTGTGATTGGCAGGCGAAAGCGCCTGCCCCACCACGGTGCGGTCCGCTCGCCAGCCACACCGTCCAGTTAGGGATCTTCCCAATCCAGGGCATATATCTCGTCGGTGCCGTTCAAACGCCACGTGACCAACGAACCGTCGGGCGCGGATGTGAACCAGTTGTCCGACGGCCGTGAAATGCTTTTCAGCCGGATGAGCCGTTCGAGCTTGCGGTCGCGAATCCGGATGCGCCACCAGGCGGGGTCGTCTCCGGCGGACTCGAAGTATATGAACTGGCTGTCGGGGGACCAGTTCGGATAGTCGGCCTGCGTGGCGACGACCTCTGTTTGCGCCTTCTTCTCCGTGTCGTAGAGGATGAGTCCGTGGCTGGACATCGAGAGGGCTGCGAAAAATCGGCCGTCGGGTGACCAACGTGGCGACCACATCCCCTCAGTTCCCGGCATCTCGGAGACGCGATGCGTTTGTAAGTCCACTGTCTGGACCATGAACGTCTCCGCCTTGCCCGATCCTGCGCCATGGCTGAAGGCAATCGAGTTCCCGTCCGGCGACCACGTCGGATCCTTGTCTATGACATCATTCTTACCATCAGTCAACTGCTGCACCATACCGCCATC
>JBEKUO010000255.1:0-12571 GCA_049514955.1 Bryobacteraceae bacterium | reverse complement strand
CCCATCGTTGAAATCGCGTCCCTCGATAAGCGGGACCCCCAGTGCCGCGAAGAACCCCGGCGAGATTGTGCGGAACCGTCCGCGGGGATCTTCTTCACCGGGTGCGCGGACGTGGCCATCCGCGGAGAACTGGAAGCCGGGGCCTAGGGCGCCCGCGTCGCGCCACGGAACATTGGTGCCCAGGGCGACAGCGTCCACACCCGGGAGCTCCTTGATTCGCCGCATGGCCTCCTGGTAGAAGGCCAATACCTGGTCGGGCGTCCTCCCGTACGACATGACGGGCACGTTCATCGCCAGCACGTGGTGGATGTCGAAGCCGGTCTCGACGGATTGCAGATCGAGCAAAGTCTTGAGCAGCATGCTGGCGCCGGCGAGCAGCACAAAGGATGCGGCGATCTGGGTCACGGCGAACACCCGCAAGCGGCGATTGGCGCTGCCGGTGACCCGCAGGCTGCTGTTCGACAGACCGTATCCATGCGACGTATCGGCCGACGGCAGTCGCGGCACAAAAGCCAAAAGCACGGCCGCGACGATCGCCAGCCCGGCTCCCACCCAAAGCATGCTGGAATCGACTGTTAAATCGAGCGCGCGTACCGAGAAGCGGGCGGCGTAGCGGGCCAGGATAGCTACCATCGGCCGCGCGCCCAAAACGCCAAGCATGGCGCCGGCGCCGCACAGCAGGAGGCTTTCCGCCAGCAGCGTGCGGCGAAGCGCGCGGTTATTTGCGCCGAGCGCCGCGCGGATGGCCAACTCGCTTTCCCGCCGCACCGTCCGTGTCAAAATCAGGTTCGCGACGTTCGAGCACGCAATGACAAAGACCAGCACCGACGCCGCCATCAGCACCAGCAGCACGGTCCGCGCCCGCGACGTGATCTGGTCGCGCAGCAGCACCGCGTGGATCCGGGAGTCCCCTCTGGCCGAGTACGCTTCGGGATGTTCTTTGACCATCGCGCCGTAGACGGTGTTCAGTTCAGCCCGTGCCGACTGAAGATCCGCGCCGGGCGCCAGCCGCCCGAACAGCTCCGTCATGCGGTGGACCCGCCCGGTCACCATGGTCGCCGACAGATGATGCGGGCTGGTCACGACGTTGGCGATCATCTCCGTTTCCGCCGGGTACGGGATGGATGGTTCCAGCACGCCCACAATGACGGCCATGCGGGTGCCAAGCCGGATGGACTTGCCGAGAACGGACGGATCGCTCTTAAGCGCCGTCGTCCAGAAACGGTAGGTCAGTACCACCGCACCCGCGGCGTTCGGGCCGTCGTCTCGCGGGCCGAGCAGCCGGCCGAGCACGGGGCGCAGCCCCATCACTTTGAAGTACGATCCGCCCACCACGCCCGACCGAACCTCGCGCGGCTCGCCGAGTCCGACCATGGTAAATCCGATGGTGGAGAAGTCGCCGAACTCGCTGACCGTTTTTACGCGCGCGCGCAGATCCTGAATCTCCGGCACCGAGAACGTCGCGTTCTCGATCTCGCGCGCGCTTTGGCGGATGTAGATCAAGCGGTCCTCATCGCGGTTGACGAGCGGCCGCAACAGGATGCCGCGCACCAGGCTAAATATGGCCGCATTGGCGCCGATGCCGAGCGCCAGCGTGAGCACCACGGTGATGGTCAGCCCTTTGGTGCGCGCCAGCGAGCGGACTGCGAATTTCAGGTCGCGCGAGAATGTGCCAAACAGCTCGAACTGGTGCGGGGGTTTTGTGTAGCTCTCGGTCATTGAAGTTTGCTCCTTCCGGTCCGGGATCGTTTCAATTAGACATCCGGCTCTATTTTTATGTCGAACGGGCCGCCGCGAAATCGACATGCGACGGACGTTTTTTTTAGTTGCGGTAAACTGAAGTTCACCGCGGCACGCTGAAGGCGTGCGCCACGTCAATCTTCATCGGACTCGGCGAGCAATTGGCCCAGTCTATCAAACCGCCGTTCCCAGATCGAACGGCGATCTTCGATCCATTGTTCCGCCACCGAAAGTCCCGCGGGTTCGATGTGGCAAGTACGCACCCTGCCGGCCTTTTCGGTGTGTACCAGCCCGCTTTCCTCCAAGATTTGCAAGTGCTGAACTACCGCGGCCAGAGTGATGGCGAGCGGCTTTGCCAACCGCGAGACCGAAATGGGGCCTTCGCTGAGCTTCTCCACAATTGCCCGGCGGGTGGGATCGCCGAGGGCGTGGAAGACACGGTCGACGTTAATTTTCTTGCGAGGCATGGCCCGTGCGTTTCCAGCGCACTCTCCAGTTAGCGCGTCAACTCCTTTGCCAACTGGTCGAGGAGCTTACGCCAACCTTCCTCGCGCATTTGAGGACCATCGGCGCCCTCAAAGAACGCTGCCTGTTCTGTGAACACGAGGTTGGCCCCATTTTTCGCCGGCAAGAACTCGAACGTCGCCAGAGACGCCGAGATACGCCGATCGCCGATGGTCATGGTATAGGCAATTACAATGCGGCGGTTGGGCACAATGTCCCGATAAGTGGTGTCGTTCGTAACCGCGAGACCCTTGATCGGAGTATCTTGCCGGGAACGAAAACGGGAACGCTCGATGCCTCCGACTCGAAAATCCATCTCAAATTCCTCGACTTCGAGGCCGCTATCTTCGCGAAACCAGCGGCGCTTCTTGGCCGGGTCGGCGAAAGCGGCGAACACTCGTTCCGGCGTAGTGGGATAACTGCGTTCGATAACGAATGTGCTGTGGGTAACGGATCGCTCTTCCATGCTCTTCCTTCCTTCCTTCAAGATTAATTAGTCAAGTACATACTTAAGTATCCACCAGGCGGAGCGAATTGTCAAGTGGGTACTTAAGTATTTTTAGGGTTGACTGGACTCCGGACTGCGCCGGCAGGAGCGCCCGGCCTACCCCCAAAAGTGGCGGCCATAACCATATCAATGCTCGATATAATCGATGTATATATGAAGCCGCTCCTGATCCAGTTGGATGAGCCCACCCTGAAGGCCTTGAACCGCGTTGCCGCGCCCGGAAAACGCAAGCGGTCGGAGTTCGTTCGACAAGCGATTCGCAACGCCATCCGTCAGGCGGAGTATCACGCCATGCGCGAAGGTGCTCCTGCTGAGCCGCAATGACGCCTATCAATACCTGAGCAAATTCATCGTCGTCGAGATCACCACAACCATCCGGTCCATTCCAGTGGAGGTTAGAGTTGGCCGGCGTGAGGGGTTGCCTTCGACCTGCGTCGCCAACTTCGACAATGTCCGCACTGTCGCGCGCCAGTGGCTTGATTCCCGGGCCGGTGCATTGTCGCGATTGCGGCATCGCGAGGTGAAACATGCACTGGGATATGCCCTCGGATGGGACGAATTGATCGACTTAAATTCGAGCTCGTTCCACTGACCGAAGGATATCCCGGCGCGAAGGCATGGCCCAGCAGGATGAAGGCGCTGCCCTCGCCTATCATGGAAGAATATGCCCAACCTTCGTCGCGCCACCTTGCTCGGATTCCTCACCCTCCTCCTCGCGGCCCTGGCCGCCGCTGCGAAGCCACCCAAACTCGTCCTGGCCATCGTGGTGGACCAGTTTCGCTACGACTATCTGACACGCTTCCGCGCCGATTACCACGCGGGCTTCGACCGGCTGCTGACCAAAGGCGCCGTCTTCACCAACGCGAATCTGGAGCACGCGCCCACCGTCACGGCGGTCGGCCACAGCACCTTCCTGACCGGCGCGACACCTTCCATGAGCGGAATCGTGGGCAACGATTGGTACGACCGCGAGGCCGGCAAAGTGGTCACCAGCGTCAGCGACGATTCCGTCAAGGCGCTGGGCGGCAGTGGCGAGGGCGCCTCACCCAGGCGGCTGCTGGTGAGCACCGTCGGTGATGAGCTCAAGATCGCCCACGGCGGGAGCAAGGTCATCGGTATCTCGCTTAAGGATCGCAGCGCGATCCTGCCTGCTGGTCACATGGCCAACGGCGCTTACTGGTTCGATGTGCAAAGCGGCAGTTTCGTCAGCAGCACTTTCTATTTTCCGGACCTGCCCGCGTGGGTCAAGGAATATGACGCGAGCCGGCCCGCGGACGGCTTCCGCGGAGCACACTGGCTGAACCACACCTTGCCGGCCGATACAGCCGCAGTCTATTCCGCCCTCGAAGGAAGTCCATTCGGCAACGATCTGGTGGAAACTTTTGCGGAGCGCGCCATACAGGCCGAGCAGTTGGGCCAGAGGGGCGCCACCGACCTCCTGGCCGTGAGCTTCTCCGCAAACGATTACGTGGGGCACGCGGTGGGACCGGACGCTCCCGAAGTCAAAGAAATGTCCATCCAGACCGACGTCGTCATCGGCAAGCTCTTCCGCTTCCTGGATTCGGTTATGGGGATGAGCAACGTGCTGGTCGTGATGACCTCCGACCACGGTGTGGCGCCCTTGCCCGAAGTGGCTGCCGAGCGCAAGATGCCGGGTGGACGTGTGCCGGCGGGAACCGTGCGGAAGACGGTGGAAGCGGCGCTGAACCAGAAGTACGGAGAGGGCAAATGGGTTGTGGGCTCGTCGGACTATCCGCTTTATTTGAACCAGGAGCTGGTCTCGCAAAAGAAACTGGATGCCGCCGAGGTGGAGCGCACGGCGGCGGACGCGGCGCGGCACATGGCCCACGTGTTTCGGGTATACACGGGAGAGCAGCTCAAGAGCGGAGTCGCGATGGAGGATCAGGTGGGCCGCCGCGTCATGAATGGATTCTACGGGCCGCGCAGCGCGGATTTGTATGTGTTGCTGGAGCCTTACTGGCTGCCTTATGCCAAGGGCACCACGCACGGTTCGCCCTTCGGTTATGACGCGCACGTGCCGGTGATCTTCATGGGACCGGGCATCAAATCCGGGCGGTTTGACGAGCCGATCGCCGCCAACGACATCGCGCCAACCCTGGCGACGTACCTGGATGTGGAGACGCCGAGCGGGTCTGTGGGGCGCTGCCTGGCGGAGATCCTTGTCGAGTAGGGGCCGCGCACGGTTATAATCTCATCGATAGGAGATCAACGTATGGAATTGCGTCCTTTACACGACCGCGTGGTGATCAAGCGCATAGAAGAAGGCGAGACCAGGCGCGGTGGAATCATCATCCCGGATTCCGCCAAAGAAAAGCCGCAGCATGGAGAAGTGCAGGCGGTGGGCAGCGGCAAGCTGCTGGAGACCGGCGAGCGCATGCCGCCGGACGTCAAGGCGGGCGATCGTATCCTGTTTGGCAAATACTCCGGGTCGGAAATCAAGCTCGATGGCGAAGAGTACCTGATCCTGAAGGAAGACGAGATCCTGGGGGTATTGGAATAAGCCGGCGAGCAGCGCTCGCCTGCGCCGGCAGGCGTGCGGCAGGCAGGAGTACCTGCGCCACGCTTGGGCATGCCCTATCGTGTGCTAACCTGAAGCTTCACATATTTCACAAGGAGTTGCTTGCGCATGTCAGTAAGCTTTGAATTGCGACTGGCCGTGGCGTGTTTCGCCTTTTTTTCCTGCAGCATCGCCGCGTTCGGCCAGACTAAAGTGGGCGTCGTCAGCCTGCAGGGGGCGGTCCTGCAATGTGCCGAGATCAAGAAGGCTTCGGCGGATATGGAAACCAAATACCGGCCGCGTCAGCAGAACATGGAAAAACTGCAGAAGGAAATTCAGGGCATCGAGCAACAGTTGCAGACCAATGCCGGCAAGCTCACGTCGATTGCCCAGGCGGATTTGACCGCGCAGGGCCAGCGCAAGCAGCGCGAACTGCAGCGGATGAGCGACGACCTGCAGGCAGACGTCACCGCCGACCGGAACGTAATCCTCACGCAAAGCAGCCGCAAAATGCAGGAGGTCGTGAAGAAACTGGCCGACGAAAAGGGGCTGGACGTGGTGGTGGACATTCAAAGCACGGTATTCTTCAAATCGGCGCTGGATATTACGGCCGAGGCTGTGGCTGCGTACGACAAGGCCTATCCGGCAAAATAGGCGCGGGCGATGCCTGGCTATCTCGATCAATACGGGGCCGGCGACGAGCGCCGCGAGAAGCGGAATAAACTGATCCTCATCGGCGGCATCGCGGCCCTGGCGGTGTTGTTCCTGTGGTTCTTCTTTTTCGTCTGGGACAAGACTGAAATCGTGCGTGCGCAGCCGGTGGCGCGGCTGGCGCAGGTTCTGCGCAACCACCGGCAGGAGAGCCGCGTAAAGGGCTTCCTCGACCTCTTGAACCGCCACGACTACCAGGCGGCCTATGTATTGTGGGGCTGCACGGCCGCGAACCCGTGCAAAGACTACGCCTTCCCTGAGTTCATGAAAGACTGGGGTCCCGACAGCCAGCGGAGCACCACCTCGTACGCGATTCCCAAAAGCCGTTCCTGCGGCTCGGGCGTGATCGTGACGGTGGATTTCGGTCCACACCAGGAAGATGCACTCTGGGTGCAACGCAACGATTTGACGATTGGTTTTTCGCCGTTTCCGGATTGTGCGCCGGGATCCTGATTTCGGGCCTCGGCCCGCGGCATAGAATCGGCCCGCGGCATAGAATAAGAAGAAGGACTGGAACAGCATGGGCACAACAGTGGCGGGTTTGGAAGGCGTGGTTGCCGGCGAATCGGAGATTTGCTACATAGACGGATATGCCGGCATCCTCAGCTACCGCGGTTACAACATTCACACGCTGGCGGATAATGCGACGTTTGAAGAGGTCATTTTCCTCCTCTGGAACGGATGGCTTCCCAAACGCGCGGAGCTGGAGCAGATCAAAAAGGACCTCGCCCAAAACCGCGGGATTCCCGCGCCCGTGGCGGATTTTCTAAAGAGCGTGCCCCAGGGCAGCCCCATGGATGTGCTGCGCACGGCGGTTTCCATGCTCGGCATTCACGACCCCGAAACGCCAGACATGACGCCGGATGCCAACGCCCGCAAGGCCCTGCGGCTGATGGCGCAGACATCCACCATCGTGTCGAGCTTCGACCGGCTGCGCAAGGGCCTGCACGTGATCTCCGGCGATCCTGGCATGGGCTTCGCCGAAAACTTCCTGTACACGTTGACCGGCAAGCGGCCCGACGAATTGATGGAGCACGCCTTCGACGTCGCCTTGACCCTGCATGCCGACCATGAATTGAATGCCTCCACGTTTGCCGCGCGCGTAACCGCCGCCACGCTTTCCGACATCTATTCCTCGATCACCTCCGCGATCGGCGCCCTGAAAGGTCCTCTGCACGGCGGAGCAAACCAGGATGTCATCAAGATCCTGCTGCAACTCAGCAGCGAGGAAGCCGCCATCGACCGCGTGAAGAGCACTCTATCGCGAAAAGTGAAGATCCCCGGTTTCGGGCATCGCGTGTATCGCACCGAGGATCCCCGGGCCACGCACCTCCGCGTGCTTTCCGAGGAACTGGGAAAGCGCACCGGCCATGAGAAGCTCTTCCGTCTGTCCAAAGCCATGGAAGAGACCGTGAAGGCCGAAAAAGGGCTGATCGCCAACGTGGATTTCTACTCGGCTTCCACCTATTATGCGCTGGGAATTCCGGCGGATCTGTTCACGCCGGTCTTCGCAGTGAGCCGCATGTCCGGGTGGACGGCGCACGTGCTGGAGCAATACAAGAACAACCGCCTGATCCGCCCGCGCGCGGAGTATAAGGGCAATCCGGATGGCATGAAGTGGATTCCCATGGAACAACGCTGACATGGACGAGCGCGCATATTACACCGAATCGCCGACGACCAAGCCTGCGTCGTTGTGCTGTCCGCATTGCAGATCCGCCGAGACCTACGAGCTGCGCTGGATGGTGCGCAAGAAGAAAGACCGCCTGCCGCCCGGCGCCGACGAGCGCGACCGCGCACGGTTTGCGAAGTCCCAGAGCTACATGGTGCTGCTGGACGACAAGGTGGCGTGCAAGAATTTGCGCTGCCGGAAGCGGTTCGACATATCGGGCGTGAAGACGATGGCGTTTTTGTAGCGCGGGCTGCACGGTCGGGCTCCGATCGGAGCCGCGTGCCAAGTGTCGTGTCCCAGAAATACGTGAGCAAAGCCTGCCGATCTTGCTGAGGATCGAGTCAACAGCGGCGGTCCAGGCGTGGGTCATTCGCCGATGGGATAGTTGGCTGGATCGAGGCCCGGCAATTGCGGCAGTAAGGGGCGTATTTCCTGATTGGTGTACCCGCGCAGTTGCCGGCTGAACATGACCAGGACGGCGAACAGGGCCTGCACTCTGATGTCACCAAAACGCAGGGCTGGGGCGCGCTGCCCTTCTACTGCAAAGAATACCCGGCCCGTGACGGGGCATCCCAGCACCTGGGTCAGGGAGGACTCTGCCTGGAGGATGGACACCTGATACCGGTATCCCGGCTTAGATCGGCCGCGGTGTAGGGATGCGGCAACAACCGTAGCCACTTGCGCAGGAGCGCATCGATTTTTTCCGCACTGAGTCCGTCGCAGATGGCTTGCAGCCGCTTCGGGTGGTCGCAGCTCAGCACTCCACTGTCCAGAGCCTCGAACCCGATGTTCTTCTTCGCCAGTTGCTGTTTGGCGTACTCATGACCGTTGATGCACAGCTTCGCCGTGTAGGGGAAATAGCTGCTGAACTTCAGAAAGAAGGACCGAAGTCGCGGTCCACGCGATAGGCGCAAGGACGGCCATACGCTGGCGTTCTCCATCCTGGTCAACAACTACAACGCCCCGGTTTCCGAGGTGCATGCCGTCATGGATCGCATCTGCACCCTGATGCTGCAGTAGACCCCGCCCGGCTGCTAAAATCGAACCAATGCCTATCTACGAATACAAGTGCCAGGATTGCGGAACGAAGTTCGAAAAGCTGGTCCGGAAGATGTCCGACGGTGCGGGCCTGGAATGCCCCTCCTGCGGCCAGCAGCATCTGCGCCAGGAGTTTTCCACCTTTGCCGCGCGCGCCGCCGCTCCCAAGCAAGCCGACGGCCCGGTGTGCCCCAGCGGGCGCTGCAGCAATCCCGGCATGTGCGGCATGAACATGAACTGAGAGGGCCGGGGACGCCCGGCGCGTCATGCAAAAAAATTTCCTGGTGACGGTCGGGGAGTACACTTCCCTGGCCTTCCTGTTGCCGGCCGCCACCTTCGTCGGGTATGTGATCGGCTACCTCCTGGACAAGCTGTTTCACACGCACTTCCTCTATATTCCGTTCCTGATCCTGGGAATCGCCAGCGGCTTCGTGCAGCTCGTGCGGCAGCTCATGCGGGACACGCGGGACAATGGATCCTGATCAGGCGCACTTCGATGCCGCGCTGCGGCGCATCACCCGCGGCAGCCTCGCGCTCGCCGCCGCCGGCTGCGTGGTCTGCCTGATTCTGCGGGGCTGGACCGCAGCGGTGGCGTTCCTGCTGGGCGCCGTAGCATCGTATCTGAATTTTCGCTGGCTGAAGAAGTTGGTGGACGCGCTTGGCGGCGCCGCCCACACTCGGCCCAGCCCGCGCTTTGCGATCCTGATCGGCCTCCGCTATTTGCTGTTGGCGGCGGGAGCTTATGTTATAGTGAATTTTACCGCCTTAAGCCTGCCGGCCGCCCTGACCGGTCTGTTCGTTCCGGTTGCCGCCGTCATCTTGGAAATCATGTTCGAACTGGTATATGCATCATAGGGAAATCTGGCTCGCCAAACTTTTCAACGATTATCTGCCGGGAGTAGGCAACGCCTTTCTGAAGCTCGTGGGTATGCCGGTGGAGCCGCGGCCCTGGGCCGGCTTCATCGTCATGCAGCTCCTGGTGGTTCTGATCCTCATCGTGCTGTTTGCCTTCCTGCGGCCGCGCCTCTCGATGGACCGGCCCGGCAAGCTGCAGCACTCTCTCGAGCTCATATATGAATTTGTGCACGGCGAATCCGAAAGCGCGGTGGGCCACTCCGGTCCACGCTATATCGCGTTCTTCGGCACGCTGTTCCTGTTCATTTTGTCCTGCAACCTGATCGGCATCATCCCGGGTTTCGAATCGCCCACCATGATTCCCTCGGTTCCCGCGGGCTGCGCGATTGCGACTTTCATCTATTACAATGTGGCGGGCGTTGAGGCGCAGGGTGTCTTGAACTACTTGAAGCAATTTGCCGGCCCGATGCTGGTGCTGGCGCCTCTCATGATCCTCATCGAAATTACCAGCCACCTCGCGCGCCCGCTATCCCTCACCGTGCGTCTTTATGCGAATATGTTCGCGGGCGAGAAGGTCACTCTGGTGTTTCTCAGTCTCACTTACTTCGCTGTCCCCGCGGTGTTCATGGGACTCCACGTTTTTGTTTCGCTGCTGCAGGCTTACATCTTTATGCTCCTCACCATGATGTACGTGGGTGGAGCAGTATCGCACGAGCACTAATACCGGCTTAATGCCGCCCCTTCAGCGTGAGACCGGCTGCAAGAGGATGACGGGAACCACCTCCTGGGGGCGATCTTAAATCGAAGGAGCAAGTCAGATGAAAGTAAAGTGGATCTTACTGGCGTTGGTGCTGTTTGTGTTCGCCACGCCGATATTCGCGCAAGGCACGACGCCCGCTGGCGGAACCAATTGGGTGGCGATCACTTCCGGGTTCGCCATGGCCATCGCTTCCGGAATGTGCGGCCTGGCGCAGGCCAAAGCCGTGGCAGCCGCCGCCGAGGGCATGGGGCGCAATCCCGGCGCAGCGGCGGCGATTCGGTTCGCCCTGCTGCTGGGTTTGGTGCTGATCGAATCGCTGGCGTTGTATACGCTGGTCATCATCTTTGTGAAGGTTGTGTAACGGTTGTGGCGCACGCTTCAGCAGGCTAAAGCGTGCGCCACGCACCGTCTACTTCGCCTGCATGTACCAAGGCATGTTGATCACGAGGATGCGATCATTCCCCTTGAAATAGAGCGTGGTTTTCAAGGCTGCGCCGCGCTGGTTGTGCAGGAGGTGGTAATACCAGTGCCGCTCGACGATCTCGGGAATCACGACGGCGATCTGTCGATCGGGGTTCTTTGCCGCTAGATCCAGCACATAGTCCACGATCGGGGTAATCACGAAGCGGTAAGGCGATGGAATGACCGTGAGCTTGGGCGGCTTCATACCGAGCTGGCACGCCGGATCTTCAACGAAGCCGAACCACTGTTGCCGCAGGTAGGACGTGCGCTCGCCGGAGTCGATATGCAAGGCTACCACGTCCGGCGATATGGTGAGGGCGAAGGTGAGAGCCCGCTGGGCGATCTTGCTCCAACGGTCCACCGGCACCACCACCAGCGGCGGAGAAAAGCAATGTAATTGCAGCGGCGACTGGCTGCCGACCTCCAGCCCCACCTGGTGATACTGGCGGCGCACCGCGATCATCAAGAGCAGTAGGCCGGGGATCAATAGCAGTGTAATCCACGCGCCCTCCAGAAACTTGGCAACCAGCACGACCACGACCGTAATCCCCGTGGCGGTAGCACCCAATCCATTGACGAACATGCTGCGGCGCGCGCCCGGGCCGCCGGTGCGCTTCCAGTGGAACACCATGCCGGTCTGCGAAAGCGTGAAAGCCAGAAACGCTCCCACCGCAAACAGCGGGATCAGGCGGTCCGTCACACCGCCAAACAGGACCAGAAGCAGGGCGGAGAAGGCGGCCAACACGTACACGCCTTGCGAGTAAACCAGCCGCCGGCCGCGAAAGCCGAACGACCGCGGCAGGAATCCATCTTCCGAGATCACCTTGCACAAGCGCGGGAAGTCCGCGAATGCGGTGTTGGCGGAGAGCGCCAGCACCAACAGGATGGAGCCGATGGTCACGTAGTAGAAAAGACCTTTGCCCAAAACCGCCGCCACCAGCATCGACAGCACGCTTTGATATCCGGGCTGCCCCGGGTCAGTAGCGGCGATGCCGTAGACCGGAATCAGCCAGGCGATGCCGGCCAGCAGCACGATGAGAAGAGCGATGATGATGGCCAAGGTGCGGCGCGCGTTTTCGGCGGTTGGTTCGCGGAACGCCTTCACGCCGTTGCTGACGGCCTCGACGCCCGTCATCGCCGTGCAGCCGCTGGCAAATGCTTTGAGCAGGAGCCAGACGCTCGCCGCCGCCACCGCAGGCGAAGCAGGCGGCGGTGCGACCACCGGCGCCGGATGGCCGCCGCTCGTCAGAATCTTGACGAAGCCGATAACGATCGCGATCAGCAAGGTCCCGACGAACAGATACGTAGGGATCAGGAAAATGGCGCCAGTTTCGCGCACGCCCCGCAGATTGACCACTGTGATCGCCACCAGAATGCCGAGGCACATCAGCAGGGTGTGCGACTGCAGGCTGGGTACGGCCGAGACCAGCGCCCCCACGCCGGCGGAGATGCCCACCGCCACCACCAGGATGTAGTCGATCATCAGCGCCGCGGCAGCCAGCAAGCCCGCAAAGGCGCCCACATTCGCCCGCGCCACCGTGTAGGATCCGCCTCCACCCGGATACGCTTCGATGGTCTGCCGGTAGGAAAAGAAGACGATAGTCAGCAAAACGATGATGGCGGCGCTGATGGGAACGATGTAGGCGACGCCAGCCACTCCGAGCGGGATCAGCAGCGTCAGCGCCGCCTCGGGGCCATAGGCCGCGGAGCTCAGCGCATCCAGGCCGAAGATGGGAATGCCCGCGGTGGCGCCAATGCGTTCGGCCCTTTCATCGTAGGTGGCCAGGGGCGCGCCAAACAGGG
>JBEKUO010000254.1:0-9532 GCA_049514955.1 Bryobacteraceae bacterium | reverse complement strand
CACAACCGCTATATCAACGGCCTGAAAAATACGGATTTCAAGGTGTTCGAAGATGGCATCCCGCAAAAGATGTCCACCTTCGCCGAAGGCACCAAGCCTCCGATGCAGGTCTTGGAGGACGGCACGACGCGCCCCCTGGTTGGCGGGGAGCCCGTGGAAGTTGCCGGAAAACCGGGCGTCGACCTGCACAGCGACGCCTTCGTGGGCACGAATGTGTTCGTGTTGTTCGACACCAGCAACTTCATGTACCGCGGCTTTGTGTATGCCGAAGATGCCATCGCCGATTTCGTGCGGGGCCTGGATCGCGCGGATTCGGTGGCGGTCTACACCTTCAGCCGCAATCTGTCGCGCGCCGCCGTGCTGACCCGCGATCGCGGCGATGCCATTGGCGGCCTGCGCAAATCCGTGGCCGGAGACGATACGGCGCTCTACAACGCCCTGCTGCTCACGCTGCGGGATGCGGCGCGTGTGCCCGGGCGCAAGGTGGTCATCGTATTCTCCAACGGCCCCGATAACGCCAGCATGGTGGCTCCCGACGACGTGCGCGCCGTCGCGGAAGACGAAGGCATCCCTATTTACGTCATCTCCACCAACGAAGTCAATAAGGACGCCATTTCGAGCGGCGTGTTCCGGCGCATCGCCACGCGTACCGGCGGCAAGGCCTATTGGGCCAAGACCTGGCAGAAGCAGGTGGAAGCTTTCGAATCCATCCGCGAGGACTTGGGTAATTCATATACGGTGACTTACTATCCGCAGCCTAATCCGAACGAGGGTTTTCGTAGGATCTCGGTGGAGATTGTCTCGGACGTGGGGAAGAAATACCGCGTGCGATCGCGGCCGGGGTATCGGCCCAGGGGTGGATTTTAGGGTTCGGGTGTAGTGTTCCCGCTTCAGCAAGCGGTTTTCTAACTAATATGCGACCGTAATTCCGACCACGCCGGTGGCATGGGCGAAGCGTATCAAGCTCGTGACACACCCTTCGGCCGAGACGTCGCCATCAAAGTCCTGCTATTAACCAGGCGGCCCGAGGATTACGGTGAGTTTTCGGCAACCGTGCACAATTCAAATGGTCCGCCCTTGACAGCAGTACAACAGGCGCTGGACGCTCGTGCGTGAGATCAGCCGCCGTACCTTCCCAGGAGCTCAATGATTTCCGCGTGGGCCCGTTTTTCCGCCCAGGCTCGCGGCCTTGCCCAACGCTCGGCGTCTCCTTCGACCGGGTCGGCGCCATGTTCGAGCATGAGCTTGGCAACTCTCACGTGGCCCCAGCGGCAAGCCCAGCCTAAGGCAGTACTTTTCAGCAGGTCATCACGGCCGCCGACTTTTGCTCCGGCGTTCAGGAGCGCTTCGGCGAAAGCGCCTGTCTCGTCTTCGGTGATGTGGTCGCGCATCGCGGCAACCTCATGAAGCGGCGTGCGCCCGAAGCTTCCGGTGACATTGGGACCGCATCGTTTCAGAATGAGCTTGAAGCAGGTCAGATATGTTCCGCGATCGAACTCTTTGTTGCCCGCGTAGAGCCAAGGGATGTGGTGCCAGAAATACAAGGGTTCGGTGAGAATGCGGAACCAGTGCGGATCGTCGCGCGGCCAGTCGATTCGGTCGAGGATCATCCGCACGATTTCGGGATCCCCTCCCATGGCACCAAAGCGGAGGATTTCGGCAGGATCGGCCTTGCCGCTGGCGAGCATCTCGCGGACAAGGCCGGTCTGCCGGTAGATGGCCGCGGTGTCAGCGGTAACTTCGCCGCCATGGTTTCGGAGTAGATCCACCATCTCCCACTGCTTGTGGCTATAGGCGCTGTGGACGGGGGAGCCGCTCGAATCGACATGGACGTTAGGGTCGGCGCCGCGCGCGAGTAGAATTTCGGCAAGGTTGCGCCTGCCAAGCGCGGCGCTGGTCCACAGCGGATAGCCCTGCGAGTATGCGATCCAATCGCCCTCTCCTTCCGATACGCGCTCGTTGGGGTCGAACCCGCAATCGAGCAGAAACGTGAGAATGTCCGGGCGGCTGTGCTCGACTGCGACGGTGAGCAGACCGCCGCCGTCCCAGCGGATGGGGTTGGTCAGGGTTCCCGCAGCGTGGCGGGCGCGGAGCCATTCGATGTTACCCTCGGCGACCGCGGCACGGAGATCTTCATCACCTCGGGTTTCTTGTTGCTCTTCAACCTCCGGCGGCTTTTGGTGGCGCTCTTCGTCCTCGATGACCGCGATGAGCTCATCGTAGCCACGGTCTCTGGCGAGCATCCAGGCAGTTGTCGCGTCACGATGTGGATCGATGCCCGCACGCGCGTTCGCGCCGTGCTGCATCAGGAGGCGAACCATTTCAGGCAAGCGATTCATGACCGCGAAGTGAATTGGCCGATGCTCGTCGCCGTACGACATCGCCATATTGGCGAGTTCGGGGCGAGTCTCCAGCATCCTGTGAGCTCGAGCCAAATCGTTCGCGCGAACGGTATCGGCAAGGCGGCGAACGGTGACGCCATTGACGTATGCCTTGAGTTTGGGCCAGCTTTCGAATCCATAGCTCCGGGCGAGAACGAGTTGGGCATCATGCAGGGCGAAAGTGGTGCGATCAGGGCGGGTATAGTGGGCGTGGACCTCCACTGTTGCTTCCGGTTCGACAGCCAGGAAGGCGCGGAGGAGTTCTTTCGCTTGGCGCTTCAGTTGATCGAGGTCGGGATGCTCATGCATCCGCCGGGTGGGTAATGTACGACTCACGTGAGCTCCTTTCTGTTGCGCCCGGTGTCCGCTAGCCTGGGCAGAAAAGAGTTCAGCGATGCGATTGCTTGAAACGGCGATCTCAGAAGGACGCAGTCCTTTCCGCGGACACGGCGGCGCTCTGAAGGCGCCAGAAACATGATAGCAGGCGTGCGTATAGCTGGGGAAGCGCGACCTCCGTGCGCGACCTCCGTGCGCCCGCTTCGCCTCGCGGCGAATCCCCTCGGCTATCCACATCCGCAACTGTGACTGGTAACCAACTGATTTGGCCGCCGCGATCTTCTTCGCCGCGGCGATTTGCTCCGGACCCAATCGAATTGAAATCGGGGACTTGGCCGCCGCATGGCGTTTCCGGATTGAATTCGCCAACGCTTTGGACGGCTTAGCTGGCTTGCCCTCGGGTAGTCGATTCCACACTTCCGCCACGGAGTGCGTGTCGAAATACTCGGCCACCGCCTCGTCCGAACGAAACTTCGGCAGGGGCGCTCTCGCCGCAGGGAGTTCGGTCTTCATGCAATCCACCTTACTTGCGACGGAACAGGCGCCGCTCACTATCTTCCACATCGCGGGCCGTCACCACTTGGATCAGCCCCTTGGACATGCGGAGTAGTCGCGCCCTATCCCGAGGCGCGGAACTGCTCCTCAGCGCGCACCTTGTCCCGGTAATCGGGCAGAATGCGGCGTTGACAGGCGAAAGCGCCTGTCCCACCCAATGTATATACAACTCGCTACCTGCGCAGACCAGAAGGCCGGCTACGTTAGGACCCGGCTAGCTCGTTCATGCGCTCCACCTGCTTGACCAGGAACGGCATATCCGAGAACGGATCGCCGCCGAAACGCGCCCAATAGACTCGGCCTTTCTTATCGATGAGGATGGTGGAGTGCAGCTCGATATCCTCGAAGTCGTCGTAGGAATGGAAGCGGCGCGCGTTGGTATGATCCGGGTCGGATAGCAGGCGCGCGGGCAGGTCGCCGAACTGCTTCAGCGACTCGCTGTTCTTCTCGGGCGGCGTGCTGCTGACCGCCAGAACGACCGTGTTCAGACGCTCCCACTCATCCTTGTTCTTCCCGATGTCATGCAACTGGCGCAGGCAGTGCGGGCACTCCGGCCCTAGATAGAACACTAGCAGAACGTTTTTGCCGCGGTACTCCGCAAGCGAGACGGACTTACCTGCGGCATCGTGGACATCCAGCGCAGGCGCCTCATACGGCTCCCAGCGCGGCGGCCCAAAATGATCGAGAGGCACGCGCGCGTAGTTGCGCTGCGGCGCGGGCGACGAGTCGCGCGCGGTGGCGGTGATGCCGGTGGCCTTGGCGCGCTCCAGGATTTTCAGGCCGGCGTCGGCATTCGAAGCCACGAACAGCAGGCGGGCCATGTCGTCCTCGGCCTTGGGTTTTTCGCCGAGCGCGGCGTACGCGCGCACCAGTCCGGAGAGGGCGAAGATGTCGTTGTGGGTCAGCTCCAGCGCCTTCTCGAACGCTTGCGCCGCCAGCACAGGACTCTTGGCATCCAGGTAAGCCTCGCCCAAACTGTTGTAGAGCGACTGCGGATAGAACGGCGGGTCCGCATATTGTTTCTGCATGTCATATTCGCGCCCGGCGGCATCCGCCAACAACCCCAGGCCGACAATGGTATCGCCAGCTTCGCCGCGCGCAATTGCGAATCGCCCTTTCAGCTCCAGCGCCTCGATCGTGTAGGTATCCTCCCAGTCCTTGTGCTTGTCCAGATCCTTCTTGAGAGCGGCGTGCGCAGCGATGCTCTTGCTGGCTTTCTCGAGGTCGCCTTTGCCCAGCCAGGCGCGCGCCTCGGAGTAAGCCTTGTCCATCTTGTCCTCATAGATGTCGCGCCATTGAATGGTCTTGGGATTCAGCAGATCGTCCCACCGCTCGAACTTGATCAGCGCCCGTTGCATCGCGGCGATGCCGCGCGAGTGCGTGCTATATGTGTTTTCCTTGTTATCGACCGGGTCGAGCGGCGCGTCGATCAGTTGCCGCGCGCCGAAGATGGCCGCCTCCGCCATCCCAAGCTGCTCTTGTATATAGGAAAGGTAAGTGCGGTTATGTGCGTAGTTCCAGTTATTGAACGGGAAAGTTAGGCTGGTGCGCATGTACTGCTTCTCGACACGCGTGGCCGCATCCATCGAGAGAGCCGCCTCGTGCCACATGCCCAGGATGCTGTAGATGTGTCCCGGCATGTGCTGCGCGTGGCCGATTCCCGGCACCAGGTCGGTGTAAGCGCGGCAGCTTGCGAGCGCCTGCTCGGGTTGGTTGTAATCCCAGTTGTGAATGCGGTAGTGGTGCGCGCCGGGATGGTTGGGCTCGCGCGCCAGGATCTCGCGGATGATCAGCTCCGCGCCATAGCGCGAGTCGCCCATGGTGACCAGCGCCAGCAGCGCGCGCGCCTCCATGTCGTCCGGATACTTCACGCAGAGCGTTTCGAGCTTTTTGATCTCGGCCCGCCGCTGCTCGCGGTAATCGCGCTCGCCGCTATCGTCGCGCACCGGATCCGTCAACAGGACGGCCTCTTCGGCCTCGATATAGAGGCGCTCGCGCTCGGTGACATTGCCCTTGCGCTTCACGGCTTCGCGCAGGAAGTCGGCGGCGCGCGTGTCGTCGGGACCGCGTCCGCTGGTGGCGCGCGCCAGGCCCCAATAGGCCATGGCATTGTCCGGTTCGAGCTTCAGGCACCAGCGGAAGGAGCGCTCGGCTTCGTAATCCCAGAAAGAGTGCAGCAGGGCGTTGCCCTGGTTGAACCACTGTTGGACCTCCGGGTTTTTGGTGGTGATGGGGAAGGGCGCTACGCCGATGCCTTCCATGACCCAGGGCTTTTGGCGTGGGCCGACGTCGAAGGCGGCGCCATGCGCGGAGTGGCCTTTGTCGGGCTTGTCGTCGTTTGGGGAGAGCTGCGCGTAGATACCGGGACAGGCGGCGAAGGCGGCTGCCAATAAGAGAGAGCAGGCTGGTTTCATCGCTGACAGTATAGCGCGGCGAACTTCGTTCGCTGTGGGTGGTGGCTGGTGGCTTGTGGCTGGTGGTTGTGTCATCCGCATTTGGTGGGCGCCGGTTCATGCATCTCAAGGCAATTACACGGCAGAGGCTGCAGCGTGGGCCGTTTTTCTATTTTCGGTTGCATCAGTTGCACTTCGTAGCGTCGGGCTATGGGCGCGGCCGCTCCTCTACCGGGTCTGATCGGGGCCACGACCCGAGGGAGTGTTCCGGCATATGAGATCGCATTTTGTGAAGTCCCATGGCGCGGCATCCGTATGCGCCGGTCGCCAGTGATCGCAGGACGATGACAGGCTACTCCATCCGGCAGGACCAGACTAGCACGGGTGTTCGGCAGTCTCGCGAATCAGTTGGCAGTTCATGCGTGTTATCAAGAGGATCCAGGCAAACTTCGGCGCGTGACCCAAGGCTGGTAAAAACAGTCGGGCCAAAAGTTCAGCGTCGGCGGTAGGTGCGCGGGCAGTTTGCGCCGATTGGCAATCGGCGCGCAGGATGCCATCCTGCCCCACGGGCAAATCAGGGTGCAGGCTCCGGCGCTGCCAGCGCGGGCGAGTGCCCTGGCTCTTGCCGCACTTCGAGGGGCTGCGGCAAGGCGCTGCAATCCGGCAGCGGCGTGATCGAGTAGTAGTTCAATCCATAGCGCCAGCTACGGTGCATAGTGGCGATGCAGACGCGATCGCGCTGGCTGGCGATTTGTTGCCACAACGGGCGCGCGGACCCAGCGCGATCGATGGCCGGCAGATCGGTCCACTTCAGAAGCACGACGCCAACTGTTGCCGCTACAGCCATCGCGGCCAGCGCGGCGGTTCTGTGGCCGCGGCGTTCCAGACCGTAGATGCCCAGCGCCAGCGCCGGCGGCAGAAGCCAGGTCCATTGAAATGCGGGGAGCGGCGCGCGCGAAACGCCTGCCGCGAGCGCTTGCGGGAGGATGGGGAGCGCTACCGGTATCGAGAGCAGGCAGAGCGCCGCAGCAGGCAGCGCCCAGCGTGCGCGTTGGGCTTGCGCGAGGCCGGCTCCCATCAGTGCCGCCGCAGCGGGTGTCAGAGGAAGCAGGTAGCCGGGCAATTTGTTTCTTGAGAGGGAAAAAAAGACCAGGCCGAAGAGGAGCCAGAGCAAGAGGAATCGGCGGCGGGGATCTGCGTAGAGCGCACGCTGTGCGAGCAGCACGATGAGCGGCGTCCAGGGAATAAGCGCGGCTAGCAGCACCGGCAGATAGAACCAAAAGGGCTGACCATGCGCCAACGATGCGGTGGTGAAGCGCTCGAAATGCTGCTCCCAGAAGAGCGTTCGCGGGAAGGCTGCGCCGTTGCGCAGGTAGCAGAGCAGATACCACGGCAGGGCGACGATCAGGAAGGCACCGATAACCGGCGGGCGCAGCAGATCGGTCCAACGTCGGCGGCCGCACCACACGAGCGGCAGGGCGAGCACTAGCGGTACGAGGCCTTTTGCCAGCACCGCCAAGCCGAGCAGCGCGGCGGCTAGGGGGAGGCGGCGACGGTCACCGGTTCCGACCCAATCGAGCGATAGCAGCATGGCTGCGGAGAACGCGGCGGCCATGGGCAGATCCGTGGCCCCGATGAAGCTGTATCCCAACCATGCCGCCGAGGTACCCAGGACGGTGGTTGCGGTCCAAGCTGTGCGCGCTCCGAATTCGCGGGAGAGAATCCATTGGAAGAAGATCAGGAAGGCGACGGAGAGGAGGGCCACTGGGATGCGCGGGGCCAGGTCTTCGCTGAATCCCAGCCGGAACGCTGCGCCGGTCATCCAGTAGAGCAGCGGCGGTTTCTCGAACCACGGCTGGCCCCAGAGACGCGGCGTGATCCAATCGCCGGAGTGCGCCATTTCGCGGGCGATGGAGGCGTAGCGCGGCTCGTCGGGTCCGAGCATGCCGGCGGCGGAGAGGCCGGAGAAGTAGAGCAGGCAGAGCAAGGGGAAGGCGAGCCACCAGGCGCGCGGAATCCGGGAGAAGGGGTTAGACACTGATGCACACAGGTTAGCGCACAGCGGCGGGATGGAGGCGAATCGCGGGCGCGGAGCGGATCCTGTGGACTTTGCATGTGGCGCCAGTTTCCTGTACTTTGGAGTTATGAAACAGGAAATCCTTCGGCGATTGGAGGAAGTCGTCTGGGTCGACCCAGACCGGTTGTCCGGAGCGCCCTGTTTTAGGGGAACCCGGGATCCCGTGCAGATGCTCATCGACCATTTGGCGGCCGGCTTCTCGATGGACGAATTCCTGGAGACCGTGCCATCCCTTGAGCGGACTCAAGCTCAGCGCTTTTTAGATCTCGCCGGAGAGCAGATGCAGGAATGCGCATCCTCCTTGACGAGTGTGTAAACCCCCGGCTCCGCTTGGCCTTTCCTGGCGACGCCGTGAAGACCGTTGTGGAGATGGGCTGGCAGTCGCTTACGAAGGAAGGAAGCGGCACTACAGTTCGGTGTCTTCGGCTAAAGCTGAATAACGGTGAGACTGGGGATCAGTTGAAAGTGCCTGACGTTGGCGGTTCCGACGCGATATCCGAGTTCGAGCGCGCTTGCGCCGATAAGCAGATCCGAAAGAGGGATACGGACACCTTGCGCCTGACTCTCTCCGTCAATCTGTCCGGCACGGAGGGCGATCCGGACCGTCACAGGCTGGATGGGAACGCCTGTCAGGAGATCGTCAAGAAACCGCTGGCGGCGGCTGCGGCGCTCGGTAGTATCCGCACGGGTGACGCCGTGCGCGAGTTCTAGCACCGTGACGACGGACAGCGCGATTTCTTCGTCGCCTGTTTCCTGCGCCACGGTCTCCAAGAGCTGCCGTGCGTTCTTACCCTGTCGTTCCGCTGAAACGGCCGCCGTCGAATCGAGCATCAGTCCCAAGCTGGAGGCTCCAGTGCTTCCCTATGAGCGACGATGGCGGCTTCTACGTCCTTCGCGAAATCGGCATCGATGGTGGCTGCGGATCCCGGCGGTATCAGAGCGATGCACTCGGAGATTTTGCGATGCACGGGTTCCGCCGCGCGAATCACCGCGACCGGCCGCGCGTCGCGCTCGATGATGACCTCGGCTCCGGTCTCGACCCGTTGCAGGATCGCTCGGATGTCCCTGGCCAGGTCACTCTCCGAAATGTGCAGCGGCTTCATATCTGGGATCATAGCGTTTTTTCGTCCTCGCTGTCCGCTGCACCTGCCAGGTCATGTCATCTCTTGCAGCATCACCACCACCCGTACGAAGGGAGAATCCGCTATGATGCGAGCTTTCTCTTCGCCTCGGTGAAGGCGAACTCCTCCAGCTCGACTCTCTCCCGAACAACCCGCTCGACCCATTTATCGACTCCGGTCTCGCGATGCAGCTTGGCTAGAAATGCCGCGCGGGCCGCGAGTGCGCCGGGCAGTGACAAAACAGCCGGCTTCGAACGCTTCACTCGAACGGGGGGCTCCCATGCCGCTTCGGAATCAGCCTGTTCAATCACCGCGGTGTCAATCGCTTCCTGATCCAGCCCTGGAGTTCTTTTTCTTGGTTTATTCATAGCGGCTATCCCGTGATGATCCGAACCACGTTGTTCGGTTTCAGTTGGAAGATGATCTTTAGCCTCCTTCCAGCAAATGTTGTGCCGATCAACTGATAACGATCGCCGTAACTTTTGTTCCGTCGAATCTCAGAGTCCTCGAAGAAGCACTCTACGGCTTCGTCGAATGCGACGCGGTGCTCGAAGAGCTTGTCCCGCTCGAAATCTTATTCAAAGTCCTGCGGCGTGAACCGTTGCCAGTCAGCCAAGCCTCATTCTACTCCCGTTAGGCTGACGGTGAGATCGGCTCTCTATAACTCCA
>JBEKUO010000253.1:0-9537 GCA_049514955.1 Bryobacteraceae bacterium | reverse complement strand
GCCGGTCTGGAGGCCAGCCTGGGCGATGTAGATGCCTCGCTGGCCCGCCTGATCGCGATCCAGCCCCAGGCGTTGCATAGCGAGCCGATCAAGAAGCTTAGCTTTTACTCTCAGCTCGGCGTCTTGAGACTGCGGCGTTCCGAAATTGAGGAAGCCCGGCGTCTGCTCGACCTCTCCATCGAGATCGGAGAAGGCACCCGCCTGCCAGCTTCCGATGCAGATCGGGTGCTCTGGATGCGCACCCTGGGGGCAACCTATCGCGCGCGAGTGGAATGCGAGGTTGGCGGAGGGACCGATCCGGGGCGCTCCTGGATGATGTGGTCGCGATACCGGGACGCGCTGTTTGACCGCGCACACGCCGCCGAAACGGAACCGAACGCCACAGTCGCTCCCGGCCAGGCGGTATTGTCGTTCGCCGAAATGCCGCTAGGCATTGGCGTTTGGCTCGGAAACGAAAGCGGATTCCGCTTTCGAATGTTGGATATGCATGTTGCAACCATGCAAGATGCCATGCGCACGCTGGTACGTGGTTGCTCCAGCAGGAAAACTCCGGAGGCGGTTCTCCGCGCGCAAGCACGGCAGGTCTCCGCCTGGCTGCTCGGCTCCTGGGAACGCGAACTTGACAACGTGCGGGCGCTGGTCATCGAGAGCGACGGGCCGTTCTCCGAGTTGCCCTGGCCCGCGTTAGTGCGATCCAACGGCCGTTACTGGTCGGAAGACTTCTCCATCCGCATTCGAGTCGGGGCTGGCTTCCGATCGACTTCCGAACCGGGCGGCCTGCTCGAACCGTCTGCGAAGGCTCTGATCGTCGGCGCTCCCATGACTGCGGGCGACGCGGACTTGACGCCCTTGCCCGATGCGGCGGAGGAAGCCGAAAGGATTCACTCCCTATTGCCACGTTCTATGTTGTTGGAGGGCCCTGCGGCCACCCTTGTTAAGGTCCATACGCTAATAGAAGCCGCGGAGCTGTTTCACTTCGCGGGCCATGGCTATGGAGGCGAAGGCGGCGGCCTGGTGTTGACGGGCGCAAACGGCGGAGCGGCGTTGCTCACCGCCGCCGACATTGGGGGACGGGATCTGTCGCGGTGCCGGCTGGTCGTGCTTTCCGGTTGTGCCACCGGTTCCGGAGAGCGAGGGGGGCCTGGGGATCCGCAGAGCTTGGTTCGGGCGTTCTTGCGCGCCGGCTCGCGCGAGGTATTGGCGAGTTCATGGGATCTGGACTCGGCGGGCGCCTCCGCTTTTGTTAGGGAATTCTATCGGGCGATCTTGTCCGGTGCGCCCGCCGCGGCGTCGCTGCGAAAGGCGGGAGCCGTGGTTCGCTCCGGCGGCGTATACACTCACCCTTATTACTGGGCGGGTCTTGAGGTGTTCAGCGCCAATTGAGGCTGGAAGAAAGCGAAAAAGGAGATGACGATGTGGGGTAACAAAGAGACACAGCGAGAAGGGCAAGGCGGAACGCTCAATGTAGTCTTTCACGGGATGTGGGTTTTTGTGCCACGCCCCTATGGAGTCGAAGTCGTGGCGCCCAAAGTCCCAGGGCATGCATACCGCGCCGGGAGTTGGTGCGCGGAGCAGGATCTGTCGTGCGGTGAATACTACTATCTGGATGGAGTCAGACCAAACGAATCCAATGTGACGGTATCCAGGGACTCCAACGTCTTACTGCCGGGTCCCTTGGTGAAGGACTACCAATCCGGCGTCTTCTGCACATGGGTGTTGCCGCGCCCACGGACTTTTCATTCCATCCGTAGAATGCCGATCGGGCCGCAGTGGTTCACCGGGCCGGAGCAGAATCGCAAATACGTGGAGCACCTGAAGGAACTAGCTCTGGTGCAGGTGCTCTGTTACGCTATCGAGGAGCGATCCTCCCTGTCGATCCGCCAACTATCGGGTTGCGGAGCCGAACTGCCTTGGGACAAGGTGGTCGATGAGAGGAGCCAAACGGTCAATCTTCACATATTCGCGGAAGAGCCAGTCAGCATGCCGGGTAGGTGGATGGATCTGCTCCACCCTACGCTGGCTTTCACCGACGCCGTAAAACTCATTGATATGGATCTCAGCTTTCAATATCCCGAGACATGGGAGGGTCCCAGAGAGGTGCCTGGGTCGGGCGTTGCAGGAGTACCGACCGTGCAAGTTCTGGGTCTGCCGGAGCGATCCGCCTCGGTGAGCGGCCTGTCGCCGGGAGAGTTCGGTGGCTTCGGGACTATTACCTTACCCTTTGGTGGACACGGGGAAGTGAACTGCGGGGGTCTTTTTTATCCCAAGCTTCCTATCCCTGTCCCGCCGCTAGAACCAATAGTGGACGGAGGGTTCGTGTTCGAAGGCTGACCAGCGCCCAATGCGACGCGCAGGCGACTACGGCCTGCCGCGAGTCTCGCTCTCTTAGTATTTCAGATAGACGGTCTTATAGTCGCTGTAGAATTCCAGTGCGGCGGGCCCTTGTTCCTTCGGCCCGAAGCTGGAGTCCTTTGTGCCGCCAAACGGCAACTGATATTCGACGCCGGCGCTGGGCAGGTTCACGGTAAGCAGGCCGGCTTCCATCCGATACACGAACTCGAACACGCGCGAGAGATTGGTGGTCTGGATGGATGCCGAAAGCCCGAACGGAATATCGTTGGCGATGCGCAGGGCATCCTCGAAATCCCGAGCGCGCATCACCGCCAGCACCGGTCCGAAAATCTCTTCGCGGGCGATGGTCATCTCCGGCGTCACATCCGCGAAGATCGTGGGCGCGATGAAGTTTCCTTTGGCGAGATCGCCGGCGGTGAGCCGCTGCCCGCCAATCCTGGGCGCCCCGGCTTCCTTGCGCCCGATTTCGATGTAGCGCAGCACGGTATCCAGTTGCGCCTGATCCACGCAGGGGCCGATATGCGCATCCGGCTGCATGCCGTCGCCGACCCGAAGCTGGCGCGTGCGCTCAACCAATGCCTCGACGAAGCGGCCGTAGATGGCATCTTCGACGATGACGCGGCTGGTGGCGGTGCACTTCTGGCCGGTGGAGAAGAACGCGGCATTGACGGTGTTCTCGACGGCCGCGTTGAAGTCCGCGTCGGCCAGCACGATGGTGGGATTCTTACCGCCCATCTCGAGCTGAATGCGCAAGCGGCGCTTGGAGGCTTCGGCATGCAGCCGGTCCCCGACTTGGCAGGAGCCCGTAAAGGAAATGGCCTTCAGCGGCGGCGCCTGGACGAGCGCTTGCCCCAACTCGCCGCCCGGGCCCGCCACGAAGTTGACAACGCCTGCCGGCAGCCCGGCTTCATGCAGCGCTTCCACGATGCGCCAGGCGCTCAGTGGGGCGGCGGACGCCGGCTTCAGCACAACGGTATTGCCGCAGATCAGCGCGGGGGCCAGTTTCCACGCGGGGATGGCGCTGGGGAAGTTCCAAGGCGTGATCAGGCCTACCACACCGATAGGCTTGCGGATCGCGAACATGTGCACGCGATCTCGTTCGGAGGGCGCCAGCAGACCCGCCAGCCGCGCGCCCTCTCCCGCGAAATACCGGAAAATGTTGATGCTGCGGCGGACCTCGCCTTTGGCCTCCGGGAGCGTCTTGCCTTCCTCGCGAGTCATGTCGGCCGCGACCTGCTCGAAGCGGCGATCCAGGATGTCGGCGGCTTTGTAAAGGATGGCGCCGCGCGCCGGGGCGTTCAGGCTCGCCCATGCGGGCAGGGCGCGGGCGGCGGCGCCGGCGGCATCCTCGATATCGCGGGCCGTGCCCTTTGCAAAGAGACCGACGATTTCGTCCGTGCGGGCCGGGTTGCGGTTTTCGAAATGCGGGCCGCGGTCGATCCACTGGCCGTCAATGTAATTGGGGAAGACTGGAGTGTCCATGGGAGTAAAGGCAACTCAGCCGCCGATGAACGCCGATGAACGCGGATAAGACAAATTCAGGTTCTTGTTCTTCAATCGGCGTTTATCGGCGTTCATCGGCGGCCCGCTTTCTTCAGATCGCCGGAAGATGTTGATGCTGCGGCGGACCTCGCCCTTGGCCTCGGGGAGGGTCTTGCCTTCCTCGTGGGTCATGTCGGCGGCATCTTCGATATCGCGAGCCGTGCCCTTTGCAAAGAGGCCGACGATTTCGTCCGTGCGGGCCGGGTTGCGGTTTTCGAAATGCGGGCCGCGGCCGATCCACTGGCCGTCAATGTAATTGGGAAAAACTGGAGTGTCCATGGGAGTAAAGGCAACTCAGCCGCCGATGAACGCCGATGAACGCGGATAAGACAAATTCAAGTTCTTGTTTTTCCATCGGTGTTTATCGGCGTTCATCGGCGGCCCTCTTTCTTCAGATCGCCGCCGTTTTGAAATAAGTGTCGATCTTGCCGAGGCCCGTCACCGAAGCCACAATATTATTCGGGAACAAGTCGATGCGCGTGTTGTAATGTTCCACCGCTTCATTGTATTTCCGGCGGGCCACCGCGATCTGATATTCGGCGCTCTTCAACGCATCCAGCAAATCGCCGTATTTCTTGCTGCTTTCGAGCTTGGGGTAATTCTCCACCAGCAGCATGAGGCGCGCCAGAGCTTCATCCAGCCGCGCGTTGGCCTGGATCTTTTCCTGCTGGCTATGCGCGGCCGTCAGTTCGCTGCGGGCGTCGTTGACCTTTACTATGGCGCTGGCTTCCGCGGACGCTTCCGCCTGGACCGTGCCTGTCAACTCCGGGACGATGCCGGCGCGATGCACGAGAGCGGCATCCACCTGCGCCCAATCGGCGTCGATGGCTTGACGCTCCGAAACCAGATCTTTGTGAATCGTGATGCACCTGGCGCCGAAAAACAGGGCCACTGCCACCAGAGCGAGCACCAGGAACTTCATGGCCTCAGCACACCAGGTCTTCGCGGCCGATCTTGAAACCGTCGAGATTGCCGAGCACGGTGAGCGCAATCTGTTTGGGATCGAAGAATGCGCGCGCGATGCGCTGCACGTCGCCGGCGGTGACTTGCTCGACGCTTTCCACCAGTTCGTCCAGGCTGAAGAAGCGGCCGAAGTACATCTCCTGGCGTGCCAGGTTGGACATACGGCTGGAAGTGGATTCCAGACTCAGCATCAGCGAACCCTTGAGGTGGTCCTTGGCGCGCCGCACTTCTTCTTCGGCGACCGGCTCCTGCTTGAGCTGCTGGAACTCATGGGTGATGGATTCGACTACTTTGCCGGCCGATTCGATCGAGGTTCCCGCGTAGATCGAGAGGCAGCCGGTGTCGCGATAGGGGCTCAATTCCGAGAAGACGGCGTAGGCCAGGCCCTGGCGCTCCCGGATGTTCTGGAAGAGCCGGGAGCTCATGCCGCCGCCCAGCAGTGTGTTCAGCACGTAACAGGCGAAGCGCTCCTCGTGGGGCAGGGGGTAGGAGGGCACGCCCAGGCATAGGTGCACCTGCTCGAGCGATTTCTTATTGCGCAAGGCGATGCGCGCGTGGGTCGCGGGAACCTGGTCGGCGGGCGCCGTGCCGTTGGGCGCGAGGGATTCGAAATGCTGCCGCACCAGTTCCACCAGCGCCGCGTGCGTCAGATTCCCGGCCGCGGTGATCAACAGGTTCGATGGCGCATAGACGGCCCGGTAGTATTCGTCGATCATCTGCCGGTCGAAGCGCTTGACGGTTTCGCGCGTGCCCAGGATGGGCTTGCCCAGCGGATGATCCTTCCAGAAATTGGCGGAGAAGATTTCATGCACCAGGTAGTCCGGGCTATCCGCCTCCATCTTGATTTCTTCCAGGATGACTCCCTTTTCCTTGGCGATGTCCT
Source organism: Bryobacteraceae bacterium (assembly GCA_049514955.1). GTDB lineage: Bacteria > Acidobacteriota > Terriglobia > Bryobacterales > Bryobacteraceae > Bog-159. Next base: position 3,797 of record JBEKUO010000253.1, on the reverse strand, counting down.
CGTCGCGGAACAGCGGGTGGAGCACCAGGTCGGCCAAGACCTCGAAAGCCAGCGGCAGGTGCTGGTCGAGCACCTTGGTGTTGAAGCAGACCAGTTCCTTGGCGGTGAAAGCGTCCAGGTTGCCGCCTACCGAATCCACCGAGCGGGCGATGTCTTCGGCGGAGCGGTTGGTGGTGCCTTTGAACAGCATGTGCTCGATGAAGTGCGAGACGCCGTTCTGCTCGGAAGTCTCGCGCCGCGAACCGGTGCCGATCCAGATCCCCACGGAGATGGAGCGGACATGCGGCATGTGCTCGGTGATGACTCGCACGCCGTTGGCAAGCGTCGTCATTTCGAGGTCGCGCACGGGTGTGGTAGTAGCCATGTCGGATGTGGGCGGAGTGATGCGGGCTCCTTTCATCTAGGATACAACGCCGCGGGGCGGGTTGTTCAGGGCGTGGCGCGAGGACGAGGTTAAGCTGGAGGCGAAGCTCTATCCGGTGGGGGATGCGCTCGCATGGCCGAGGGCCCACTGCCGCAGACGCAAAGAAGAAGGGACAACTGCGCGAGGAAACTGCTAGTTCTGATCTCCAAGTCCGTGTTTCTGCCGGCATATTCTGCACAGCGTGGGTGGCTCAGTGTTGTCCACCCGGTGATGCACCGGCTTGAGAGTACGCAGATAAGCGAACACCGCCTTCAGGTCATCGTCAGTCATGTTGCGAAAGGTCCACCAGGGCATGTGCTTCAGCTTGCGCGCGCCAACGGAAGATGTGCGTATGGCTTGGATGAACACCGCCTCGTCGTAGTAGACAATGCCGGTAGCGTCGGGCGTGAGATTGGCGGCGGCCACCCCCTCTATCGGAGAGCCGCCCGCCATCTCCATACCCGGGATAGGCTGAAATCTAGGAGGCGGACCCAGAGGCGTGTGGCACGCCGTGCAGTGGCCGATCTCGGTCAGGTACGCGCCGCGCCTGGCGGGCGTGGACAGGTCCGGCTGCCGCACAGGTTCGGTCACCGGGTACGGGACCGCTTGGATGAGACGGGCGAGCAGGAATGGAGTCTTTGCCGGAGGCAAACTGCTATGCACCGGCGCCAGGCTGCGCAGGAAAACCACGACCGAAGCCAGGTCTTCGTCGGACAGATGGCGTAATTGTTCGTAGGGCATGAAAGGAATCAACGCCCTTCCGTCATCGGCGATGCCCTCGCGGATGGCCCGTCCGATGCTGTCATCGCTCCACTTCCCGAGGCCGGTTTCCGGATCGGAAGTAATATTGGCCCGACGAGACGAATACTCTCATCTTCAAACAAGACGGAGCCGGCGCCTTCCCTGGAAAGCAACACCGGTGGATCAGTTTTCCGATCGTATTCAGAGTGGCATCCCATACAATCGATGATGGCGTGCACCAAGTACTCCCCGCGACGCAGGCGCTCCGGCGTGGTTGCGAACTTGCGCGTGGTTAAGGGGCGCTTCTTCGCGCCGATCACCGGCCGCCAACCAACAGTGAATGTTAAAGCGATCGCGGCGACCAACAATAAAACGAGAATTCCATAGCCGCCAATCTTCGCCAGACGTCTTCCCCAGGTCCGAGCCATATTCTCTGTCTCCCTGAATCGCCCATGATAGACGATCCACGGTCAAGTCTGAAGATTAAGTCTCCAACGGAGCCCGTACGGCATGCAAGTCTCAACTGGACCGTGACAGTCACTGGCTTTTGTTCTCCGACGGGTTGCGTCATGCGGCTAGGCGAGAAGAACGCGTTGCCCTGGAACTGGACTTTCTCAGGCACGCCCCCATCTGATCCGATTAAAGGGCGACCCCTCCCAGAACAGCCTGCGCACCGGACCCGAATTACAGGAGATCGAGCGGCGCATCGGTAGCTGCAACCTCCGGCCCCAATTAACTTTCGGCCAAACGTGGCTGTCCCACGAGATAGGTGATTTTGGCTCTGTAGGTAGTTTCTCCGCTAGCGTTCGAGTAAATTTTCCTCTGTTTGCACTCGAAGCGGGGCAACACTACCCGGATTTAGAAGTTGCACGCGAATTGCAAGGGAATTTGTGATTGTTCCCACCAAAGGGTTCTGGAGGTAGATCTATGAGCGGCGTAGCAACGAGTGTCAGCGTTCTGGCCCTCCTTCCCTCCCATGAGGACCAAGCCTCTCTAAACGAGATCTTCTGGCACTCCAAGTGGAATCTGCATTTCGTTGAAAACCTTGGTCATGCAAGAGTTCTGATCGACCAACTCCCCGCCGCGGTGGTGATCAGCGACTGCCGGTTGCCGGATGGAAGCTGGAAGGATGTGTTACGCGAATTACATCGCCTACCTGGCGAGCCGCCGCTCATTGTAGCCTCGCGCAGGGTGGATGAGAGGCTGTGGGGGGAGGTTCTCAACCTCGGCGGCTACGATATACTGGCAACGCCATTCCAGGCGCAAGAGGTGGTCCAGTCCGTGAGTCTTGCCTGGCGGCGCTTGCGGGACACGCTTCTGACTGGCGCCCCACCGCCTGCAAAGGCGATGGCGGCGGGCCTCGCGAGCCCCAAGTTCGTGTGGTGAGCGCGGCTCTTCCGGCATCGGCTCTCGCACCGGCCAACACTGCCCAAAACAACGCGTACTGCAAAAACACCGCTTACTGACGTGGGTGCGTCACGGAGCCGCGACCGTGTGGGAGCGGCGCTCCCTGCGTCTGGAATTTGAAGCGCGCGCCCGAACGGGCCCTTGCGTGACGTGGAACTACGCTAGTACCGCAGCCTGTAAGCTTGCATTCTCTCGCGCCTTGCATTCACGCGCGCCTTACAATGGAAAGCATGTCTGGTCCCCAGGCGATTCCCGGCCGCAAGCTGGATGTCCTGATCGTTGAAGACTCCGCCGAAGACGCCGATCTCATCGTACTGGAACTACGCCGCGCGGGTTTTGCGCCCGACTACCGGCGCGTGGCTACCGCACGGGAAATGTCAGAGGCACTCGATGACCGGCGCTGGGACTTGGTCCTTTGCGGCTACAGCATGCCCGATTTCTCATATCGGGGGGCGCTGGCTTTGCTGCGTGAGAAGGACATTTCCGCGCCCGTGCTCCTGGTATCCACCACCATCGTAGATGAGGCGGCGGTGGCCGCGGTGAAGGCCGGCGCGCGCGACATCATCATGAAGGACCGGCTGTCGCGGCTGGCGCACGCCGTCGAACGTGAGTTGGAGGCGGCCCGGAACCGTGTCCGGCAACGCGGGCTCGAGGACGAGATTCAAAAAAGCAATCGGCTGTTTCGGGCACTGATCGAACACAGCTTCGACGCCGTGTGCCTGGTGAATGCCGAAGGCATCTTTCAATATCTGAGTCCCTCCGCCGAACGCATTCTGGGCTACCAGGCAGCGGAGCTCGTCGGGCGAAATGCATTCGAACTCGTCGTGCCGGAAGACCGTCCGCTGGGGCAGCAACGGTTCGGTGAATTGGCCGGCATGCCGGGAGAGGCGCTCACCGTGCAACTACGCGTGAGACGCAAGAACGGGGAGCTGATCTGGACGGAGCATATCGGCACCAATCTGCTCAACGAGGAGAGCCTCGCGGCGGTGGTGGTAAATTTCCGCGACATCACTGAACAGAAGCGCTTCGAGCAGATGCTTCGCGAGAACGAAGAGCGGGCGCAGCAGGAGTTGGCCGAGCTGGAGCATATCTACAACACGGCGCCCGTGGGACTGTGCCTGCTCGGCACGGATTTGCGGTACCTGCGGATCAACGAGCGGCTCGCGGCGCTGAACGGCTTACCCGCCGAAGAGCACCTGGGCCGCGCCATCTGGGAAGTGATTCCGGAAACGGCGCCGCTCGTGGC
>JBEKUO010000252.1:0-9557 GCA_049514955.1 Bryobacteraceae bacterium | reverse complement strand
ACAAAAATGTTACCCGGTAACAGTTTTGACGGGGATCGGCACGGACCGCCACCCCTCGGACTGGCGGCTATTCTTCCGCGGAGCTTCCTGGCGCAGGTTCGGATTGGCCTGGCGCGGGAACTTCTGGATCGCAAAATCAACGACATAGAGCGCTGTGCGGACATAGTTCCGCAGTTCGCCGCGACCGAGCAGGTGTCGCGCGACGCTGAAGTACCCCGCCACCAGAAAGGCAGCCAGGAATCTGGATTCGAGATCGGTGGACGGGTTCAATCCAGCTTCCCGGCTAAATTCGGTAGCCAAAATTTCTTCGTATTGTATTTGAATAGCGAGCGAAGCCCCCATGAGACCCGGCTCGGACTCCACGAGCTTGGTATAGCGTACAATGTCACCCCGCTCGGTGACTTCCCGTGCCGACTCTTCGACGAAGCTGCGCCAATACTCCATCACGGGAACCGTCCTCGCCGGGTCCAGGAGGCCTGTTTTGAATTTCTGCAGGGCAATCTGCCGGAAGGCCAGCGCGATACCCTCCTTCGAGCCGAAGTAGCGCAGGACCGTCTGCTTGTGAACGCCGGCGCGATCCGCGATGTCCTCCAGAGTGGTAGCTGCATACCCTCTTTCGTGAAACAGCGCGTTGGCGCACTTCAGGATGAGTCTGCGAGTTTCCTTCTTCTTGCGGGCGCGAAGGTCCGGCTTGTTGCCTGCGGCGATGGTCACGGTATCCAACTCTGAGATACTCTACCGCGTTCTTCAGGAACGGGCAAGCCGCCGGCAATGAGGTTGTGAAATAAATCTGCACAAACGAACGCATATGCCGCTTGGCGGTTTACATGCGCATCGATGGAGCCTGGGGCTTGTCTTGACATTGTCGGGCAGGCGGGCTAACCTTCTTGTAGAGGGAGTGTAAGCCATGCCATCCCGCGCTACGCGCAGCGAAAAGCTCGATCTGCGGCTTACCCGCGAGGCCAAACTGGCGCTGCAAGCGGCAGCGGGGGCGTCACGCCGTTCGGTGAGCGAGTTCGTGCTTGAGAGTGCCCTTGCCAGGGCCGATGAAGCGCTAGCGGATCGTCGTTCGTTCGGTCTGAATGCCACCCAGTGGAAAGCGTTCCTGGCCGCCCTGGATGCTCCGCCGCGCCCCTTGCCACGCCTGAAGCGTCTCCTGGAAGGTCCCGGATTCTTTGATGCCAGGCCTGGCCGGTGACCCCGGCCCGCCGTGTTGAGAAGCTACGGCGCGATCACGCGATTGAGGGCTTCGATTGCGGACGAGAGGAGCTGAACCGGTATTTACTGCGCTATGCCTGGCAGAACCAACAAGCGGGCGCATCCCAAACTTATGTTGGAATCGTCGGCGACGCCATTGCCGGCTTCTACACTCTCGCCGTGGGGCAAGTGACGCACGAGGAAGCGCCGGAGCGTTTGACGAAGGGTCTTGCAATGCGCCCGATACCGATCATGTTGCTCGCGCGCCTGGCAGTGGATCGCCACTGGCACGGTCAAGGCGTCGCCAAGGCGCTGTTAAGGGACGCCATGCAGCGGACTTTGCAGGCGGCAGATATTGCCGGGATCCGCGCTTTTGCGGTTCATGCGAAAGTCGAGGAAGCCAGGCGCTTCTACGAGCATTTCGATTTCGTCTCTGCCCCGACCGATCCCATGCATCTGTTCGTTCTACTCAAGGACGTGCGGCGGAGCATCTCGCGTTGAATCGGCGCGACGGGGTCACTCCGCCGGGCGCCAAGGGGCCAGCCACTCGCGGGCCGCGGTGAGATCGTCCCGCCCCAACTCGTGTCCGCCCGGGTGCCAGTGAACCGAAACGCGCGCTCCCGCGGTTTGCAGAATCTGGGCGAGTTCCGATGTCTGTTGAGGAGGAACGATCTGATCCCTGCGGGCTGCCGCCAGGAGCACGGGCAGGTCTTTCAGATCCGGGGCAAGCCGCGGCCGAAAGGGGACCATCGGCCGGAACAGCACGGCTCCGGCAAGCAGGCGGGGATGCGTCAATAGGATGCTCGCCGCGATGTTGGCGCCGTTCGAATAGCCGACCGCAATGATCCTGGTGTCTTGCAGGGCATACTTGCGCGCGGCGTCTGTGACGAACCGCGCCAGGTCCTCGGTTTGCCGCTTCAGGTCTTCCTGGTCAAAAACGCCCTCGGCCAAGCGGCGGAAGAATCGAGGCATGCCGTTCTCCAGCACCTTGCCGCGGGGACTGAGCAGCGCAGCACCAGGCAGGAGTTCCTGGCCTAGCGGGATGAGATCTTCCTCATTACCGCCGGTGCCGTGCAGAAGCAGCAAAGTCACGCGGGGGCCGGCAGGAGTGGCTGGCGTGTAGCGATGGATGAACCCCAATTCCGCGGTGGTCACAACGCGGCTCGCTGCTCACGGTGGTGACGTTCGATGGGCGGCAGCACGGCCTCGATCTGCGGGCGCTGGGCTTCGAGCCATGGCGGCAACATGAGGCCCGAGCCGAGCTTTGCCAGCGGCTCATCGATGGCGAACCCCGGTACGTCGGTGGCGATCTCGAACAGAATACCGCCGGGCTCCCGATAGTAGATTGAATGAAAGTAAATACGGTCCATTATGGGCGAGACGTTGTATCCTAGCCGGCCGATTTCCCGGAGCCAGTCCCGCTGCTGCGCGTCGTCGGCGGTCCGCCAAGCGATATGATGAACCGAGCCGACGGCCACGCGTCCGTCGGGCGCAGCGGGCGCGCAGATTACGTCGACTGTCTGGCTGGCTCCGTGCCCCACTTCGTAACGGAACCGATTCTGCTCCTGCCCCACCAGGCGGAAGCCCATCGTATCGGTGAGCAGGGCGGCGGTGCGCTCGTATCCGGTTTCAGAAAGCGTGGCGCTGTGAAACCCGCGAATGGCGAACTCCAGCGGTACGCTGCCGCCCTCCCAGGCGCGCGCCGCATCCGCCGCCGGGGTTTCGACCAGCTCGAGCCGCATACCATCGCCATCCGCGAACGGCTGTACCTGCTGGCCGAAGCGCTCGTGCGCAGCATCGAAGGCGATATCCTTCGTTCGAAACCTTTCGCGCCAGAACGGCAGCGAGCCTGGCGGTATGGCAAACGATGTGACAGTGACCTGGCCATTGCCATGGCGGCCCCGCCTGGCGCCGGGCCACGCGAAGAAGGTCAAAATTGTGCCGGGAGTGCCGTTGGTATTGCCGTAGTAGAGGTGATAGCTGCCGGGATCGTCGAAGTTGACCGTGACCTTCACCAGGCGCAATCCAAGCACGCCGGTGTAGAAGTCGATATTCTCTTGCGGGTCACCCGTGATCGCCGTGATGTGATGAATTCCCAGAATCGCTTTTGACATTTCTAGCGCCTCACGGAACGTCTCGTCATGTTATCAAAACCACGTGCCAGCCAAGTAAGCCCGGTACTGGTCGCCGTACGCCTGCTCCAGCACCGCGCGCTCCTTTCTGATCCTGAGAAACTGTGCCACGCAGGTGAGAGCTACAAAAATGAAGCCGGCCGGGTTGCCCCACGCGATGGCCAGACCCAGGTATGCAACTTGGCCGAAGAGATAGATGGGGTTGCTAAGCCTCGCATAAAGTCCGGTGGTGACCAGCACCTTCGCTTGAGCCCTTGGGCTGAATGAAGTCCCGAGCTGGCGCCGCGCTACAATCCACAGCACCAAGCCCGTGGCGGCGATCGCCATTCCGGCGACGAACCGCAGGCTCCAGCGGCCGTAGAAGAACAAGAGCAGTCCTGAGAAAGCCAGAAAGGCCGCGACGTCGAGCCAGCGGACGAGAGCTTTCATCAGACCGCATCAGAGACGCTGGTGAACGAGAAATCCTTCACCAGCAGCGGTGGCGCAATCATGCCTTGACCTTCGCCGCCGCGCACTCGTATCGGACGGCCGGCGGCGATGGTGTTCTTCAGCATTTCGACCGGACTCTGGTTGAAGCGGAAGTTCACCACAGGCGAAGTCACCTTGCCTTGTTCGATGAGGAAGACCCCGTCGCGCGTGAGTCCCGTCAACTGCACGGTCTGCTGATTGACGACGCGTATATACCAGAAGCGCGTCACCAGCAGCCCACGATCCACCGAAGCAATCAGATCGGCAAGGCTCTTGTCGCCGCCGTCGAGCACCAGACGAGTGGGAAAAGCAGTCGCCGGCTTGCCGGCTTTGGCGGCCCAATAACGGTCGTAGAAGAGGTTCTTCACAACGCCGTTTTCGATCCAACTCATGCGTTCGGCGGGCAGGCCACCTCCGCCGCCTCTGAAGCCGAAACCGCCGCCGCCCCACGGCAGAGCGGAATAGAGCGGGTTGAACGGGTCGGTTCGCAAAGTGATGAACTCCGGAAACAGTTTCTCACCGACCAAGGTGCCGCCGCCCTTTTTGCTCAAAAAGCTGCGGCCTTCTTCAGCGGCGCGCGCCTGCATGCTGAAGCCCATCAACTGCACTAAGTCGCCGGTAGCGGTCGGTTCGAGCACCACTGTGTACTTTCCCGGATCGAGGCGCTTGGGTTCCTTCCAGCGCAGGCACTTATCGATGGCAGCCTTGGCGACCGCCGCGCCGTCGATGGACTCGATCTGGACCGCAGGCCGGGAAGCCCATCCGGAACTACTGCCGGCGGAATCGCGTACAGTGGCAGAAAGGTTTGCGTCGGTAGTTCGCCCATAGCCGAAATTGCCTTGCTTATTGGCGATGGCCGCGGTCTCGGCCGAGCGCTCGAAGAACCCCGCGGCCACCAGGCTGTTCGTGCGGGCCCCCTCGATGATCGCGTGAATATGCGGAATCATGGCCTGGTTCCGCGCGCCGGCGGTGGAGGCGGCATAGTTTTCGATCTCGGGATACTTCTGCGGTTCGAGGGGCGGCACGCGCTCGGGGTTCGCAGGAGAGATCAGGGCCAAACGCTCCGTGCGCTTGACGGCCTCGCGCAAAGAGTCGTCGTCGAACTCGTCGACGCGCGTGCTTCCGGTCTTGCCATCGCGGATGGAAGTGATGGACATGGACTGCTCGACCGTGAACCCGGAGGTAGTCACATCGTTCACCGCGAAACGGATGAACGCGCTTTCCGAGCTGTTCACGCTCACGTCGCACTCGGGGAAAGTGGAAAACGAGAGCGCCTTGCCGGTAAGTTTCTTGGCTTGTTCTCTGGTAAGCATTGGATTCCTCTCCGCGCAGCCGCTAGTCCGTTTGGATCACGTTGACCTGGCGGAAGCGCGCCGGCGAACAGCCGTGACTGACGGAATTGATCTGCTCGGGCTCGCCCTTGCCGTCGTTGGGAGCGCCCCACTGCTGCCAGTAGCTGGGTCCCGCGATCAGGTCGCAAGCCTGCCAGAAGTCGATGGTGCGGGATTGGTAGGCGACACGCGAGACCATGCCCTGCTTCTTGCCATGCTTGATCTCCCAAAACGCGTCGCCGCCAAACTGGAAGTTGTAACGCTGCTGGTCGATCGAGAAGCTGCCGTCGCCGTCGATCAGGATGCCATCGTCCACGCTGGAGATCAGGTCATCCAGGTTGGTCTCGGATTTGCCCGGTTCCAGCCAGACGTTGGGCATGCGCTGGAACGGGACACTCGACCAATTGTCGGCGTAGCAGCAGCCGCGCGATTCGTGCTCGCCGATCAGATGGGCTTGATCGCGAGTGGTCTGGTAATGCTTGAAGATGCCCTTCTCGATGATGGGAAACTTGCTGGCTTTCACCCCGTCATCGTCGAAGCCGGTAGTAGCCAGACCGCGATCGGTGGTGCGATCGCCCCAGATGTTCATGATGTCGCTGCCCACGCGGTAGCTGCCCATCTTTTCGGTCGTCAGAAAGCTGGTGCCGGCGAAGTTGGCCTCGTAGCCCAGGGCGCGGTCGAGCTCTGTCGAATGGCCGATGCTCTCGTGAATGGTGAGCCACAGATGGCTGGGCACCAGCACGAGGTCCTTCTTGCCCGGAGTGACAGGCGGAGCGTTGAGGTGTTCGATCACCTCCTCGCGAATGCGCTGCGCGTTCTCGACCAGGTTCATCAATGGGACGTATTCGTATCCGGCCGTGACCTGCTGCGGCTGGTAACGGCGCGACTTCGAGAGCGCCCGCTTGAAATCGGTGGCTGTGGCGTTCACCTGGCCGTACGTCTGTAAATTGAGCTGCTGGATGGAAGAGCCCACCGATGAGGCGAAGTACTTGTCCTCGGAGCGGAACGAAAGGTTGCAGCCCGCTGCGAAGACGCCCTTCTCCTTTTTCACTTCCGCGGCAGCCGATCGGATCAAGTCGAGCTTCTCTTCGAGCGGAACCTCAAACGGATCGCGTTCGTGCGGCGTTTGCCAGCGTTCCCGATAGGCGGGCACCGGGGCGAGTTCCACCGGCTTGGTCATCAGCGCTGCGTTGGCGCGTGCGACCGCCACCGCCTCGGCGGTCATGCGCGCGATTTCTTCCTTGGTGACCAGCGGCGAGGCGGCAAATCCCCACGCGCCGCCAACGATCACGCGCACGCCGAAGCCGAACGAACCGCCATCGGATACCGCCGGCACTTCGAGCGTCTTGCCCGTGCCGCGCTCGGGATTGAGCCGCACGGTCAGAAACTGCTGCCGGTAGCGGATGATGCGTATGTCGGCGTAGGAGGCTTTGAGTTTCTTCGCTTCGCGCGAGGCTACCGCGCCCAGATTTTCTAGTTCGGGGTTGGGTTTGGTGGAACCTTCCGAGGCGGAAAACAGGCGGGTGGCCAACGCCGTCGCAGCGCTGGATTGCAGGAACGTGCGCCTGGTGAGCATGGGTATTCTCTCCTGAAACTCTGAGTATACACGCGCGGGATGGGGTCAGGCCGGGCCCTTGCTCAGGATTTCGGACTTGCCCCTTTGCGGCTCGGGATCGTCAGGCCGCTGCTTCGCCGCGTCTTCGAAGTAACGCAACGCGTCGGAGTATTGGTGGGCGTCCTGGCTCTTGTGCGCCAGGCGGAGCGTGGTCGCGTACAGCAGATCCACTGCTCCGGGATCCTGCGGATTGAGCTCGTGCGCTCGGCGCAGTGCCTGATATGCCAGCAGGTCTTCACCCAGCTTCGACAGCACGGCTCCATAAAGGAAGTTCAATTGAAAGATGTCCGGCCATCGCTGGACGGCGCTGGCAATAGGTGCGCGCGCGTCCTCAAAGCGGTTCAGTTGGTAATAGGTGAGCGCGAGGTTGTATTGCATTTGCGCCGATTGGGGAGCCAGTTCCGCAGCGCGGCGCAAAGGCTCCAGCGCGGCTTCCAGATCGCCGTGCTGGCCGTAGATGGTTCCCAGCGCGGTCAGTTTCTCGGCGTTTCCGGGATCGTACAGCCGCTGGCAAATCGCGCGCGCTTCATCGCGGGGGCCCGCGTCCAGCTTTTGTGCGCACTCCGTTCTTAGCTGGCTTTCCTGTGTATCACGCTGGCGAATCTCCGCCGACAGCGCCAGGGCCTTCTTAGCTTCTGCCTCGCGGCCTTCTTTGCGATACACCATCCCCAATTGGTACTGCGCGATACTGTCTTGCGGATTGATTTGCGTGGCTTGTTTCAACCATTTTTCAGCAGCCGGTAAGTCGCCCTGCTTGAAGCAAGCGAGGCCCAAATAATACCCTGTGTCGGGGAAAGGTGGCTTGGCGATGGCTTTCGTCAAATTCCGGATCGCGCCGGCGAAGTTCTGATCCAGCAGGTCCAGCCGCCCCAGGTAATACGAGACGTTGGGATGGTCCCCGGCTTCACGGCGCACGGTTTCAAATTCCCGGCGCGCTTCCGCCGATTCCTTCAGCTCGAAAAGTGCGACCGCTAAAGGAAAGCGCGCCCGCATAACCAGGGTGGGGTCCAGGCGCAGCGCGGCGCGGAATTGGGTGAGCGCCACGTCGTACCGCTCTTGCCTTAAGGCGTCGTAACCCTTGCCCAGGTGCGCTTCCGGCGTGTCGCCGGCCGCGCGTGTCGCCGCTGGAGTGAGCAGCACCAGTGCCGCGAGTATGATCGGGAGGAGATGGCGTGGCGGGCGGCTGCGTTTTGATGGCAATGCGGCGCGATACGCAATCTGCACCAATTCGTGGAGCGCATCCGGATGCACCTTGGAGAGTCGCACGAGCATCGCCGGGTAGTCGCGATAATGATCGGTGATGTAGTAAGCTTCTGGATCGGCAGCCAACAGCTCCGCGCGCTGGTCGAACGGCATTGTGAGCACGACCGAATCGCCATCCTCTTTTAGGCGGACGAACAGTTTGCCCTTCACCTTCAAGGCGGGCGTACCGTAGGAGGTACCCTCCTCGACGTTCGGAAAGGCGAGCGCGATTCGGCGTACGGTGTCGTAAGTGATGCGCAACGTTGTCTGCAAGTTTAGCAAAGACCAGGCTTGGACGCCCCCGTGTTAGATTCTAGTGTGGTGCGCTGGCGTGATAACCGCTCCCTTACGGTCGCGGCTCCGATTCTGGGCAAGCGGTATGCCGGGCACCAAACAAGTTGCCGGACGTGAAGATCTCGCTTCGTCGACGCAACTTCCTAAAGCGGTCCTGCCAGGGGGCTGCGGCAGTTCTGCTGCGTGGCTTCGCCCCTGCCCAAAGCACACGCGGGCCGGATCACGAATATCACCTGCATCCTCACTATCGGGCGCAGACGCCACTCGATGCGGTGCTCCTCAAGACGGATGCGGGTCTCGACGATTTCGCCACGGAGAAGTATCACGACCAGATCGCCGCTTTTCTTGCCGGATGGAGCGCGAATCTGTTGGAGTCGCCGCGGAAATTGGGCGTCGAAAAGGTTCTTGCCGACGGTTTCCTGGGGTCATCACTTCGGCCATTGGAATCCCGGATCGTGCGTCCCGGCCCCGCGCTTGAAGTGCGGCGCATCACCTTCGCGCGCGCGACGTCCCTTGGCCCCGGCGTCTTTCTTCAGGAACTACGATCCACACTCGGTGCCTTTTCGAGGATTGTGACCGCCGAATTCCAGGTGACCAGGATCGACGCAGGCCCCGGCCGCATTCAGACACAGGTACGGTATGAGTTCGTCGGCGCCGGCCCGGATTTCTACCGCGAGCAGCGCGTTGGCTTCTGGGAACTCGAATGGGACACGCCTTCTACAGGCGGATATCGCCTTCGGAGCTGGCAGGCGACCGGCGAGACTCGCAGCCGGTCCGATGGACCATGGTATGCCGATGTGACTCCGCAAGCGTTCGGCCGCAATCCGTCTTACTCCGCGCAGATGCTTCGCGGAGTCGATTACTGGCGCACAGTTCTCGACGGCGCGTGCGGCATCGACATTTACGGTCACAATGGGGTGTCAGTCGGAGACATCGACGATGACGGGTTCGACGATGTCTACGTTTGCCAGCCGGCCGGTCTTCCCAACCGGCTTTATCGAAACCGCGGGGACGGAACTTTTGAAGACATCACCGAGGCATCCGGCGTTGGGGTCCTCGAAAATACAGCTTGCGCGCTGTTTGCCGACTTCGACAATGACGGTCGCCAGGATCTGGTGGTCGTGCGCGCGAACGGCCCGCTGTTGTTTCTGAATCAAGGCGGCGGCAAGTTTCGCCAAAAGCCAGGCGCGTTTCAATTCGCCAACGCGCCGCAGGGAACGTTTACCGGCGCCGCCGCCGCCGACTACAACCGCGACGGCTGGTTGGATATCTATTTCT
>JBEKUO010000251.1:0-9595 GCA_049514955.1 Bryobacteraceae bacterium | reverse complement strand
AACAGCACGGGTGGAATCTGAGCGTATGTGGTACGCAAGGCGCAGGTGCCATTGTGGGGCAGCTTGGTTAGCTGCGGCCGATTGTCAATCGGCCACCTGCCGCGTTTGCACCAGACAGCGGCAGTAGCCAACCGCCGCGCAGGCTGCCAGCCTGCCCCACATAACGCCAGCTTCTCCACTTTTGTGTCGCGCACCCGCCCATAGCCCGAGTGCTCCCCGCTTCGGCATCGCCCTGCGACCGTAGCCGATCTTCCAGAATTGAAATCGCGGCCGGCTGCGGTTGTCGGGCGCGGTTTCGGGAGCCACACGGGTCGCGCCGGTACTCGATAGCACTGTGCCAGATCGAACGGCACCTTCGGCGTCAAGACGGTGTCCAAGCACCATGTGCCGTTTCTGGTTAGGGGCGTCTGCAGTGCTCGTTTTCGTGCGCTTCGGCGTCGCCGCCGACGCATGGGGCTCCGCTGTGAACGGCGTGAAAATGGGGATTGCCATTTCCAGCACTCCCAATTCTGAGATTGTGGTCACGGTGCAGAATGTCGATGATAAACCGCTCTTGCTTCCTTTCGGCGCTCTGATCGGCTCTCGTTTATACGACTTTGGGTTCCAGTTGATCGGGACTGTGCCTAGTGGTGAGGACCGGCGTGTGATCTATACGGGTGGCCCCGGTGTTGTCGGCGGCCGGCTTGATCCATGGGTCCTTCCGTTGATTCCGAACGCCGGCTACACAGTGAAAATCCCACTCGCACGCTTCTATGTTTTGTACGACTCGGAGAAGCTGGAGACGTTCCTCAAAAAACGCTGCCAAGTGCGGGTTGAGTTGGACGATGAGAATCCCATCTGCCCGTTGTACGGCTACCCCAACCCAAACATGATTCCCTGCTGGCGGGGCAAGATCGTGTCGAACGTTCTGCAACTGCCGAACTGACGCGGGCTCGGCCAGCGATTCTCCTGTTTGCCGATGGCCGGGAACCAAGGCTGAAACGGAGGGAACTGCACAAGAGCTGGAACGGCATCGGCCGCTCCAGTGCTCCGCTAATAAGCGTGGAGTCCGTGCTCGCTGCGAGCGGCGCTCTTACGGGCGAGGTAGTACCGCCAATGCGCGCGGGCCAATAAGGTAGCGATTCGCGTCATTCGACCCGTCCCGCTCGATGTCGGCGGCAGCGTTGATCTTCGGGAGGAGAGGTCCAGCATCGCCCCCGCCTTGCTTTCCGGCCGCCGAGCGATTAGCATTTCCTTAAGTGGAGGGCCTTTCATGCCATCTTCGAAACTGAGCCGGCGCGGCTTGTTCCGGTCGGGCGCCATCCTGGCGGCCGCCGGCGTATCCGCGTCCATCCCGGAGCCCGCCTTAGCCGCGCCTGCGCGCTCGCTGGAACTGGGCGCCAACCTGTACCAGTCGATCGGGGTCACGCCGCTGGTGAACTGCAGAGGCACGTATACCATCATCACGGGCTCGCAGACCTTGCCAGAGGTTAAGCAGGCCATGGAAGCGGCATCCCATGCTTACGTCCAGATGGATGAGCTGATGGATGCCGTGGGGCAGCGCCTGGCCGAACTGACCAAGGCGGAGTGGGGCATTGTCACCGCGGGATGCGCCGCCGCCCTGACGCACGCTACCTCCGCGTGCATCGCGGGCGGGGATCCGGAAAAGATGCAGCGGGTTCCCAACCTCTCCGGGCTGAAGAACGAAGTGGTGGCGCCGCGATATTCGCGCAACGAATACGACCACGCCGTGCGCATGCTGGGCGTGAAGATGATCGAGGTCGAAACCGCCGCGCAATTCGAAGCAGCCTTGGGTCCGCAAACGGCCATGGTCATGATCCTCTCCTGCCCGGCTGCCGAAAGGGGCGAGCTATCGATCGAGAATGCTTCGGCTATCGCACGCCGCAAAGGCGTCCCCGTGCTGGTGGATGCGGCGGCCGAGACGCTCACCATCCCCAATATTCACTTGCAGCACGGCGCGAACCTGGTGGCCTACAGCGGGGGCAAATGCCTGCGCGGTCCGCAAGCCGGCGGCCTGCTGCTGGGCCAGAAGGACTTGGTGCGCGCGGCCTGGATCAACAGCGCGCCGCACCATACCTTCGGCCGCTCGCTCAAGGTCGGCAAGGAAGAGATCATGGGGATGCTGGCGGCGGTGGAGATGTGGGTCAAACGCGATCATGAGGGGGAGTGGCGGCAGTGGCAGTCGTGGCTCGATTACATTGCCGAGCAGGCCACTCAAGTGCCGGGCGTGACCAGCGAGATCCTGCAACCCGAAGATCTCTCGAACCACGCGCCCCGCCTGCGCCTGCATTGGGATGCGCAGAAACTCGGCATCACCGGCGCCGAAGTGGAAGAGATTCTGCTCCACGGGCAGCCGCGCATTGCCGTGAACGAGGGCACTGGTACGCGCCGCGACAACCGCCCGAGTTCCATCACCATCATGCCCTACATGATGATGCCCGGAGACGATAAGATCGCGGCGGCGGCCATTCATAATCTGCTGGCGAAGCCGCCGCAGATCACGGTGGTCGAACCGGAGGCGGCTGCCGCCGACGTCTCCGGAGAGTGGAACTTGGAGCTGGCGTTCGTCTCGGGATCGTCCCGGCACCACATGAGCATCGCGCAGCACGACGGCAAACTCAGCGGCACGCATCGCGGCGATATCCTATCCGGAAATCTGACGGGCGCCGTGGAAGGCCGGCGCGTGTTCTTGCGCAGCGGCCATCATATCGAAGGCACGACTCTGCATTACGAATTCACAGGCGACGTTCAGAGCGGCCACATCGCGGGAGTGGTCCGGCTGGGCGAGTACGGGCAGGCCCGATGGACCGCCGAACGGGCCTGAGGTATGGCTACTTCGCCAGGTGGGGCAGGCCTGCAGCCTGCCAACAGTTTTTTCCGCAACTTGTTAGTGTGCTTCCTTCTGTGCGCCGCAACCATGCCAGCCGCAACTAAGAAAGTCATCTTTCCGCCAGGCGCCAAGACGGCGGGGCCCTATAGTCCCGGCATCCTCGCCGGTGAGTTTCTCTACGTGTCGGGACAGGGCGCAAAGGGACCTGACGGCAAGTTCCCGGAGAACACGCGCGACCAGGTGCGGCAATGTCTCGACAATGTGAAGACCATCGTGGAGGCTGCCGGTCTGACGATGCAGCACCTGGTTTACACGCAGGTGTATGTACCCGAGCCGTGGAACTACGAGGGGATCGATCGAGCCTGGACGGAGTACTTCGGGCGGAACGGTCCGGCGCGCGCGGTGTTGGGCGTAGCCAAGCTACCCGAAGATACGCCGATCGAGATCAATGCCGTGGCGGTCGTGGATGCGGCCACCCGGCGCGAAGTTTGGCTTCCTCACCCCGAATATCGTTTGGCTGAAACGCCAGATGCGGTGATGGCGGGCGGCTTACTCTACCTCTCTGGCGTCACGGCCGGCAATCCCAAGGACGCGCTCAATCGTATGGGCGAAGTATTGATGGCGGCCGATATGGATTTCCGCAATATGGTGTTTGTGAATCCTTATCTGACCAGCGCCCTTACCTACGAAGAGATGAACCGGGCTTACGCGCCGTTCTTCGAATTCGGAAACACGCCGGCGCGCGCCACTATCCAGGTGGTTGGTCCCGTCCCGATCCAATTCACGGGCGTGGCGATCAAGGATCTCGCCAAGCGCCGCGCCGTGCGGCCCAAGAATATGGAGCCCAGCCCCACCGCGAGTCCCTGCGTGTTCGCCGGAGACATCCTGTACTGCTCGGCGAAGTCCGCGTTCATTCCCGGGCCGAACAGCGGCGTCTATGCATCCGGCGTGGAAGAGCAGGTGCGCATGTCTTTCCGAAATCTGCTGGACGGGCTGGAGGAAGCCGGTCTGAAGCTCTCCGACGTGGTGGCCGCCAATGTGTACCTGGACGACATCGCCGATTTCGCGAAGATGAACGGCGTGTATAAGACGTACTTCCCGGAAACTCCGCCGACGCGGACCACCATCCAGCAGATTCCGCCAGTCAAAGAGCGCACGGCCAACGATCGCGGCCAATGGCCGGCGTTGGAGCAGATCTCGTTTGTCGCGGTCCGGTAGGCTAGCATGACCGGTTCCGACGTCGCGAAGAAGCTCGCGGAGCGTCTCGATTGGAAGCTCTGGAACCTTTGCGCGTATAACACGGTGCGGACAGCAGCCGGTGCGGACAGCACGGCCGTTTTCATGCAGCGCGTGGTGGAGGGCGCCGCAGCCGTAATTGCGCGATCTTCGGCAGAGGGCACCGCACCTACCGCGCGACCGCGAAGACGCCTTCACGTGTTCATGTATGCTCCCTGGAGGAAAAGATCAGGCGCGTGCGGTAACTCGGCAAGCCGGAAGCGAAGGCTATCGAGTTGGGTAGTCATCCGGAAGTTTCTGCACGGGATTGGGTGGTGAATGATGCAAAAAGTAAATCTGTCTGAAAAGCTGTCGTTATTCGCGGAGCACTGGAGCCCGAAGATTGCCGGGGAATTGAACGGGCAGCAGGTGAAGCTCGTAAAGTTTCTGGGCGACTTTGTCTGGCATCATCATGACGCAGAGGACGAGTTATTCCTGGTCCTCCGCGGGAGTTTTCGCATGGATTACCGGTCGGGCGACGGGCGGGAACAGGCCATCGATCTCCACGAAGGTGAATTCCTGATCGTGCCACGCGGCGTGGAGCATCGGCCGGTGGCCGATCAGGAGGTGCACGTGCTGTTATTCGAGCCGGCCAGTACACTGAACACGGGGAATGTGCGGGGTGAGTTGACAAAGGAGAAGCTAGAGCGGGTGTAGGTTACAATGTTGCTCACTCAGCGCCAGCCCGCCGAGTGAGTTATCGGGCAGACTGGCGACCGCCGGTGACCTCGCGCGCCGGAGCACACGTCCCTGCGTAGTTCGACGCTCGTAGTACGGACAGGCAGCACCTCATCCTCCTTGCCTGCATAAATTTAGCGGGACATCCAGAGTAAAGGCAGGGTCTATTGCACGTCCCCGGCGTTCCGCGCTATAGTCCTGCAATATGCGAATCGCATCCGCTGTCTCCCTGGTCCTCGCGGGTTGGAATCTGGCGCTCGCGCAGAACTATTCCGTTATCCCGCTGCACAACTTTGCTGGTAAGGACGGACAGGACCCCGTCGCTCTGCTGCAGACCTCCGACGGCTCCTTTTTCGGCGCTGCCGCGCTGGGAGGCGCCGGCTACGGGACCGTCTTCCATCTGACAACGGCCGGGCAACTCACAACGCTGCATCAGTTCGCCGGAACCGATGGCGCATCTCCCAATAGCCTGATCCTGGCCAAGGATCAGACACTGTACGGAACCACACTGGGCGGCAACACGGCCTGCCCCTCGGGTTGCGGCACGGTTTTCCACATCGACGCACAAGGCCATTTCTCGACTCTTTATGCCTTCTCGGGGCCCGACGGCCAATATCCCGCCAATCTGCTGCAAGGCCTGGATGGCAACCTGTATGGAACCACAGGCGCAGGGGGCGTTTGCTGTTCGCAGCCACCAGCCGTCACCGTCTTCAAGCTCACCAAGGCTGGCGACATCTCCACGCTGTATACATTCTGCTCCGCGCCTGACTGCTTTTATGGAAGCCAGTTCGTAGGCCTGGTTCAGGTTCCGAGCGGCGACTTTTTTGGACTGACTAACTCCGGCGTTGGTCAATTCTCGGGCAGTGGTGAATTCATTCAGATCACGCCTTCCGGAGTCGGGACAGATATCTGGAACATCCTCCCTTCGGTGGTCCAGAATCCCGGCAACCTCGTAGTGGGCGGCGACGGCGCCTTCTACTTCACGATGGGTTTGGACCCCTATGGGTCCGGGCGTGTCCTACGCCTCGACACGCAAGGGCAGCTTAGCGTACTGCATGGGTTCGACTACACCGATGGAGATCCTCCCTACACTCTGCGCGCGGGCCGGGACGGGAATGTCTATGGCATCGCCGCGAGCGGCGGCTCCGAAAACCTTGGGGACGTTTTCGAGGTTTCCGTTCCGAGCGGCTTCAGCTTCTTATACACCCTTACCGGAGGCCAGGAAGGCGCCGCGCCGACAAGCGTCCTGCTGGGGAGCGACGGCAACCTCTATGGCACAACTGCCGGCGGCGGCTTTCCCGCAGGCCCGTGCGTCAATTGCGGCACCGTCTTTGAGTTGCAAAAGCTCGGTCCGCAGTCGCCTACTATCGCCAACTTCGTGCCGAACAGTTCGCCTGCCGGTGCACAGGTGACCCTGACGGGCGCTAACTTCACCGGCGCCACGAGCGTCCAATTCGGCAAGGCACCCGCCACGTTCACCGTGGTGTCGGATACGCAGATCACTGCCCAGGTGCCATCGGGAGCCAGCACCTATCCTCTAACCGTGACCACGCCGAACGGGAGCGCTCTCAGTATCCAGCCATTCGAGATCGGCCCGCCGCTCAGCACCATCTATACCTTCTGCCCCGCCAGCCCCAGCCCATTCCCTTATTGCCCGGACGCCGTGAATCCCAACAGCCTCATCCGGGGCGCGGATGGCAATTACTACGGCACCACCGACTGGAGCATTCCCAATTCAAGCGCCTTTCGCGTTACTCCCAGAGGAGCGCTGACGACTTTGGCAGCGCCTTTGTACTACCCCAACCGGCTGTTTCAGGCCAGCAACGGTAACATCTACGGAACGAGCCAGCAGGGAGGATACTTCGGTGCGCCCACTGCTTGCAATTCGGATCCTGAAGGCGCGTACGGCTGCGGTGCAATCTTCCAGTTCACGCCAAGCGGGACATATAGCCAACTCTACGCGTTCAGAGCCCACGATGATGGCGAGATTCCCATAGCGGGTGTAGTCGAGGGTTCCGATGGCGCCATTTATGGAACCACCTCGGCTGCCGGCGCCAACGGCCAAGGCACGATCTACCGTCTCTCCAATGCCGGTCTGCAGACTTTGTATTCGTTTAGCGGCGCGGATGGTTCGGCTCCCTCCATATTGGTAGCGGCGAAAAACGGTACCTTCTACGGCATTACGGAATCCGGCGGGTCGGGCGGAAAGGGTACGGTCTTCGCATTCAACGCGAGCGGAACCCTGACTACGCTGTACAATTTCACCGGGCAAGCCGATGGCGGCACTCCTTCGAGCCTGATCCTCACGACGGATGGCAACCTCTACGGTGCGACTTCCGCCGGCGGCAGCGCGGGTGGCGGCATCGTTTTCCAATTGACTCCAGGCGGCGCCCTGACCACCCTGTACAACTTTTCAGCTTCCACTTCGGGAAGCGGCCCTGCGAACCTGGTCGCCGGCAGCGGACGGCTCTTCGGCACAACCGGCGGCGGGGAATTCGGGGGCGGGACTATCTTCGAACTGACGCTGACTGGCGAGTTACGCACCTTGTATGCGTTCTACTACTCGGCGACTGCGAGCTTCGGAGGCTATGGACCCACCGCACTGGTGATCGCTCTCGACGGCAGCTTCTACGGCACGACGGCTGCAGGTGGCGCGCTTGCCTGCCAGTACGGCCAGGGCTGCGGAACCGTATTTCATCTTACTGGCGTACAGTAATTAGCGATTCGCCGCACGCTGGAGCCGGTCGAGCACGCCGGCCCATTCCGGCGCATCCGGCGGACGCTCCACGGCGATCCAATCGAGGCCGGCGGCGTCCAGGCGATGCAGCGCATCGTAAAGCCTCGCGGCGTAAGCGCGCGGTTCGGTGGGCATCTCGCGGCCGAGACGCAGCCATGCTCCGCGGCCGGCCGGCTCCATATCGCCGGTGGCTAACAGCAGCAGCGGCGTACGCGGACTGTAATGGCGCGGGTGCATCCCCGGAGACGCATGCGAATCGAGGCCCGAGTCTTCCGCGATGCGCACGGGGCCGATCAGCGACTCGATCTCCGGCAAGGAAATC
The DNA here is from genome assembly GCA_049514955.1 of Bryobacteraceae bacterium. Taxonomy (GTDB): domain Bacteria; phylum Acidobacteriota; class Terriglobia; order Bryobacterales; family Bryobacteraceae; genus Bog-159. The sequence goes on along the minus strand of JBEKUO010000251.1, from coordinate 1,753 downwards.
ACCCCGGGCCGCAGCAGCACCGGCACGCCGCCAACCAGCGAAAGCACCGTCGATTCGATTCCGACGGCCGCCGGTCCGCCGTCGAGCACGAGATCGACAGCATCGCCCAGCGTCTGTCGGACATGCTCCGCGGTGGTGGGTGAAAGCTGCGTGAACAAGTTAGCGCTGGGCGCGGCGATGGGCACACCCGCCTCGCGTATCAGCTCCAGTGCCAGGGGATGCGCGGGCATGCGCAAGCCAACGGTCGCGAGGCCGGCTGTCACGATGTCGGGAATCGCAGGCTGCTTGGGCAACACCAGCGTCAGCGGTCCGGGCCAATACTTGCGGGCCAGGCGCTCGGCTGCTTCCGGCCATTCCAGCACGAGGGCGCGCGCCATCTGGATCGAATCCACGTGGACGATCAGCGGACTCTTGCGAGGCCTTCCTTTCACCGCGAAAATACGCGCTACGGCCGCGGCGTCCAGTGCGTTGGCGCCCAGCCCGTAGACTGTTTCGGTAGGAAAAACGACGAGTCCCCCGCCCCGGATCAACTCAGCCGCGCGCCGCAGGTCGGTGGTCGCCGCGTCGCCGTGTCGCCGCGTCTCCGCGTCGCTCTTCACTCCGGCAACTCGTCTTTGCCGTCGCCCGCCGTCTTGCCCGTTTTGCGGTAGACCAAGTAAGCGTGGATCAACGGCTCCAGATCGCCCTCCAGCACGCGGTCCACGTCACCGATGGCCAGCTTCGTGCGGTGATCTTTGATCATGCGGTAGGGCGCCAGCACGTAGCTGCGGATCTGGCTGCCGAAGTTGATATCCAGCTTGGTCGCCTCGGTCTTAGCGGCTTCCTCGCGCTTCTTCTCCAGCTCGAACTCATACAAACGCGCGCGAAGCTGCTTCATGGCGCTGTCGCGGTTCTTATGCTGCGAGCGCTCGTTCTGGCACTGCACGACGATGTTCGTGGGCAAGTGCACGATGCGCACCGCAGAGTCGGTCATGTTGACATGCTGGCCGCCGGCGCCGCCGGAACGGAACGTGTCGATGCGCAGATCGTCCGGCTTGATGTCGATCTTGATCTCGTCGTCCACCTGCGGGTAAACGAACACCGACGCGAACGACGTGTGCCGGCGCGCGTTGGCGTCGAACGGCGAGATGCGCACCAGCCGGTGCACGCCGATCTCCGAGTTGAGCAGCCCGTAAGCGTTCTCGCCATTCACTTCGAAGGTGACGGACTTGATGCCGGCGCCCTCTCCCTCCAGCCGGTCGGTGATCACCGTGGAGAAGCCCTCGCGCTCGGCCCAGCGCAAATACATGCGCAGCAGCATCTCCGCCCAGTCCTGGCTCTCGGTGCCGCCGGCGCCCGGATGGATGGTCACAATTGCATTGCGCTGGTCGTTCTCGCCGGAGAGCAGCAGCAGGTTCTCCACGCGCTCCAGAAACTGCGCAAAGGACTGCAACTCGCGCTCGATATCGACGTTGACGTTTTCGCCTTCGCGGGCCAGTTCGAACAGCGTATCCAGGTCTGAGGTGAGCGCGGCGATGCGCTGCTCGTTGGCGAGGCTCTCCTCGATGCGCTTGCGCTGCTGCATGATCTTCTGGCTCTTCTCGGGCTGGTTCCAGAAGCCGGGCGCGTTGGTCTGCTCTTCTACTTTTTGCAGTTTGGATTTTTGCGCGGGAGCGTCAAAGATACCTCCGCACGGCGAGCGCCTGTTCGCGGAGGGGCGTGTACTGTCGTTCTAATTCGTCAAGCGGCATCATTGCATTTCAATTTTAGCAGA
>JBEKUO010000250.1:0-14678 GCA_049514955.1 Bryobacteraceae bacterium | reverse complement strand
GCTTTCTTCAGATCCCGCCTCGCGACGGGCACCCTTGCTTAGACGGATGGTTCCGGTCATTACGGTCCATGGGGGACTTGCACCCCTTGAATGCACATCACTACTCGACACACCAGGCAGGAGTGCCTGCGCCACTCTGAACGATCGAAGCCCAAGTGGTTGGAAATGAAGACTGGGACTGGAGGCTGGGGGATCGGCTTGCTTCGCTCGCCGGGGTCGGGGGCCGGGGGATGGGGGTCCGGGTTGTGTTTTCGGCGTGGTGCAGAGACAGTGATCGCTTGTCCGTTGTGCAGTGCGGTCCGGTTGTCAAAGAGCAGGGGGTCGGATTGCTAACGGCTGTCGGGGGTGATGGGCGAACCGAAGGCCGGGTGGGCCTCGGTGCCGGCGGACATCACGTAATCGGGGGGCGGGGCGGCGTGTTCGGCTTGTACGGCTTTCGCGGTTTGCGCTTGCTGCCGCTGGCGGGCCTGTCGCTCCTTTTGGGCCTGCTTCAATTCGCGCAGGGCGGAGGTGAAGGAACGCTCCAGGCGCACGCGATACGTGGAAGCGTAGTTCAGCATGACAAGCGCCTCTTTGAAATCGAGTTCGGCTTCGAAGATCTGGCGCTCGGCTCTGGCAATGCGGGCGAGCAACCAGTGGTCGGTGGCCATCTGCTCCAGATGGAGCCGCTCGGTGCGGGTTTGGGGCTGCCACTCGGCCGAGAGCTCGTCCCAAAGCTACTTATATTCCTCGGGATCTTCGCCAGGGATGAGAGTGCTACGAGCGCGCAGGCCGTAGGTGAGGGCATTGAGGCGCACGGCCGCCTTACCCTCGGGAGTTACCGGACCGGTGGAATGCTGCGCATTCTGCTGGTTTGCTTCTTGCTGCTTTTGCGAAATTATCATTTGGATTTTCCTTTGAAGTGAGGGGATGAGGCACCCTTACTTCGGTTCCATGCTATATGGCGGGTGCTGAAAAACGGCCCTAGCAAGGAGGGTGGCTTGGCGGTAAGTGGTTTGGTTGGCGTGGGGTGGCGTTATTTTCGAAACTTGTGACCGGAAAACCGGCGGGGCACGGCGATTGTACCGACAGGATAGGCCCGGCGCGCGAGAAGCGTCGGCTGTATGATGGTCGCTGCCGCGACTGTGTTACAGCACAGAAGGGACAGCAATACCGCGATCCGCATTTAGGCCGCCCAATTGGGTTACTGACAAGGCTACACTAGCGCGGGAATGTACAACTTCCAGTTTGGGCTAGGCGCAATGCTGTTCAGTTAACGCACGGTGGGCGGGACGAACGGCCATGGTTGGCGACCCGTTGAGACCGAACAGCGGACTCGTTGAAGGAATTACCTCCCCGGCGGCGAGTTGCCGGCGCGAAGGGCTGCTCGCCGGCTGTTGGTAGACGCTGCGCGACTTTCGGGGAACAATCCGGATAAGGGCGCCCAAAACCTACACCGCATCGAGAGTTATTCGGCAGCCGCAGAAACAATCTGGAGCTTGTCTAAATGCCGGTAGTTCTTGGAATTGTTCGTCACCAGGGGCGCTGAGAGGACCGGCGCTGTGGCGGCAATCCATGCGTCGGCCGAACTAATCGGATGTCCCTTTTGCGTGCTCTCGTTCCGAACGGCGGCCCACGTGGAGCACAGCAGGCTGTCCGAATGAAGGACTGAGAAGTCGGCCAGGTAAGCTTCCAGCACAGCGCATCTGCGGGGTCCCCAGTTCGCATCCAGGGCGCCTTGGCGCATCTCGGCCAGAGTCATGAATGAAACAGTCAGCTCGGAACCGCGAACAATGTCCATGTAGCGCGGCGCGAATTCGGGATGCTACTTGAAGATAAAGCTGGCGACGTCTGTGTCAACGACGAGTCTTGCCGTTGCAATCGGAGGAGCGGTCAATATGGCGCTGCTCATAGATGCGGCGTACGAACTCTTCGGACTCCTCCTCCGTGCCTGGGTCGATATGGCTCAACAGACGGTCGAGCGAGAACGCACCGGACCGGATCAGGTTGGGCGGATCCTTGACGGGCTGTGGCGGCACACGATCCATCTCGATCACCATTCTAGCGCTGCTGGCGGATTCTGCGGCATCGGTTGAATCTGCACCACAGAAAGCACCATTTTACTCGAACCGACCAGCATTCGGGCCAGAATCTGCCTGTTCCCGCGACTAACGCCGCAGTGTTTACGAACACGAATAGCTGTCGGGATCTCCCCTTCCACCACTAATCTCAGGACGGCCCCATGGGAAGCATCGGGACGCCGTCCTTCACTAAACGGCATTAGGGCTAGGCGGGGTTGCCAGGCGAAAGCGCCTGGCCCACTTTTACTTTAGTCCTGTGAGGTTGATCAGCACCGTCACCCCGCCGCTGCCGTCCGGCTCGACCAAGTCTGGCAGGCCGGGTTTGGTCTGGCCGTGCAGATTCTGCAGGAGAATCTGGCCTTCGGCCGGACCCACTCCCACGGTGGGGCCAGTCGAAAACGTTCCATCCCCGTTGCCCAGCGCGATTGCTACGCTCCCGTCTGCCGGCAACAAAAGGTCAGGGATACCATCCCCGTTCACGTCCCCTATCTCAACTGGAAGGATGTCAGATCCCGGGTATGCGAGTGTCGTGGTCAGTGTGAACCCTCCTTGCCCGTTGCCGAGGTAGACAGTAGCGTTACAACACGTCTGGACAACCGCGTCCAAGTTCCCATCCCTGTTCAGATCGGCTGTTGTGACGGTATACATGCCGCTGGGATTCGTGATGGTGTTACTCAATGTGAATCCGCGATGCTTGTCATTCAGCAGCACATACATTGCTGTTCCAAAGTCCCCTTCCGTCGCCAATATATCGGTAAAACCGTCATTGTTCACATCGCCGGCGGCAATCCAACTAAAACCGAGGGGCGGCGGGCTGGTGAGGATAGGCTGCACCGCCTGAAACGTTCCGTCGCCATTGCCCAGCGCGAACTGGTTCGAGGAATCCGCAACGTCCGGTATCCCGTCGTGGTTGAAATCCCCGAGCACCAGGAAGCCGGGACTCATCGGTATGACGCCGGCCAGCGTGAAAGTGCCGTCTCCCTTGCCCAGGTACGCTCCCACGCCTCCTAGCCCGTTGGCTCCCACCACCAGGTCCGGGATGCCATCCCCGTTTAGATCCCGCGTAATGGGGCAAGTCGCACCACCGGATATCGCGAAGGAGGGCCCTATGCTGTACGGCGCGCTGGCCTTTCCGGTCCCAAATAAAATCGTGATCCCCGTCGAGGTGGGCACCGCCATATCCGGCTTGCCATCGCCATTGAAATCCGCGGCCGCCCCGCAGTTGCCTGCGCCTGGCACGGAGGTCCACACGCCGTCCTCGAAGGTGCCCGTGCCTGAGTTTAGCAGCACGGAGACGGCAAAGTTCTCCGCGAAAAGGATGTCCGTGAGGCCCTTCTTGCGCAGGTCGGCCAGCACCACGTTCTGAGAGGGCTCGGAAGTCTCGACCGGATAATATACGGCTGGCGCGAACTTAGCTTTGCCCAAGCCGAACGACACAAAGCCCAAGCTGCTCACCAGATCGGGAATGCCATCGCCGTTTACGTCACCGATGGCGATCTGGTCGCAGATCAGGGGAACTTCGGATGGTGCAGAGAAGCGCCCCTTGCCGTTGTTCAGGTAAATATAGACGAGACCCTCAGAACCAGCCGCTGGCGCCGCGATTGCGATATCGAGATGACCGTCCCGGTTGAGATCGCCGATGGCTATCCACTCTGGCAAGGAAGCCGCTGTATAGCTAACCGGTGACTGGAACGTGCCATTGCCGTTGCCGAAGAGTACGACAAAGCCGCTGTCGGTGGCAGCGGCAAGGTCGAGCTTCCCGTCGCCGTTGAAGTCCGCAGTGACGATGTTCCGCCTGAGGCCCGATATGGAAGGAGTTAGCAGCACCCCTGTATTGAACACACCACCGCCCTTGCCGGTGAACAGCCAAATCCCCGTTTCGCCACCGACAACGGCGTCCAGGATACCGTCGCCGTTGAAGTCCCCGAGCGCTACGCCGGTGGTTGTGTAGCCGGTGCCGCCGATCGGGTAAAGAACGGGCTGCTGAAAGGTGCCGTCGCCGTTGCCGAAACACACCCCAATGCCATATGCGGGGTTTTGGGCTTGGCCGGCGATAACCAGATCCGTTTCGCCATCCCCATTCAAGTCGACCGGCACGGCGTTGACGATGGCCATCCATTCAGTTAATAGCCTCGGTCCCGTGACAAAGGCGCCGAAGCCATTTCCGAACCAAGTTTGAATGGTGCTGCCGCCGACAGTTATCATGTCCGGGATCTTATCGCCATTGACATCGGTTACGGTGACAAAGGGTGTGAAGGCACCATAGTCTTGCCGCCCGAAAAATGTCGGCTGTTTGATAGTGGTGGCGGCGGCGAGCGCGCCGCAGCACAAGACCGAGAGCAAGACAGCGATCCGCATTGCGGCCTCCTTGTCGAGTTACTGCCAAGGCTACACTAGCGCGGGGAAACGCACAAGGCCTAGTTGGGCTAGTTCCGGCGAACTGAAGTTCGCCGCGGCAAGCTGAAGCTTGCGCCACGCGGCTGCTTGCGCCACGGCCGCGCATCTCCTGCGACAATACGTTCATGTGGAAGCTCAGTAGCACCATCACGCTGATATTGTGCTCCGCCGCCATGCACGCGGAAGTACACACGATGACCCTGCGGCAGGCGGTGGAGCGCGCGTTGCAGCAGAATCCCGAGATTGCCATGGCGCGCCTGGACGAGGTGAAAGCGCAGGCGGCCGCGCGTGCGCGGAAGGATCCGTTCACGCCGCACGTTTCCGCCGGCAGCGGGCTAGCCTACACCTACGGCTTTCCTATGAGCATCGAGGGGTCGGCGCCGTCGATCGTGCAGGCGCGCGCGTCGCAGTTTCTGTTCAATCGCCAGCAGAGCTACCTGGTGGCCGAGTCGAAAGAAGAGGCGCGCGGCGCGGGCCTGGCGGCGTCCTTCAAACAAGACGAAGTGGCCTTCCGCACGGCGTCGCTGTATACGGATGCGGAGCGCGCGGGACGCGCCGGAGAGATGGCGAGCAAGGAATTGGACAGCCTGGCGAAGGTGCTGGCGACGGTCCAAAACCTTCGCTGGCGCTGGTGCTGGGATACGGCGCGGACGATCGCGTGCGCCCCGCCGCCGAGGAGCGCACTCTGCCCTCGATGCCGGCTTCCGAGGAGGCCGCGGTGGAAAGCGCGTTGCAGTCCAGCAAAGAGCTGCGCCGCCTGGAATCGCAGATTGCGGCCAAGGGGCTGGAGGGCCGGGCGGCCAAGGCGGCGCGGCTGCCGCGTGTGGACCTGGTGGCGCAGTATGGCCTGTTCGCCACGTTCAATCACTTCCAGGATTACTTTCTCAAATATCAACGCAATAACGGCGAAATCGGGATTTCCTTTCAACTCCCGTTGTTGTCCGGATCCGGCGTGAGTGCGGCGGCCGCCGAGGCGGATGCCGACGCGGCCAAACTGCGGATACAGATGAATCAGAAGCGCAACCAGATTGCCGCCGACGCGCGCCAAGCCTATCGCGATGTGCGCAAGGCGGAGACCGCGCGGAATGTATCGCGCCTGGACTTGGAAGTCGCCCGCGAGCAACTCTCCGTCAATCTGGACCTGCTGCAGGAGGGGCGGATTCTGTTGCGCCAGGTCGAGGAAGCACGCATTGCGGAAAGCGATAAGTGGGTGGCCTTTTACGACGCGCAGTATGGCGTCGAACGGGCCTATTGGAGCCTGGCGCGGCAGACCGGAGATCTGCTGGCCGCCTTGCGGTGAAACGCAAGCCCGCCAACGGCGAACTGAAGTTCGCCCGGCCCAGGGGGCACCCCGAGCTGAAGCTTGCGCCACGATCGCTTGCGAAATGTAGAAACTACAGGCTAGCCCACTACCCGGATTCGGTTGCGGCAGGCCTATTGGAACCTGGCGCGGCAGACGGGAGATCTGCTGGCGGCTTTGCGGTGAACGTCACCCGATAAAGGAAGCCGCCCGGAACCCGCCGTTCATGATGCCCTTGCCGTTCTGGCGCGGACTGGTTTCGGGCCCCGCGGGGATACCCATATGCGCGCGGTAAAAAGCGAGAAGTTCGCTTTCGTCGAAGTCGATAGCCCTGGCGTATTGGCGAATATAGCTGGTATTATAAATGCCGCCCGGCAGCTTCTGGAAATCGCCGCCCTCAATGGCTTTCAGGCTTCGAATGTTGATCTTCGTGGTTTCCGCGATCTGCTCCAACGAAATTCCTCGATTTCGCCGGATGGTCGCCAACCCCAAAATGCTTCCATCTGCTTCTTGCATCGGCCTGTTCTCCCGCGGAGTCCGCCTGTAATCTTATCTCGGTTATCTTATGAAAATGTATTAAGGTTTACAAGATACCATAGTACGGACAGGATTGCTAAACTCTTACCCAATGCCATATCCGAAGTTAATTTCGCGCAGGGGCTTCGTGGCCGCCTCGCTGGCGGGTCTGGCGGCCTATGGCCCGGACCGTCTTCGGGCCCTCACGCCCAGGCCTAACCTGTTTGTTTTCATAGTTGCAGAGCAATTCCGGCAGGTTTACCTGGAGCGCACCAGCCGCCAACTGGCGCCCGGCGGGTTCCGGAAGCTGATGGAAAACGGCATTTATTATCCGAATTGCCGCCTGGCAGCCAGTAGTTTCACCGCCAGCGGCCTGGCGACGCTGGCCACCGGTGCCTATCCCCAAATCCACGGGATCGTCGCGGACCGGTGGTTCGACCGCAAGACGCACGCCGCCGTGAAGGCCCGTGCGGATCTGCTGGAAGCCACCACGCTGGCCGACGAGATAGCGCGCACGGGCCGCTGCCGGATCTTCTGTCTCGGCATGCAGGAAGCGCAAACCTCACTGCTCGCCGGCCGCTCGCGCGCGGAGGCTTACTGGATGGACGCCTCGGGGCAGTTCACCACTCGCGGCAACGTGCCAGAATGGCTGAACGTACACAACCGCGTGAGCCCGGTCGAAAATCTGCGCAACGGGAAATGGCTCGCTCTCGGGGCGAGCAGCGGCATGCCGCCCCTGCGCACGCTGACCTACGATATGCGGCGGCCGGAAGAGTTCTTCGCGCTCTATCAATCCTCGCCCTACGCGCAGGATGCGCAATTCGAGTTGCTGCGCGAGTTGTTCTCGGCCGAAAAACTGGGCCAGGGGGACACGCTCGATTTCGTTTTTCTGTCGCTGGGATCGATGGCGTTACTGGGTTACGAAACCGGTTCCGATTCTCCGCTGATGGACCAGATGGTGCTCCAGCTCGACCGGCAGATCCAGATCACTCTGGAAACACTCGGCAAGCCGCCCTGGAAAAACAGGTACAACCTGATCCTGGCCGCCGCACACGGCGCGCCGCCGGAACCGGATGCCGCGACGCGCTCGCTCAAGGCCATCTCGGGGGAAAGCCTGGCGCGCGTTTTGAACCGGGCGCTTTCCGAGTGGTTCGATAAAGGCGCGGCCAAGAACACGTACGTGGACAAGTACATCTACCCGTTCCTCTACTTGAAGCTGGAAGCGCTCCGCAAGCAGAGCATCGGACCGCGGGCGGCCCGAAAACTGGCTGGCGAGGCCGCCTTGCGGGTGCCCGGCGTGGCGGGCTACTACACGGTGGACGGCGACTGCTCGCACACCGGCGAGTGGCGGCGGCGATTCGAAAACAGTTTCCACGAGCTGCGTTCCGGCGATGTGATGCTCTCCTACGAGCCGGAAACCGTGGAGGATTTCGGCGCCGGACGCGGCGTGTCGTACGGTTCGCTCTACAACTACGACACGCGTGTGCCGCTGTTCCTTTACGGCCCGCAATTCGGCAAGCAGGCGATCGAGCGCACCATCGAGGCGGTGGACCTGGCGCCCACCGTAGCTCGCGCCGCCGGGATCAGCCTCCCGTCATCGGCCGGCGGAGAAGTGCTGGCCGACGCCTTCGCGGAAGCATGAGTGCGCCATGAGCCACGACGATCCGCGCCTGGCGACGTCGCTGTGCGGCATCGCGTTGCGCAACCCGGTGCTGGCGGCCTCGGGCACCTTCGGCTACGGCGTGGAATTCGAGCGACTGGTGGACCTGGACGCGTTAGGCGGGCTGGTGGTGAAGGGCTTGTCGCGCGAGCCCATGGAGGGCAACCCGCCGCCGCGCATTTGGGAAGCGCAGGCGGGCATGCTGAATTCCATCGGCCTGCAGAACATCGGCGTGCGGGCGTTCGTGAGTGAGAAGCTGCCGCAATTGGCCCGGTTCCGGACGGCGGCGATCGCCAATGTTTTCGGATACGCGACAGAAGACTACGTCGAAGTGGTGCGGGTATTGGAATCGGCCGAAGGGCTGGCGGCTTACGAGCTGAATGTTTCGTGTCCGAACACGCGGCACGGCGGCATTTATTTCTCAAGCGATCCGGCGCTGCTTGGCGAAGTGGTGGAGGCGGTGAAGCGTGTGGCACGGCGGCCCGTGATCGTCAAGCTGTCGCCGAATGTGGCCGCGATCGAGCCGCTGGCGCGGGCGGCAGAAGCCAGCGGCGCCGATGCGATTTCGCTGGTGAACACGTTCGTGGCCCTGGCGCTCGATGCGCGCACGCGGCGGCCGCGGCTAGGTGCGGGCTTCGGTGGGCTCTCGGGACCCGCGATCAAGCCCATCGCGCTGCGCATGGTGTACCAGGCCGCGGAGGCCGTCAAGATACCGGTGATCGGGCTGGGCGGCATCGCGAGCGGGGAGGATGCCGCGGAGTTTTTGGTGGCGGGGGCTAGTGCGGTGGAGGTGGGCACGGCTACGTTCTGGGATCCCGGATCGCCGGTGCGGGTGGCGCGCGAGCTGGGGCGGTTTTTGCGGGATGAGGGGATTCGGAATGTGCGGGAGATGGTGGGGACGCTCGAGTGGCCGGGGGCAAAATGATGCCGGTCAGCAGGGCAGGACGTAGGAAGGTCTCTAGTACGTGTCCTCTCTGCGGAGTCCGCAGTAATGGAGTTCGACCGCTTGGCCGGAAATATCGATCGGAACCGCCAGCGGCCGAGGGAGACGCGGTATTGGCCCTCGCCGACCGTCACGCCCTCGAGTTTTTTGATCTGGTAACGTCGGGTTCGATTAAAAGGATCGACGGAAAGAATCGCGATAGCACTCTGCTCCGCAGCGGCAAACTCCCGGTGAGTCTTGAACAACTTATTGGAGAGCCGTTACCTGGGAGTGGAACGAACGGCATAATGGGACGGAGTCATGCTTTGGGATGCCGGGCACCATGCTTTTTGGTGGACGCTGCGCGTTGAGACAGGAAGTCGGCAACGGGGCGGCTTTTCCCGGCGACAAATTCTGTGTGGCTCTTGCGAATGTGCTCACGGATCTTGGGGTCTTGAAGTTCCAGGTAGTCCTCAAGCTCGTCGGCGCCCATGATGCCAACGATAGGAATGCCGTCTTTCTCCAGGATGAAATACTCGCCATTCAGGCGGACACGTTTGACGACCGCCCCAAGATTGATGCGGGCTTCGGTTATGGGTATGCGATTGACCAAGGCGGGTTTTGATTTCATTAATGTTCATCGACCTTAATCAAATTATAGGGGTTATGGCAGGGGTGTTTAAGCGGCCCAAGCGGGCAGGCCTTCGCCGATCGCCGAGAGCGAAGGCAGAACGGCTTGTCAATCTGCTCGCCGAGAAGTTATACTAAAATATAATTGCCTTGAAAGGTCGCGATGCACACAACGAATCTGCGCAAGGTCGGCGGCTCGGTCATGCTGGCCGTCCCGCCCGCTTTGCTGCACGTCCTGCGCCTGCAGCCGGGAGCTAAGGTCGGGGTCGCGGTGGAGAACGGGCGACTCATCGTAGATCCGCGGACGCGGCCGAGCTATACCTTGGACGAGTTGCTGGCCCAGTGCAAACCGAGAGCCGCGCGTACCAAAGAAGAACGCGAATGGCTCGATAACAGGCCGGTTGGCGGCGAACTGATCTGATGAAGCGGGGAGAAATCTGGCTGGTTGGGTTCGATCCTGGGGAAGGACACGAGCAGAAGGGCCGCCGCCCGGTCCTGATCGTGTCTCCGGAAGCGTTCAACCGGGTGACCAAGGTGCCCGTGGTTCTTCCGATCACCAGCGGCGGCAGCTTCGCGCGTACGGCCGGGTTTGCCGTGCCGCTGATTGGAGCGGGCACCAAGACGACGGGCGTTGTGCGGTGCGATCAGCCGCGTGCGCTCGATCTCGGCGCCCGTGGGGGTAAGAGGCTGGAAAGCGTTCCCGATGACGTAATGGACGAGGTCCTGGCGAGGCTGGCGCCGATTTTTGAGTGATGGAAAGGCGGAAAAGAGGGTAGCTTCAGCGGTGGTAGCTCCCTTGCCAGCCGTCAACAGGAACACGCCCCGTCTGCTTCAACCTCCGAAGGCGAGGCGCAGTTCGTAAAGGCTTTGCAGGTTCAGCCAGAACTCTGCGCTCGTGCCGAAGAAATGGGCCAGGCGCAGGGCCGCGTCTCCGGTGATGGCGCGCTGTCCGTTCAGAATGGCTGTGATCCGGTTCGTCGGAGTTCGGCGGGGATCATGCCGAGTTCTTTTAGTTCTTCGGCTAGGTGTTCGCCCGGATGTATTGGAGTTATTGGCATTGCGTCTTCCTATTGTAGTGAAATGGCGAACTGAAGTTCGCCACGGCAAGCTGAAGCTTGCGCCACGCCGGCTTACGCGGACTTGATTTCGGTCCAGATCCGGTCGCGGAGGCGCTGCGTGGCGGCGGGCATGGTGCCGATCCACTGGCCGCGCACGAGCGTCTCCGCTGTGGGGAACAGCGTGGTGTTGCGGCGCAGGGATTCGGGCAGCAGGGCTTGCGCCGCGCCGTTCGCCGTAGCCGTGCGGGAGGTCTCGACGATGGCCGCCGCCACTGGCGGCCGCAGCAGGTAATCGATGAACTTGTGGGCCAACTCCGCGCGGCGGCTTTCGCGCAGCACCACGGCGTTATCGCCATAGAGCGGGAAGCCCTCGGCGGGATAGGTGAAGGCAAGCTGCGGCGCGGCGTCTATGGCTTGCTGCGCGGTGGTCGCCCAGGAGTGCGCCACCAGCACGTCGCCCGCTACGAGCTGGTCGCGGAACTCGGCGTTCAGATACGCGCGCAGCAGCGTCTTCTGGGCGATGGCTTCACGCTCGGCGCGGCGCAGATCGGGCGGGGCGGTCGAGTTGTAAGAGAGCCGCAGCTTCAGGAGGCAAGCGCCCACCACCTCCTCGGGATCGTCGAGCATGGTCATGCGCCCCTTTAGGCGAGTACCCCACAGGTCGGCCCAGGCCTCCGGCGCGGGCGCGACCGAGCGATTGTACGCGATGCCGGTTGCGCCCCACATGTAGGGCACGCAAACCTCCAGACGCGGGTCCCACGGGGGAGTTTGGAAGCGCGGCTCGAGGTTCCCCAGGTTGGGCAGCCACGCGTGGTTGAGTGGCGCGAGCAGGCCGTATTCGCGCATGGGCAGGATGCGATTGTGCGTGGGAAAGACTACGTCCCAGCCGGAGTTGCCGCCCAGCACTTTGGCCAGCATCTCTTCGTTGCTCTCGTAGGTGGCGTAGCGCACCTCGACGCCGAATTCACGCTCGAAATTGGCCACGGTGTCCGGCGCGACGTAGTTCGACCAGTTGTAGACGTTGAGGCGCGGCCGCTTGCGCGCGCATCCGGCCAGACCCGCCGCACCGAGGAGAAAGACGCGCCGGTTCACGATTCGCGCACCCGTTCGGAGATCAGCACCAGGGCGCCGAAGACCACCACGATCAGCGCCGAGATGGCGTTGATTACGGGGCTGGCGCCGCGGCGCGCCATGGCGTAGATCACCATGGGCAGCGTTTCGGAATCGACGCCCGCCACCATGCTGGTGATTACGTAATCGTCAAAGGAAACGGTGAGTGCCAGCAGCGCAGCGGCGACGATGCCGGGCAGCAAGGCAGGGAGCGTTACGTAGCGGAACGCCTGCCATTCGGTGGCGCCCAGATCGAGCGCGGCTTCCTCCAGCGACGGGCTGAAGGTCCGGAGGCGGGCGGCGATCACGATCACCACGTAGGCGATCGAAAACGCTACGTGCGCCAGGATCACGGTGTGCAAGCCGAGCCGCCAGTGTAGCCAGCGGAACGACCACTGGAACAGCGCCAGCAGCGAGATTCCCATCACGATCTCGGGAGTGACCAGCGAGAGATACAGCGATCCGGAGAGCAGCGCCGAGCCGCGCTTCCATAGGCCGTAGGCGCATAACGTGCCGGCGATGGTGGAAAGGATCGTGGCGGCGACGGCGATGATCAGGCTGTTCCAGGCGGATTCGGCAAGCTGCGGATCCTGGAAGATGGCGTGGTACCAGTGCAGGGAGAAGCCTTGCCAGACGGTGAATCGCGAGGAATTGAAGCTGAAGATGGCTAGAATTATCAGGGGCAGATGGAGGAAGGCATAGACTGCGGCGGCGAAGAGGCCCAGGCCGCGCTTCATAGGGGGGGCTCCAGGTTGGGACGCGAAACGGCGAACTGAAGTTCGCCGCTGCAAGCTGAAGCTTGCGCCACGTATCGCTTCATACGAGGGTCTCCCGTTCGCGGCGCAGCATCAACAGGACCATTACCCCGACCAATGCCATCAGGCCCACGGAGATGGCTGCGCCGAAGGGCCAGTCGCGCGCGTTGGTGAACTGGTTCTGCACGAGGTTGCCGATCAGGACGGTGCGGCCTCCGCCCAGCAGGTCGGGCGTCAGGTATGCGCCCAGCGCGGGGATGAACACCAGGATGCTGCCGGCGCGTATACCCGGCGCGGAGAGCGGCAGCACTACGTGCAGCATCGTGGACCACTGCTTGGCGCCGAGGTCGGCGGCGGCCTCTACCAGCGCGGGGTCGAGGCGCTCCAAAGTGGCGTACACCGGCAGCACCATGAACGGCAGGTATCCGTAGACCAGGCCCAGCAGCACCGCTCCATCGTTATAGAGCAGCGGCAGCGGATCGTGGATCAGGCCGAGGTGCTGGAGGGCGGTGTTGATCAGTCCGGTGTCGCGCAGCAGGAACAGCCAGGCGTAGAGGCGTACCAGGAAACTCGTCCAGAACGGCAAAATCACCAGTTGCAGGTAGATGTTCCGCCGGTTTCCGGCGCGCGAGATGAAGAGCGCCAGCGGGAAGCCCAGCAGCAGGCAGATGACGGTGGTCAAGGCGGCCATCAGGAACGATTTCAGGAGAATGACGAGGTAGAGCGGATCGAGGAGGCGTTGGTAATTCTCGACGGTCCAGGGCGGACCGAGGCCGCCGTATGCGCCGCGCGTCAGCAGGCTGTAGAAGATGACGATCACGAACGGCGCGGCGAACAGGACCGCCATCCAGATCCAGGCAGGCAGCAGGAACCAGGCGCGCAGGCGTTCCCAACCGGACGCGGCTTTGTCCAGGGCGGCGGCCGCTTTCATGGCAGGATCATCTCGTCGGACGGACTCCAGAAGACGTGCACGGCTTCGCCTTCGCGGTACGCGCCGTTATTGCGGGGGATCTCGGCGACGGCATCTTCGCCGGTCGCCAGGCGCGCCAGCACGTGTACGCAATTGCCTAGGAAAACCGAGCCGGTGACGGTGGCCGGGCGGAAGCGCGCACCGTTCGACGGCAGGGTGCGGGAGAGGCGCGTGACCTCGGGGCGCAGGCCGATGCCGTCGATCCAATTGACCGCGCCCAGGAAGCCTGCGACGAAGCGTGTGCTGGGGCGCAGGTAGACATCCTGCGGAGTACCCACCTGCTCGATGGCGCCGGCGTTCATGACGGCCAACTGGTCCGACATGGAGAGGGCTTCTTCCTGGTCGTGAGTCACCAGCAGAAAGGTGATGCCCACGCGGCGCTGCATCTCTTTCAGTTCCAGGCGCATTTGCTTGCGGAGCTTGGGGTCGAGGGCGGCCAGCGGCTCGTCGAGCAGCAGCACGTCGGGCTGGAGCACCAGGGAACGCGCCAGGGCCACCCGCTGGCGCTCGCCGCCGGAAAGTTGCGCCGGGTAGCGCGATTCTTTTCCCGTCAGACGGACCAGTTCCAGGGCTTCGCGCACGCGGCGGGCGATGTCGGACATGCTCTTGCGCTTCAGGCCGAAGGCGATGTTGCCTTCCACCGTCAGGTGCGGGAACAGGGCGTAATTCTGAAAAACGGTGCTGACGTTGCGTTCGTAAGGTTTGCGGTCGTTGACCACCGCGCCATCCAGCAGGACGTCGCCGGAGGTAGGCTGCTCGAAACCGGCCACGAGGCGCAGGGTGGTGGTTTTGCCGCAGCCGGAGGGGCCCAGCAGCGAGAAGAAGCCGCCGCGGGGGAGGCGCAGCGAGATCCCGTTCACGGCGCGGTGGCCGGGGAACTGCTTCACCAGGTCGCGCAGTTCTAAAATCGACTCCATTTGACAAGCATGTTACCGCAACGTAGGATCGAACGATGAAAAAATTTGCGTGGATTGTGGCGGCCGCGTTGCTCGGCTGGGCCCAAGCGACTCCGCAGACGGGCGCCGAGCTGTTTGAGAAGAACTGCGCGGGGTGCCACAAAGCGGGGAGCCCGACGCATGCGCCCGCTCCCGAGGCGCTGCGGCAGATGTCGCGGGCGAAGATCTTCGATGCCCTGACCACCGGCAAGATGATTCTGGTGGCGGCTGCGCTGCCGGTCATGCAGCGCATGACTATCGCCAATTATCTGGGCGCCAAGGAGCCTGAGGAGATCAGCGGCGGACGCTGCCCGTCGTCCGCGGCGCCGCTGAAAGACCTGCGCGGATGGCACGGCTGGAGCGTG
>JBEKUO010000249.1:0-10655 GCA_049514955.1 Bryobacteraceae bacterium | reverse complement strand
AACTGCATGGAGGAATGGTCCAAGCGATTCTGGGACCTCAGCCCAAGGCTCTGGCGCGAGACGGCGGACACGGTCAGCGTCTGCTGGCTCACCAGCGTGCATGCCGCCAGACTTATGGTCAGGCAGGGGCACGGGCTCATCGTGCATGTCACCGACAACCTCCAGCCCGATCCCTCGGCATACCGTGGACAGATTCTCCACGACTTGGGTCACGAGTGCCTTAACCGGCTGGTGACGAGCATGAGCCGCGAACTGAAGAGCTCGAAGGTCGCCGTGGTGGGAATGAATCCCGGCTTCATGCGCACGGAGCGGGTGATGATGTACATGACGACGGAGGCTCGCAAGAAGCAGTTCCGCTTCGATCTGAGTGAATCGCCGGAGTACATTGGCCGTGCGGTGGCGGCCCTGGCGGCCGATCCGAATGCGCTACGGAAAACCGGCCAGTTGCTTTGGGCGGCGGATCTGGCGGCGGAGTACGGCTTTGCGGATATCGATGGGCGCGCGATCGCGCGGTTCGATCCCAAGGCGGCCCAACAGGATTGCCCGCAATCGTTTTGAACGGATGGTGGCAAGGCAGGCTTGTAGAATAGGGAGGTCAGCAGAAGCGCATGCCGGATGATGGTATTCACGAGGGATTCTTGTTTCGGGCTCTGGATTATGGCGCTGAAGTAGCGGCGATTCTGGCGTTGGACGGCGATGGCGAACGGCTGATGCCACTGGCGATGGAGCGGTGTTCGGCGGAGGCGGCCCGCGAGCGGCTGCGGGCGGTGTCCGCAGCCCGGTTGTTCGCCGGAGCGCGCGCACCGGAAGCGGCGCTGAGCGGGCTTTATGTGTACTTCTCCTGTTTCGAGGAGGCGCACGCGACCGCGCAAGATATCGCGACGGCGGAGGGCAGCTATTGGCACGCTATCGTGCACCGGCAGGAACCGGATGCCGGCAATGCGGCGTATTGGTTCCGGCAGGTGGGGGCGCATCCGATCTTTCCGGCGCTGGCGCGTGCGGCGGGCCGGGAGGGCGGTTGGGATCCGTTCGCGTTCATCGAGATGTGCGAGCAGGCGCGGGGGCAGCCGGGATCGGAGATGGAGACTCGCGCGCGGGAGATACAGCGCATCGAATGGCAACTCCTTTTCGATTATTGCGCGCGGGCGGCGGTAGCATGATAGCCGCGGGCCTGCTATCCGGGGTGCTGCCGGGAGCCGCGATGGCGCTTTTTGGCTCGGTCATCGAAACGCCGCAAGTGCTGGCCAGCGGAAGATGGCAAGGGACCTCCAAGCCGGGTTCTGCGCTGTTTTCTGGTTGAATCCCAAGGGCGGCGGTAGTTCGCTATCGATCCAGTTCGAACTCCAGCCCACATGCTGAATAGATTCTGGCCAAGTCTCGGCTGTCCGCTCGAGGATTGGCAGCCGGCCCCATGAGGCATCGCATGTCGTCCGATTTGTCTCGGCCGGAGAATGCGTATATCTGCGCGGCGCGAAAAGGGGGCTACTGGCCTAGCTGAGGCTGCGCTGGGGCGAAAACGAGGTTCCTCCTTGAAGCACGGAAGCATCTAAAATGATAGTCTGTGTCTGTCCCGCCGCAGAACCCGAAGATTTACCACATCACCCACCTTGAGAATTTGCCCCAGATGGTCGATCGGGCGCTGTGGTCGGATGCCGAGCGTATTCGTCGGGATCTGGACTGCCAAGTCGTCGGCATGAAAGAGATTAAGCGGAGGCGGCTCGAAGAGTTGGAGGTCGCGTGTCACCCTGGGACCAAGGTTGGCCAATACGTCCCTTTCTACTTTTGTTTTCGGTCAATCATGCTTTACCTGCTCTATCAGGGGAACCACCCGGAATTAACGTATCGCGGAGGTCAGCGTCCAATCGTTCACCTGGAAGCCGATCTCCGGGCGACCGCCGAATGGGCGGAAGCGGATGGAAAGCGCTGGGCATTTAGCAATGGAAATGCTGGAACCCGATATACGGCGTTCTTCGACGATATTGGCAAACTTGATGTTCTCGATTGGCAAGCGATCACCGCGGCGGACTGGAGAGAACCATTCGTGAAGGAGCGAAAACAAGCAGAGTTTCTCGTTGAGGAGTCCTTTCCTTGGGACTTGATCGAACGAATCGGCGTCATCGATAATGGCGCAGCGCAAATTGTGGCGGGTGTTTTACAGGAGGCGGAGCACAAGCCTGCGATTGTCGTAGCGCGAAACTGGTACTACTAAAAGAAGGCAAGATGATAGAGATCACGCACGGTGACATCCTGACCGCGAACACCGAGGCTCTCGTCAACACCGTCAACTGTGTCGGCGTGATGGGCCGCGGTATCGCTCTGCAGTTTCGAAAGGCATTCCCGGAAAACTTCAAAGTTTACGAGGCGGCCTGTGGACGCGAAGAAGTCAGACCAGGGAAGATGCTCGTTTTCGAGACTGGGCTTATGACGGGCCCTCGATACATTATTAATTTTCCGACGAAGCGACACTGGAAGGGAAGGAGCCAGATGCGGGATATCGATGCCGGCCTTCCAACTCTCATTGAGGAGATCAAAACACGCGGTATTCGGTCCGTCGCTGTTCCTCCGCTCGGTTGTGGCCTCGGCGGTCTCGACTGGAGCGAGGTCCGTCCGAAGATTTTGCAAGCTTTTGAGAATCTGCCTGACGTACGAGTGCTTCTATTTGAGCCTTCTGGCCCGCCCAAAGCGGAAGAGATGGTCAAGGAACGCCGTGTGCCGGGAATGACTGCGGGGCGCGCGGTGCTCGTCGAACTGATGTCTCGTTACCTTGCGGCCGTAATGGACCCTTTCATCACGTTGCTTGAAATTCACAAGCTGATGTACTTCATGCAGGAAGCGGGAGAAGAACTTCGTCTGCAATATGAGAAGGCAACATACGGACCGTATGCTAAGAATCTCCGCCACGTGCTGAGCCTCGTAGAGGGACATTTCATCACCGGATACGGCGATGCTGAAGACAATCCTGAAAAACCTATAGAACTCTTGCCGGGCGTAACCGCCGTCGCCTCTGCTTTCATCGAATCCCATCCCGAAACACAAGGTCGATTCGATCGAGTCGCGAGGTTGATCCATGGTTTTGAAACTCCATTCGGCATGGAACTTCTTGCGACCGTGCACTGGGTTTGCACGCGCGAGGGGGCGAAGTCGGAAGACGACGCTGTCGAGCGCACCTACGCTTGGAGTGAGCGAAAGAAGGGATTCGAGCAGAAGCAGATCGCTCTTGCCCGCGACGTGCTTGCGGCTCAGGGTTGGTTGGGTTGATGCCGACAACCCGGGGGCGTCCAGACGGCCAACAAACGTGACGGCACTGCTACAAGTCTCTTCCATGCGAAGATCGGTTCTTATTTTGGTTATGGCCTGCGCGGCGGCCCTGGCCGGTGCGCCTGTGGACCGGAAGGACGTGGAATACGCGCGCCCGGGCGGGAAGGCGCTACTGCTCGATCTTCACGTTCCGGACGGACCGGGGCCGTTTCCCGCCGCGATTTTGGTGCACGGCGGGGGGTTTGACGAAGGGAGCAAGAGCACGAATGTCCGGCCGCTGTTCGAGCCGCTGACCAATGCCGGATACGCTTGGTTCAGCATCGATTACAGGCTCGCACCCGCGGCCCATTTTCCCCAAGCGATCGAGGATGTGTGGAGCGCGATCCGGTGGGTGAAGGCCAACGCCGCGGCGTATCGCGTGGATGTCTCGAAGATCGCCATCGTCGGCGAGTCGGCGGGCGGGTTCCTTGTAAACTACGCCGGAACGCACGAGACGCCGCTCACAACAGTCGCCGCCGTGGTGGATATTTACGGGCCGGCGGATTACGGAAAACTGGCCGAACTACGGCGCGACCATCCCGAGCGCTTCAACATGACGACGATCGACCGGCACGCGGCCAACGGCGGCGGCATTCATTTCTTCGGCGCGGAGAAACTCGACCAAGCGGGCTTGGCGAAGCTGCACGAAATCTCACCCATCGCCGCGGTCCACCAGGGAATGCCGCCGTTCTTGTGCATACATGGGACCAAGGACGATCAGGTGGCGTATGAGCAGTCCACGGAGATGTGCGAGGCGATGCATAAGGTGGGAGCGAGTTGCGAACTGATTACCATCGAAGGCGGCGGGCACGGGATGGCGGGCTGGCGCGCGCCGGAAATGCAGCATTGGAAAGCGGAGATGGTCGCCTGGCTGAACAAGACGCTGCACGTGAAGTAGGTACATGGCGACGGTCCTGTGTGGGCCAACAATCTTCGCAATGGCCAGCCAAGCCGCCAATGCGCCGACAAGAGTGCCTGCATGCCCCGCATTGCGGCAAGCCGTCAACAAGCCGAAAGCCGCCAGGGGTTAACTAAAAGGCGGCCTGCAGCCAAGATTGTCTGCCCCACGAGATCGTCGCGGTGCGCCAAGCGAGATCTAATCTTACTTACCGCGCGCGGAAAACGAACGTGTGGCTCACTGCAAAATTCGCGAGCGAAAGCACCGCGATGCTGGCCCCATTGGCTACCAGGTAGTTCACGTGCAATGCGCCGGTGAGCAGCCGCATCAGCGCCACATTGCCGGCCAGCGAGATAACGCCGTTCGACAAATTGAACCGGATCAGCCGCCCCACTACTTGCGCGCGGGAGATGGTGGCCCGGTCCCTCCAGGTGAAGCGCTGGTGCCAGAAGAAGTTGTGCAGCACGGCGAGTTCGACGGCCAGCGACGTAGCCAGCAGATAGTTCAGCCGGAACCCGCTTACCAGGATCGCCAGCGCCGCGAGCTGCACCACCACACCCATGGCGCCCACCGCATTGAACTTCAGCCAGCGCAGCCCGAGGCTCCGCCAGCCGCGGCGATCGGTCATAACGGCGGCAGCCGTTCGGCTCTGTAGAGCGCGGCGGTATTGCGGATGCTGGAAACGATCAGCATGAGAAATATCCCGGCAACTCCGACGACGCCGCCAATATCGAAGAGTAGAAAGCGATATCCGAACAGGGATGCCACCGGCCGGTAGAGAAGCGCGATGTTGCCGGCCATCAGCAGCAAGCGCAGCTCGGTGGGGCTGAACTTCCAGTACGAGAGTTGAAACGTGCCGAGAGCGTAGGTTGCCAGATACGACTGGATCGACAACATGAAATACACGATGAGCAGGCCCGCCGCGACCAGCGGGCTCATGTATCCGGAGAGCCCCATGCCGCCCAGCAGGAAAAATGTCCCGAAGGCGTCCGTGATGTGATCCACGTAGAATCCGTAGCGTGGCCGCTGCCGGTTGCGCACGCGCGCCAGCGTGCCATCCAGGCTGTCGCCCAGCCAGTTGACCGCCAGCCAGAGAATGACCACCAGCAGCATGTACTTGTTCGTGCGGGCGAGGGCGTAACACAGGCCGGCGAAGAACATGGAGACGAAGCCGAGCAGAGTAAGATGGTCGGAGTCGATCCAGCGCGGCGTGGCGTGCGCCATGCGGACGAGCAGGCGTTTTTCGACCGGCGCAAAGAGACTCTCCTGTACACGGCCCGCCTCGCGAAATTTCTCCGGAGGGTTCGGCATGGTTATAGGATACTGCTAGAGCCCGGCGCCGGGATCGTAGGCTCGCGTATCTTGTGAATGCGAGCGCCAGCCCTTCGGAATTGAAGTTCGGCTGCCCTCCAATTGGGTGAATGCCAGTGGACGCGTAATAGGACCAAGGCCCCGTCTGCACTGCATACAGATGGGGCCGAATTTGTCAGCTTGCCTGATACCGCTCCACGCCAGCGCGGCCCGCGGCGCCCGCCAGCGCGATTCGCCCACCGCCGGCGCAGCAAAAGGGATCGACTTTACACTGTCGATGCGCCAGTGTGAATACCTTCAATTAGACCGGGTCTCGATACGCGCCGGCTGCGCCTGCGCGTGTGCGTGCGCGACGAGGAGAACCCAAAGGCTGCTTTTGAAAGTCTCATCTCTGTTGCCCAGCTAAGCGATCCGAAAAGCAATATGCGGATAACCGTTTCCCGTGCGCACATTAGCCGCTAGCGACCCCACCCTGCTCCGTGTGCTCAGGGGCACACTGGCGAGGTTCCTGGACGTTTGTCACGATAGCCGATGTTCTTCGTTAACAGGCTTCGATCTTCTTCTTCCGCAAATGTAGGATCAGTATCCGGCAAACTCTTCCGCGCGAATGTCGTCTTCACCGACTCCAGCCTGACCGATCATCGTGCTGAGGCCCTTCACCATTTCTGGCGGCCCTGCTATGTAGTAGATGGGCGAGGCGGCATCCTTCAGATATCTCGAAAGCATTTCTCTGTCGATCGGGCCAGTCTCGCCACGCCAGGACTGGTGCGATTTCGCCATTTCAGTCATGCTGCCGACGAGCTTGTAGTTCGGATTCTCTTTTTCCAGCGCCAGCAGCTCATCGAGAAACGGAGCATCCTCCGGCCGGCGGTTCGAGTAGAAAAGGACGATTCGGTGAGGAAGCCTTTTTTTCGCTGCATCGAACACGATGCTGCGGAACGGTGTGATGCCGATGCCGCCCGCCAGGAGCACGGCAGTGCGCTTCGCATTGTCATGAAGAGTGAGGTTCCCGGACGGACCTTCGATCTTAACCGCGGAGCCAAGCGGCATCGTCTTTAATACTCGCTTGAATGCCGTATCGCGCATACGGGTGGCCACCATCAGAGTCGCTTCATCGGGGGAGCTCGCGATGGAAAACGTACGCGTATTTCCCTCCGCATCGGTCTCCGAGGGATCTAACAAAGTTATGTCGAGGGCTTGGCCGGCCTTGAATGTCCAAGTCGACGGCTTCTCAAAGTGGAATGCAGTCGTACCTTCCGTGACTCCCTGCCTACTCATGAGGTTAGACAGCGTGGCCGACGAGGCCATGGTAGTAGCCATGAGTTCTCCTTCTTGAAGCACAGTTTTCCTTAATGCGCACTTCGAGCGGTTGACGGCGGGCGTAGTTTTAGTGGAAAACGCCCAGCATGTAGGCTATTAGGAGAATGAGCAATATGGTGGCTAGACCTATGCCCGCGCCCCCACTGTATCCCCAGCGGCTATGGCCATAGAACCCGCCGCCGGCGCCTAAAACCAACAGAATAATGATTAGTAGTATCAGCATTGTGAATCTTCCTCTCTTCTAAACGCCAGATCACAACGCACGGCGCCAACAAGAGCCGCCGTATTGGTAATGGCGGTCTTCTTCAGCGGCAATGGCTGGCAGTGTGCGCTGCGCAGAGAACCGGCCTACTTTACTTCTCGAAGACCTTTTCAACTTGGCCGACCTTCTTTTGGACCTTCCCGGCCAATTCTTCGTTTTGGCCCTCGGCCTCCAGGTTGGGATTGTTCGTGGCCTTTCCGGCTTTCCCTTTGACTTTGCCTTTCAGTTCATGAAGCTTGCCTTCGATCTGATCCTTCGTGCTCGGTGCCATTAGTTTTCTCCTCTTTGTTCTTTCGAATACTCTCCGCTTCCTGGCGAGAGTGTGTTTGTTAACCGTGCCTTGCTCTTTAGATCTGAGCAATCCTGCATCCAATCCCGGGTGGAGGTTGTTTTAACGACACATTCGGACACGGCAGCGGTGGGACTGTGCATCACAGAGGCACCACGTTTAAACTGCGGCACTTCTTGCCTTTTGGACGGCAGGACTTGCACGTGGCGGTTGCCGGAGCTGCGGATTCTACCTTATATAGGCACATTCAGCTTTGGTCCCCGACCTGCACTGTGGTAGGTGGAGAAGAGGTAATAAAAATGACGACCCTATTGATTGTTCTTGTGGTGCTGTTTCTACTCGGTGGCGGCGGGTGGGGATATTCTCGTTGGCGCGGGTAACGGCCGCCGGCTTGACTTGGTCCGCGAAAACACGAAGCCAGTCCACAGGCTGGGTTGAGCCGCCCTCCTGTGACTTGGCTTAGTGGCGGCGGATGTCACTCGAAAATCATGGCTTGAGGAAGTGGAGACGGATCTTGAGTATACCAACACTAAGTACAACGGAAGTAGCTTTAATTATTGCTGTCGCCGTAATTCTGATATTAGGAGTCGCGGCGTTCCTTTTGCACCGAAAGCGGCAGACTGAGAGACTTCGCACTAAGTTCGGCGGAGCTGAATATGCTCGCGCCGTGCAGATAGGCGGCGACCGCCGGCATGCGGAAGCCGGACTCCAGGAGCGTGCAGAACGAGTGGAGGGGCTTCACGTCCGGCCACTCTCGGCAGCCG
Organism: Bryobacteraceae bacterium; assembly: GCA_049514955.1. Taxonomy (GTDB): domain Bacteria; phylum Acidobacteriota; class Terriglobia; order Bryobacterales; family Bryobacteraceae; genus Bog-159. The sequence continues at coordinate 2,514 of JBEKUO010000249.1, read as the reverse complement.
ATCGGGCGCGCTTTGTAGAGACTTGGCGAGGCGTCCAGTCGCGCTTCGTCGACGGGCCTGCCGGTGCGGTGACGGAAGCGGATCAACTGCTGGGCGACGTGATGTCCACACGGGGCTACCCGGTAAGCGATTTTGAACAGCGGGCGGCAGATATCTCTGTGGATCATCCACTGGTTATGGAAAACTACCGGACAGCGCACGAAATCGCTCTTCGGCAGACGCAGGGAAAGGCCAACACGGAAGACCTGCGCCAGGCAATGGTTCATTACCGGACGCTTTTCGACGAGCTGGTCGGGGAGCCAGAGAGGCCCCTGGCAACAGTCGCGTAGTGAGTCTCGGAGATTGCAAAATGACGCCAATCCTAATGAACGAAGAACGCAAAGAAGAAGAGCAGAGATATGCGGGACTGACGACGGCGGCTTTGGCCGGCGCCGGCGAGCCAACGGCTTTGAAGAAGAACTCTGAGCTTCGACCGACAGAAACAGAACCCAAGCAGAAGGTACGCGCCGCCGGTGTGCCGGCTGCCGGTGTTTACGGCGCGGCTGCCGGAGCTGCGTTGGCCACCGAGGAGCAGGCGACGCCGCTGTTTTCGCCGGACGAAGCGAAGGAGTTTCGCGGCCGCTGGGATACGATTCAGGGCGGGTTTGTCGATGAGCCCCGCCGCGCCGTACAGCAGGCCGATAGTCTGGTCGCGGGGGCAATGAAGCGCCTGGCGGAAGTATTCGCGGAGGAACGGGCGCAACTCGAGGGGCAGTGGGATCGCGAAGAGACGGTCTCGACCGAGGATCTACGGCTTGCGTTGCGCCGTTACCGGTCGTTCTTCGGCCGTCTCCTCTCGGTTTAGGCGATGCCATGTCATTCGGAATTTACATTGTCGGCTTCTTGATATTGATCGGCGGGCTAATCTATGGAGCCGCCATACTGCACATGGCACCGCATTGGATCGCCGTGGGTGCAATTGTACTCTTGGGCCTTGCCATCCTGAAGGGGGTCCAAGCCACACGGGGAAAAGATCCGGCACGATAAGGGGTGAGTGTCGCGGCCAGATCGGAGAAATGCAAGAATGCTCAAACTGTGCTTGATGGCCGTGGTGGTCCTCGGGACGCTGGTGGGGTACTCCACGACGTCCGCCAAAGCAGCCGACGTTTCTGAAAGCATCCGCATATCGCTCGACCAGGCCGGCCTTAAAACTGTCTCGGTAAGTCAGGGTGGCGACAAGGACGTCGTGATCCTTGGCGGACACGTGGCGACAGACGATGACAAGGCAAGAGCCGTATCCATCGCGCGGTCCATCGCAGGGGACCAGGTTGGAGTCAAGGATCGCATTGTCACACTGACTGGTGAAGTCGACTCTCAATCGAAGCGCCGGCGGGCCGAAGAGGTGGCGTCCGCGGTTCCGAACGTGCAGCAGGTGGTGAACGCGGTGCAGGTTAAAGAGCCAAAAGCCGCCGCGGCGCAGTAAAGAGCGACTCATCGCGAACCGCGAGGGTCTATCGATCGAAGTTGGTCAAGAAGTAATCCCCGGCTACGGTTTCTCCTGCTTCCCAACCGGGGCGAAGTGGCGCTCCAGGCGAGCAGGCGCGGTAGGGAGCGCTGCACAATAAAGCGATAATAAGCGAAGGTTTCCGCGTCGAGCGGGACACCATGGGGGAGATGCGCGTCCCTGCCGACGCGTTGTACGGCGCGCAGACGGCCCGCGCGCTGGGAGAAAATTTTCCGGTCAGCGGGGCTGCGTTTTCCGCGGGCGTTTATCCGCGCGCTGGGATTGATTAAGAGCGCCGCGGCCTGCGTCAACGGGCGGCTCGGGGAACTGCCGCCGGAACACGCGACCGCCACGGCGAATTTCGCCGGGAAGCTGGTGGACGGGCTCGAGGCGGACGCGGCGCGGGCCGGCGCTTTCGTGGAGCAATCGCTGGCTGTGGCAACGGAATTTGTTCCGGAAATCGGTTACGCGAAAGCTACGGCTCCGGCGAAGGAAGCTTACCGGACCGGCCAAGCCACCCGCGAAATGGCCGTCGAAAAGAGCGGCATTCCGGAGCAGCGGCTAGAGGAACTGTTGGACCCGGAAAGCCAGGCATCTCCAGACTGAAGTTGCGCCGCATCCCGCCGATAGATGCATGTGGGATGCATGCGGCAAACCGAGGCGTCCGCCAGGGACGCGGTTCATCCGGGTATACAGGCGCGCAATGGTTTATGCAGGCTGCCGGTTTTCCGGCCGGTCGCTTTGAAAATGGTGAAGCTGCTCGCCGACGAGGAAGCGGCGGTGCAGGGAGTGGCCGGGCTGCTGCGGTCGGATCCGGGGCTGAGCGCGGAAGTGCTCGCGCTGGCAAATTCGGCATTTTACGGCAAAGCCTGTCCTATCGATAGTCTGGCGCGGGCGATTTTGATTTTAGGCTTTGAGCGAACCAGGTCGCTGACTCTGACCGTGTCCCTGAGGTCCTTCACCCGTCATCTGACGAACACCAAGGTCATGGAGGGCTGCTGGCGGCACAGCTTGGCGACCGCGCTCCTGGC
>JBEKUO010000248.1:0-14491 GCA_049514955.1 Bryobacteraceae bacterium | reverse complement strand
GCGTCGCGCGCGGCATTCCGCCGCCCTTGGAGTTGCTGTGCCTCAGCGCGCTCTGGTCGCTGGGACAAGGCAGCGTGAAAGACGTACGGCAGCGCGTCGCCCCGAGCCGTCCCCTTGCCTACACCACGGTGATGACCGTGCTGGAACGCTTGTCCCGCCGCGGGATCGTCACCCGTCGCAAAACCGGCCGGGCTTTCGTCTATGCGCCCGCCGTCTCGCGCGATGAAATGCGCCGGCTAGCTTTGAAAGAATTCCTGGATTCGTACTTTGAAAGCTCCCCCGACCAGTTGCTCCGGTTCCTCCAGAGCACACCTCAGCCCCAGAATTCCGTGCCTGCCGCCTTGACCGCAAGCGGCCTCGACCCCTCGCTGCTGTAGCGGAGTGACAAGCCTGTGCTTCCTCCAACTCCTTGAAAAATAAAAACCGCCGCAACCGTTGCCGCCATTGCCCTGCCGCCGCCGTGCTAGTGTCATTACGGGCAACACGCCGCAGCCACTCACCTATGGCGTTCTGGCTGTGAACTCCCATGATCTTTGACAATTCGCCCACGCTGGCGGGGCAGCCCGGTCGGGAAGCCTGGCGCCTCAAAAACAAAAAATTACCGAACGAAGCCAAAATATGCGGGTAGTGCTACACCCTCATATGGGGGTATATAATCCTGATAAACTGCCTGGAATCAATGGAGATTTGTGACTCCGCCCCGGCACCCCAACGGCTGTTCAGGCCGACAAAGGCAGAACTTCCCGTTCAATCCGCTTCCTCAGCGCATCCTCAGCCACTGCCAAATCGTACTTCGATTGAAGATTCATCCACATCTGGGCAGAAGTGCCGAAATAGCGGGCAAGCCGCAGCGCCGTATCGCCCGTGATGCCCCGCTGGCCTTTCAGGATGCCTCCAATCCGGTTCGCGGGAACTCGTAGAGCCAAAGCCACAGCGTTTGGCGTCAGGCCGGCCTCGTTAAGCAAATCTTGTAGGACCTCGCCAGGATGAATAGGCGGTAACCTTCTCTCTTTCGTGTGTGTCATATCCACTGCCTCCCATCTCTCTAGTGATAATCCACGATTTCGACGTTGTGAGCGTCTCCATCTCGCCAAGCGAAACAAATCCGGAGCCGATCGTTGATCCGAATGCTGTGCTGGTCCCGGCGATCTCCTTTAAGCGCTTCCAGCCTCAGGCCTGGGAGCCTGAGATCTTCGAGAGAGGTCGCTGCGTCCAGAAGTTCCAGCCGGATGCGCGCCGTCTTTTCAATGGACTGAAATCTTCGGCTAAACTGCCGGTCCAAAAGCCGCAAGACATCCTTGTCCCGGCAGGAACGGATCATATGCTTTATATATTACATCATCCGTATAGTCCCTCATGAAATTGTGCAGCTCCGCCGCCGCCCGGCCGCGCGGCTATAATGTTAGGCAGGAAGGTGTGATCGCATGGCGAAGGAACGTGAGTCCATATTCACAGACAATATACACACATGCCGAGGCTGGTCGCAAATCACGAGCGAATTTGACTCTTTGCTCAAGCCAATTCCGAACCAAGAGGAAGGTGACCTTGTTCGACAAGGATGGGTCTTTCGCGGACACAAGCGAGAGGACTACCCGCTGGCACCATCAATCGAGCGCCACCCCTACACGGAATGGGATTGGGCCGAGCACAAGATCTTGCGTGAATTCCAGTCGAAGGCTACGTTGCACATGGACGCGAAACAGCTGCCGCCGACAGCACGCGAGCACAAGTTGAGCTGGCTTGCAATCATGCAGCATTATGGTGCGCCCACGCGGCTCCTCGATTTCACGTATTCGCCGTATATAGCACTGTATTTCGCGCTACGCAATCGAAAAGACAATGAATCAGAATATGCCGAAATATGGGGCATCGATTCAGCCTCCCTCATGGGACGTGCCTATGAGGTGAGCCGCGAAGCAGATAAAGAAGAATCACGCGAACTCGAAGGACAGACTCAGACGGAGGCTGGTCCGGTCAATTTTGGGCGGTTGGAATTCTATGAGTCGTCCCTCCAGGCGGCGCAGCGGGATGAGGAGCATCTGGGAAATCTGGTTAGTAACGCACTAAGTCCTCGCCGCGACAATATTCGGAGGGAGCATTACAATCGCAACGGGTTTGTCGCCGTGGCGTTTCCACCTACCCAGAATCCGCGGCTCGCAAGCCAGCAAGGAGTGTTTCTTTTCAATGGAGCAGAGAGTCGGTCTTTCGAACAATCGCTCAAACTCATGATGAAGGGCATCGATGGTTGGTATAAGCGTTTCCAGGTGCCCGCGACAGAGCTTTCTAAAGTCGAGGAAAAGCTTTTCCAGTTTAATATCCACGAACTGTCGCTCTTTCCGGACACCGAGGGATTAGCCGGCTTTGTCAAGCAGAAATTACGGCTGCGGTTTCAATGAAAATTGTGCGACTCCGCCGCCGCCCCCGCCGGTAGCGCCTCCACGCGCCCTACCTTCACCGAAATCACGCCATCCTGATTTTGCAGCAAACCATCGATCAACAAAAACGGCTCGCTGACCACCACCAGCTTATAGCGCTCATATGTAGGCGGCGCGATGATGGCGTTCATCACTCCGGTCTCGTCTTCCATGCTCAGAAACACGAAGCCCTTCGCCGTTCCGGGCCGCTGCCGCACGATCACCGATCCCGCAATCCGCACCAGCCGGCCGTTCGGGACGCGCGCCAGATACGCGGCCGGAGTCACTCCCAGCGCCTGCATCTCCGGCCGCCGCCAGGCCATCGGATGCCGCCCGATGGTCACGCCCGTACCGTGGAAATCCGCCGTCAGGCGTTCTTCGACTGTCATGCGCGACAGCGGCGACGCGCCCTCGACCGCTTCCAGTCGCTCCAACAACGGGCCTACCGGCCGCACCGCGCGCTCGGCCATCCACAACGCGTCGCGCCGGTGAATTTCCTGCAGCGGATTCAGCGCGCCGACCTCCGCCAGCATCTTCATCTCGTCTTTGCGCAACTCCTGGACACGCAGCGCCAAATCGTCCACGCTGCTGAAAGGCCGCTCGGTCCGCGCGCGCACAATAGCCTCGGCAACCGGCTGGCGCATCCCCCTCACATACCGGAACCCCAGCCGCAGACAAAATTTCGCCGTGTCGCCGTGTCGCCGCGTCGCCGCGTCGGCTTCTACCGCGCACAACCACTCCGATCGCGTCACATCCACCGGCAGCACCCGCAGCCCATGCCGCTGCGCGTCCTTAATCAAAATCGATGGATGATAGAATCCCATGGGCTGGTTGTTCAGCAAAGCCGCGGTGAACGCCGCCAGGTAATGACACTTCAAATAGGCGCTGGCGTAGGCGATCAGCGCGAAGCTGGCCGCGTGCGATTCCGGAAATCCGTACAACGCGAACGAGCTGATGGACAGTACGATCTGATCCTGCACCGCGCCGCGTATGCCGTTGCGGTCCATCCCCTCGCGCAGCTTCGTCTCGATTTCCTTCATGCGTTTTTCGGAGCGCTTGAAACCCATGGCGCGCCGCAGTTCCTCCGCCTGCCCGCCCGTGAACCCCGCCGCGATCATGGCGATGCGCAACAATTGCTCCTGAAACAGCGGCACCCCCAGCGTGCGCTCCAGCACCGGCTCGAGCGATGGATGCAGGCAGTCGGCCCGTTCCCGTCCTTGCCGCCGCCGCAAATAAGGATGCACCATCTTGCCCACAATCGGCCCCGGCCGTATGATGGCCACCTGCACCACGATGTCGTAGAAGCGCGCCGGCCGCAGCCGAGGCAGACAGGACATCTGCGCGCGGCTCTCCACCTGGAACATCCCGATGGTGTCCGCTTTTTGCAGCGCGCCGTACACCGCCGGATCGTCCGCCGGAAGCTGCGCCAGGTCCACTTCTTCGCCGTACGATTCGCGTATGCGCACCAGGCACTCTTCGATGGCAGCCAGCATTCCCAGGCCCAGCAGGTCCACCTTGACGATCCCCATGTCCGCGCAATCTTCTTTGTCCCACTCGACTACCACGCGGCCCGGCATGGTGGCCGGTTCGAGCGGCACCACCGAATCCAGTTGCCCCTGGCAGATCACCATGCCGCCGGAATGCTGCCCCAGGTGTCGCGGCAGATCCTGCACGGCCTGGTAGAGCTCCAGGAATTTGCGTATGCGCGGATGCGCCACATCCAGGCCGGCGTCGTGAAACTGGCGCGCGGGCGTGTCCTTGGGGTCGTGCCATTCCCAGCCCCGCGCCAAGCTCGACAGGCGATCGAGCGCCGTCACTTCGAAGCCCAGCGCCTTGCCCACCTCACGCGCGGCCGAGCGTCCCCGATAGGTGATCACGTTGGCCGTCATAGCCGCGCCCAGTTTGCCATAGCGCTCGTAGACGTACTGTATGGCCCGCTCGCGCTGATCGCCGCTGGGCAGGTCCAGATCGATATCCGGCCACTCGCCGCGTTCCTCCGATAGGAAGCGCTCGAACAGCAGGTCCATGCCCACCGGGTCCACCGCCGTGATCCCCAGCGAATAACACACCGCGCTGTTGGCCGCCGAGCCGCGACCCTGCGCCAGGATGCCGTGGTCGCGGCAGAAGTTCACAATGTCCCAGACGATCAGGAAATAGCCGGCCAGCTCCAGCTTTTCGATCAGCGCCAGTTCGCGCTCGATCTGCCGCCGCGCTTTTTCGTGATACGGCCGGTAGCGCCGCCGCGCGCCTTCATCCGCGCGCTTGCGCAGGAACGATGCCATGGTCTCGCCATCCGGCACCGGATAGCGCGGAAATTCGTAACCCAGATCCGCCAGCGTAAATTGCAGGCGCGATGAAATCTCTCCGGTGTGCGCGATGGCCTCCGGGAGATCCGCGAATAGCCGCGCCATCTCCGCGCCGGATTTGACGTAGCGCTCCGCGTTGGGAGTGAGCAGCCGTCCGGCGGTTTTGAGCGTCACTTTTTCGCGCACGCAGGTGAGCACGTCGAGCACTTCCCTCTGCTTCGGGCTGGCGTAGCAAACGCCGTTGCTGGCCACCAGCGGAATGCCCAGGCGGCGCGCCTTTTCGACGATGGCCTGGTTGCGGGCTTCCTCCTCGCGGTGCATGTGCCGCTGCAATTCGGCGTAGATGTTCCGCTTGCCGAACGTATCGATCAGCCCTTCGTCGAAATCCGGCGTGATGCAGATCAGTCCCTTGGCGAACTCGGCGATCTCTTCCAGCGTGGCGGCGCCTTCGCCCTTTTTCGCGCGCAATTTCATGCGGGTGACCAGGCGGCACAAGTTTCGATAGCCGGTGCGGCTCTCGCACAGCAGCGGATAGCGCTTGCCGTTGGTGCAGGTGATTTCGGAGCCGATGTGCGCGCGCATCCCCGTCTTTTTCGCCGCCATGTGAAAGCGCGGCGCGCCGTACACGCCGTCGCGGTCGAGCAGCGCCATGGCCGGAATGCCCAGGTCCGCGCAGGCGGCGACCAGGTCCTCGGGAACCGACGCGCCCTGCAAAAAGCTGAAAGCCGAGCGCGCGTGTAGCTCGACGTAGGGCTCAGTCATAGCTGCCCTCCACAAACCAGCGCCCCTGCTCGCAATAGATCCGGTAGAGCGCGCCGTCGCTCAGCGCCACGTCCCATTCATCGCGCGCCCAGGGATCGGCAGTCCACCAATCTCCGGAAGTGCGCCAGGGCCCCGCGGACGAAATCACGTGCCCGCGGACTCCCTCCGCCTGCACATGCACCGGCTGTCCGGAGGCCATCTGGACGCGCGCCGCCCGCCGTGGCGCAGGCACTCCTGCCTGCCCGCCGGCACTCTTGCCGGCGTTTATCCCTCTCCGCGTCTCCGCGTCTCCGTGTCCCCGATTCTCCGCACACCTCTCTACCCGAAACGCCCCCGGCCGTGGCGCAGGCACTCCTGCCTGCCCGCCGGCACTCTTGCCGGCGTCCGTCCCTCTCCTCGTCTCCGCGTCTCCGTGTCCCCGCATCTCTGCAAACCTCTCCATCCGAAACGCCCCCGGCCGGTGTGTATCCACCAGAGCCGGCGACCCCACATGCCCCTCTCCCACCAGCGCCTCCAACCGCGCCAGCGTCAGCTCCAATTTTTCCGGTTCGGGTGCGATGGGGATAAAGAGCCCGGCCTGCGCGGCGCGCGGCTTCACCGGCTCCGCTTCCAGCCATACCTTCACCACCGGCGCCGGCGGCGGATGCGCGCCGAGATCAAGCTGCAGCAGCTTCAAGAACGCCTTCGTATCCAGCATGGGCACCGGGAAGCGCAGCGTGCGCGTATGCTCGCCTCCGGGGGCGCCTTGATTTTCCAGCTTCAGCCGCAGCCGCAATTCATTCGTCGCCAGACCATGCGATGCCAGCCGCGCGCACAAGCTGTTCAACAGCCGCGCCAGCACGAATGCCAGAGGCTCCAGCAGTTCCACGGGATATTCCAGGTCCGCTTCTTCCGCAAAGTGGAGCGGCTCGCTAACGGGAACCAGCGGCCGGTCGCCCGTCCCGCGCGCCCGCTTGTGCAGCCGCAGCCCTTCCGGTCCCAGCCGCTCCGCGAGACCTAACTCCGGCAGTGCCGCCAGATCGCGGAACCGCCGTATGCCCCAGCGTTCCAGCGTCTCCGCGATCTCGGGCGTGGGACCCAACAGCGCCAGCGGCAGGCTGCCCAGAAATTTGGCTTCGTCGCCTTGCGGGATCACGCTCACGCCCGCAAACCCGCGTGCCGCATCCACCGCCGCATCCGGATTCGCCGCCAGGGCCACGCTTACCTGCAGCCCGCGGTCCGCGGCACGGCGCGCCATGGCCGCCGCGATTTGTTGGGGGAATCCGTAGATGCGCTCCAGGCCATCCGCCTCCAGCGCTACGGTATCCGCGGCGGTCTGCTCCACCTGCGGAGAAAATTCCTGCGCCAGCCGCACCAGCTTCTCGGTATTGCCCGGAGCGCCATGGATCGCCGCAAACATAACTCGCTCACCAGCGCGCCTCAAAAGATGCCGTAATCGCAGGTGCGGGCTTGCGCCGCTCCACGTGGACCCGTATGCCGCGCAGAAGCTGCGAGCAGCCCGGCGCGCCGGACCAGGCCGCCTTCTCGCGCCGCATTTCCAGCGTGAGCGAAGCGCATGTCTTGGCGTGCGGTTGCCGCTCCAGGACCAGCAACACGGTAGGGGTGTGCTCCACGGCGCGTCGCAAGCGGAACCAGGAGGTCAGCGAAATCCGCCGCGCGGTTTCGACCGGCGTATCCGCCAGGTCCATCGCCACCAGGCCGAATCCGCCGCCCTGTACCAGCAGGTCCACGGCTTTCAGCGCATGCTCGGCATGGCCGCCGCAACGCACCCACAAGAGCCGCTCCAGCTTCACCCCGGCCGCCGCGGCGGATGCCGGATCGAAAGCGTCGCTCGCATCCACCAACGCGCAAACCTCCTCGCGCGCGGTGGCCTGTGCCATGGCCGCCAGCATCAGGCTGGTCCGGCCCGAGGATGACGGCCCGCACACCTCGCTCAAACACCCTCGGGGAAGCCCGCCGGCCAGGGCATCCACTTCCGCCAAGCCAGTGGGACAAGTCTCCGGCCTGCGCACTCGAAATTCGAAATCGCGGCCCAGCGCCACAGCGGCCATATTCGCCTTTTATTCGCCTACACTCGATTTTTACAGAATGCCGGAATGGTGTCAAGCGGGCGGGAGGACAGCGGGCGGGCGGACGGTATGCTCAAGGAGCCGGTCCGGCCCCGATCGGCGATAGTCGATTATTGACTGTTGTTGATTATGGAAGGACAGAACGGCGATAATTGCAGCAGGAGACGCTGGCGATGGCCGTTGAGCAAATGAACATTTCGCTGTCGCCGCAGATGGCCCGGTTCATTCGCGGTAAGGTGAAGAACGGCGAGTACACGAACATGAGCGAAGTGGTACGGGACGCGGTTCGGCGCCTGCAGGAGAATGAAGCCATTAAGAGCGCCAGGACGCGGCTCACCGATTTCGAAGCCGGTTTGACGAAACGCGAGCGGGAAGGCATCCGGCGCGGCGTGCGGCAAGGGATCAAAGACATCGAAGAAGGCCGTTATCAAGAATACGATGCCGATGGCCTGCGGAACCTGGCCAAAGACCTGGTTGCGGCGTCCGCCAAGAAACCTGCTAGCCGTTCGACGGCCAAGTGAGATTCAACTACAGGCTTTCCCGTTCGGCTAAGCGAAATCTGCAAGAGATTTCCGGCTACTGGGTCGCCCAGACCGGCGAGGACGTGACGTTGCGGATTGTTACCGGAATTCTGGAAACCATTATTACGCTATCGTCCCAGCCAAGGGCAGGTGCACCGGCCGGGCAATTCGGCGACGGCGTGCGGAAGTTCGCCGCCGGGAAGTACATCATCTACTATCGCCTCCACCCGCCATCGACTGTCGAGGCTCTGCACGTGTTCCACGGAGCGCGAGATCAACGGAAGGCGTGGCTGGGCAAAAGCAAGCCCGGTAGCCCTCCACCACCGGTCTAAACTCTGCCGAACACATCAGAGGCTACTACGGGGATGTCATGATAGGCTTCAGTAGCCATGGCTCAGAAACGAATAGCCGCGCATTCGAACACCGGATGGAAGCTGAGGTTGCGAGATGTCAATCACGCAATTCTGCCACCGTCCACCACGCGGCCTAATCCACTGGCGGCAGGCAACCGGGTGTTCGCTGCAATCTTCGCGCCGGGCGCAGTCTGCAGCGTCGCGAAACGTACAGGAGAACTTCTTTGGAGAACCAGTCTGAATCCTACGCCGGCTCAGCGGTAGTTCTTGCGGATGGCGTTCTGTTCGCTACCAGTTGCCGGACACTCTATGCGTTATACCCCAAAACCGGTGAAATTCGCTGGGAATTCACACCGCACTCACAACCGGGAGAATGGATCTACTCACAACCTGCCGTATGTAGAGGCCGCGTCTTCATCGGCGATCGGAGTGGTGATTTTCATTGCCTCGACGCGGCCACAGGGAAGCCGCTCTGGCAGCGGCGAACTTCCCGCGATTGCAACAATCAGGTGAATGCGACCGCGCTCATCGCCGGCCCACGCGTGATTACGGCGAACAACGCCGGCGCCGTGGTTTGCTATGCCACGCGCACCGGGAAAACCATCTGGCGGCAGAGAGTCGATGGGGCCTGCATCGGCGAGTTACTGCGTCTGGGATCCCAGGCGATCATGGGATCAAGTTCCCTTTACGCCCTGGATCTGCGAACGGGTGCAGTTCGCCTTGAGATTGGGTTTCCTAAGAAAGCGGTCTGCGCCATCACTATCGCGCAACACCGGCTGGTTGCGGTTCTTGGTCCGGACTTCCGATTGGACGATAAGGTCTCTCCCTGGACGTATGAACTTGTCGTCCTGGAGCGCGGCCGCGTGATTGCCAGACGCGCTTTGAACGGGCTCAGTGCTCTCCGAACGTGTACCGAAACAGGCTTCGTTTACAGTGCAAGTTTCTCATTGGACATCATCGACCCGTCAACAGGAATGCCCGTCATGTCCCGGCGCATACGCATCGGTTTGCCGGACAGGTCCCGGGGATTCTTGTATGGTCTCACTGATGAAGGGGTCCTTTTTGCCGAGCCTGCTGGTCGTGTTGATGCCCAGCTTGTAATCGTAGATGGCGATTAACGCGGCATTCCAGCCCTTCCGTGTCTGGTTGCCGACGCCGAACATGGTCCGGATCTGGTTCGCGCTCGGCAGCAGGGAAGAGTCGCTGTGGACTTCGTTGTGTCCCACGGAGATGAAATACATGCCCTTCCTCCAGTCCGCGCTTGCCATGCTGGCCACGATACCGTGGCGCGCCGGATCGTAATCCGTCCGCCATTCGAAGGAAATGCCCACGACGGGGCTGCCCCGCAGGGTCGACACGATCGGCGAGTAGGTGCGGGGACCATCCAGGAAGGTGAAAGGCGTCAGCTCGAGCTGGGTCAACAGCACGTTGCGCTGCACCTGCCCGGGAATCAACGGCACCAGCGCGCCGCCGAAATTCGGATCGAAATAGCGGGCCTGCGACAGTTCCCAACTGAAAATCTCCGACACATCGTTGCCGCGCTTGGCGTACAGACGGTTGGTCAGAGAGAGCGTGACTTGACTGGTGTTGGAGAGCAGATCCATCTCGTCGAAATGAATGATCTTATTGAAGTCCTGGCCGATGCCGCCGACATACTCGTAAGTGGCCCGCGGCTCGATTACGTGCTTCAGCTTGTCGCCGAGAAAAGTTTTGCGGTTGAAGACCCGCTCGAAGGAAGGCGCGATCAAATCCAGCTTGAACTCGCGGGCGCTGCGCAGAAGGCCGGCGGAGACGGCCTGGAGATAGCTTCCATTGGGCGCTTGCGTTTCGCTGTAGTAGGTTTCATCCAACGTAAAGCTCGGCACCAGGTGAAAATCCCCGAAGTGAAAAACCGTTTTGATCTCGGGCGCCAGATGCAGCCGGCCCGTCAACAGGGGCGTTTGGAAGGTGTCGACCAGCACGTTGTCCGTATTGAAGTATGGCTCGCTGCGGGACAGCAGCCCACCGCTGGCGTCGAAAGAGTACCAGATCGGCAGACTGCCCCACACCTGCTGGTCGCGGCTGGAAAGATCTACTTCCGGTAATTTGTGAATTACTACCGCGTTCTCCTGCGTGGTGGTCTTTCCCGTTACCGGATCGGTCGTCACGATCTCGGCGCTCTGAAAATTCTGCTGGCGCTCGATCACCGTGTCCAGCGTGTAGGCGGACCAGTTCTTGTTCAGGAACGCCACCGAGTTCACCTCCGTAAACACCGCCTCGTTGAAGGAATCGGAAAAGGCTTCCCGGAAGGTGAACGAGCTCAGGTAGTTGATCGACCCTCTGGCAGTCCATCCATCGCCCAAGTCGGCCTTGCCGGCCACCGATATCGTGTAACCGCCCTGCTTGATGGGAGGGCCGGTGGGCTGCTGCAAACCACGATCTTGCACACCGAAGAGGATGGCGTCGAAGTCCGCCTTGTCGGTCGGCTTGCCCCGGAATTCCAGGTGATGGGCGTACCCTCGCGCGGTGTAGTCCTGAACATGGTAAGTGGCGTCAAAACTGCGATTGATGGCCCAGAACACGCCGCCTCCCATCATGAAGCCCCGCGTGGAGCTGTGGCCTATGTTGGGCATCAGCAAACCGGTGCGGCGCGGAACCTTCTCGAGCGATTTGTAGAAAAATGGCGTAAAGAACAACGGGAACCTGCGCAGCAGAAAGACGGCGCGGTACGCCCTGGCGGATTCGCGGGGCACCACGTTGAACCGCGGCCCTTTCAGCCGCCACCACGGATGCGGGATCTTGCAGTTGGTCAGGAACCCGTCGTACAGAATGTAGTGGCCCTCCACGCGCTCGGCCCAGACTCCCTCGAAGTAATACGGGTTCGTGCTGGTGAGCATGCCGGGGCGCGTGTCGATGCGCGGCGCCGTGGTGCCGCGCACATCGTAGAATTTACCCGCTTCCGTTTTCGTGTTGTACTCCAGGTGGTCGCACCAGATCTTTTCGTTCCGCTCGAATTGTTCGAAATAGATATTCCCGCGGGCCTGCACCTCGCCGGTGTCGTCGTTATAATCGAGCTCGTCGGCGCGGAACAGCATCACCACGTTCTCCAGTTCCACATGTCCCTTGGCATGTCTCCAGGGTCCATCGGTGGTCTGGCTCACGGCGCGCAGGTCCCATTCGCCTAGCGGAGGCGCGTCGGGCCGCGGCTTATAGATGTGCTGATTGGGTTGCGTCGTGGAAGGCGCCATAGGCCGGGGCGCCAGCACCGACGTAGGGGGAAGCTGCGCGGCCGCCGTGCCGCACAGCCAAACCAGCGCCGCCCAAGCCGCGAGGATGGAACCGTACCCAATCCGCGAAGAAAGTTCGTGACAAAAATCGCCGATTGTGCTACCTACATGATGAGGGCGAGTGAGCGGGAGAGACCTCAATCGGAGAACGTAACACACTCGGGTCGTCCTTTGCAGGGAGAGACGGATTCTCATGACGTGCAGTTATTGTCGTTACCTGAATTCAGACGAAGAGCGCCGTTGCCGGCGTTGCGGCCGGCCGCTTGCCGATTCCTATGCGATGGCCAACAACACTTCCCTTGCCGCCGTGCCGCAACCCGTACCGAGCGAGCCGGCCCGCGCGCCCGCCATGCCGCGGCCTCCCCGCCAAACCCTGTTGTTCCAGGAAAAGCCGGCCGGCAAGGTGATTCCGTTCGATGCCCTGAGCGCGCCGCTTTTCGCGCCGGGACCCAAGAGCGCAACGCCAAAGACCGTCGTCCGCACGTCGACGCGGCTGCAAACGCGCCGCACGGCAGCGCCCAGCGAGGTACAGCCTTCGCTCAATTTCCTGCCGCCTGCGCCGCCCGCGACCCGCAAACTGAGCACGACCGTCGAAGCGGTAATCTACTGCGACGCTCCGGTGGCCGCGCCCATGCACCGCGCTTTTGCCGCCGCCATCGATAGCGCCATGGTGGTGATCGCATACGGGCTTTTTCTGATCACCTTTTACCTGCTCGGCGGCGCCATCGCCACGGACAAGCTGGATCTCCTGATGCTGGCGGCTTCCGCACTGCTGATCGCGGTCTTTTATGGCTTCGTGTGGGTATGGGCCGGCGGCCGGACTCTCGGCATGCGCGCCACGCATTTGACGCTCATCAACTTCGACGGCTTTCCGCCGGATCGCCTGTCGCGCTGGCTGCGCTACCTGGGAGCCTGCCTCAGTTATTGCGCCTGCGGGCTGGGTATCCTGTGGGCGCTGATGGACGAGGAAAGCCTGGCTTGGCACGACCATATTTCCAAGACGTTCCCCACGTTCTTGGGACCTGAAACGAACTTCGTGCGCCGCCGGTAGTTGACGGTGAACGTGCTCGCCGAGGGTGGCCAGCAGCAACCGCGCGCGCTGGATGCGCTTTTCCATAAGCAGAGCGAGGCGCATGAGCGGAGCTTCCCGCATTTGCCGTTCCAAATGGAAACTATCGAAGAAGCGCGCGCGTGCGCTAAGTCAGTGCGTGGCTCTTACGATACGGTGTGCCTGACAAGCATCGTTGGCAGCGCGCCTGGCGCCTTGCTGCACAGTTCGAGCCGGTTTCCGCGCCTTGGAATAGCGCAAACCGAGGTGTCCGCCCAAATGGGGACTCCGGCGAAGCTGAACACCATTCCGGGCTGGAGGGTGAACATCGTCGGAGCGAAGCGACGCCGACTCTCTGATGGTCGGGCAAGTGTTCAGCTTCGTCATCAGCAAATCCGGCGCGCAGCGGATGCCGCGAGCGAGAAAAGGGGCGCTGGGAAAGGACGGCACGTCCTTTCCCAGCCTCAGCACGTAGTAATCCGGAGCGCGAGCAGCGCGCCGAATCGAAGCGTTCCAAAACATCATTCGGCCGGGCGATCCCACGCTAACTGTCCTACGGCAGCGAAATTGGTAAGCTTCAGTTATGACATCCTCGCGGGAGACCTTCTGGTGTGTGACCGCGGGAGTCATCCTGGCAGTGTGCGCTCGGCCGCCGCTGTTCGCGCAGGCGAAAGGGGCTGCTGGGAGCCCTCAGGAAACTGAGGTTTCCGTCCCATTCATCGGATGTGCATCATCTGGCCAAATCGAAAGACTCGAAGCGCCCAAAGGTACGAGCAAGTCTGTCCCGATAACCTCTAGAGACGCCCAAGCGCTCGCCTATTACAGATCGGCAGATGGAATCGGTCTCCTCACCCCGCGGGGTTGGTATTGCGAAGGTGCCTCCGGATCTAGCGGCGTTGCCCTATTCTTGAGCCCCAACCCAATCCACCGCGATCTTTCAGGGTGGCACGGCCTGGAAGGATCGGCGATTGAGATCTACTACATGTTCGGTGGAACTTCCGGGAGGTATGGGATTGCCGAGATAATGGCACGAGTTTTTCCAGCCTATAGAGCATTCGCGACGGGGGTTATGGAAGGGATGGATCTCCCACTTCCGACCGTCCCCTATCCGAAAGACATTCTGACGTACAGAGGCAAAGCGATCGTTGAATACAACACTCCGGCGCAAACAGAGGGGTTGGGAAACTTCCATTCCTGGCTTGGCAAAAATGATCTTCCAATAAGGGGAGCCGCGATCATTATTGGCGATCCGCCAAACGTCGGCGATGGACCCGACCTGGTACTTCTATCAGTACGCTTCTCTCCCGCCTTAACCGGACTGACATCGGTCATCGTGGACCAATTTGAGCGCTGCGCCACAGCTTCGCCACCATCTGTTGGAGAACGGCGCCGACGTGCGGGTCATCCAGGTTCTGCTGGGCCATAGCCAGATCGATACCACGGCGCGCTACACCTCGGTGACGCCACGGTGGATCGGCGCTACGCTCAGCCCGCTGGACCAAATGGATCAGCGCAAGGTCCAGGCCCAACCGCACCGCAAGCCCGCACCGCGGTAAACCGGCATGTCCCGGCCAGCACTGGAGCTGGCTGACATTTTTCGACAACACGGTGAGGCGTATCGCGCGCAGCAGGCCCTGCCCCTGCAGGCCCTGCGCGTGATGCGCGCCATCGAAATCTGCCGTACGGCCGTATTGGGCGGCCACGTCGAGCAATGCAGCCAGTGTGGCTTTACCCGTATCTCGTACAACTCGT
>JBEKUO010000247.1:0-9621 GCA_049514955.1 Bryobacteraceae bacterium | reverse complement strand
GGGCGATCGATCACCAACGCCAAACTATTTCCATGCTTGGTAAGCTTCTTGACCATGTGCAATTCCGTACTTCCAATGTATCACCACAATAGGCGCTGGAAAGCCCTTTCGGTTGCCGCTGAAAATACCGGCGCGCCGACGAATCCCGCGATCTTATACATTGAAGATTGGCCAATCTCCTGATAGTCGATGACGACGCCAACACGCTGGGATCGCTTTCCCGCGCTTTCCGGCTGGCCGGGCACGAGGCCACGGTGTGCGACAACGCCGCGCGCGCGCTCGATCTGATCAAGACGCAGCGGTTCGACATGGTGCTTTCCGACGTGGTCATGCCCGGCAAGGACGGCCTGGCGTTGCTCGAGGATCTGAAAGCGCAGGGCGTGGCCGTGCCCGTGGTCATGATCTCGGGTCAGGCCAACATCGAAATGGCTGTACGCGCCACGCGGCTCGGGGCCATCGATTTTCTGGAGAAGCCGCTTTCCACCGAGAAGCTGCTGCTGACTATCGAAAACGTCATGCGGCTGAAGCGCCTCGAAGAGGAGAACCGGCAGTTGCGACAGCGCGTGGGCGGCCACGAGATCGTACACGCCGGCGAGCGCATGCGCAGCGTGATGGCGCAGGTGGATCGCGTCGCCGCCAGCGAAACGCGCGTGTGCATCCTGGGCGAGACCGGCACGGGCAAGGAACTGATCGCCCGCGCGCTGCACGACCGCAGTTCACGGCGCGCAGGTCCGTTCGTCACGCTGAACTGCGCTGCCGTGCCCGCCGAGCTGATCGAATCCGAGCTGTTCGGCCACGAAAAAGGCTCGTTTACCGGCGCCGTCACGCGCCACCTGGGCAAGTTCGAGCAGGCACACCACGGAACGCTGTTTCTGGATGAAATCGGCGACATGCCGGCGGTCATGCAGGCCAAACTGCTGCGCGTGCTCGAAGAAAAACAAGTGGAGCGCATAGGCGGCGACCGTTCGATTACGGTGGACGTGCGCGTGATCGTGGCCACGCATCGCAACCTGGACGAGATGGTCCAGCGGGGCGCGTTTCGCCAGGACCTCTATCACCGCATCTACGTTTACCCGCTGGCGCTGCCGCCGTTGCGCGAGCGGCCGGAAGATATCCCTGTGCTGGTGGATCACTTCGCGCGGCAGGTTTCGGAAATCAACGGCTGGAAGCCGAAGCCGTTCTCGCCCGACGCCATCAAAGAGCTGAGCGGCTATGCCTGGCCCGGCAATGTGCGGGAGCTGCGCAACGTGGTGGAGCGGCTGCTACTGCTGGCGGGCGAGCACGTGGATGTGGCGGCCGTGCGCCTGGCGCTGCCGCAGACCTCGCCGGCATCGCCCGCAGCCACCGGAACGCTGGCTGCCCGCACGGAATCCTACGAGCGCGAAGTGATCCTCGCGGAGCTCAAGCGCCACCAGCGCATGACCGATACCGCCAAAGCCCTGGGCCTCGAGCGCAGCCATCTGTATAAGAAATGCCAGCAGCTCGGCATCGATCTGCGGGCGCTGCGTCAGGGCTGAGAACGCCGGGGAATGCGCGGGGCGATGGCGTAATTGAGTTGCACGACCACGATGAACGCGATGCTCCAATGAGTATCGATCAGCGAGAGCAACGCGCCGAAGGCATAGAGCGCCTGCCCGATCACGATGCGGCGTTTAATGGCTGCCGCGACTGGCGGGGTGATGTCGTCGCGCACCAGACCGGCGCCCATGGCGCACACCCAACTGAAGTACAAGGAGCCGCCCAGCAACAGCAGGTTCACCCAATAGGTGAGAAGCGCGATCCGGTAGGCGATGAAGGCGGCTAGCAGCGTCGTCGAGAACGGCGTCATCGAGACCGCGAACAGGAAGACGAGGTGGATCCACGAAAGACTGCGATCCGAGCGGACCAGGTGGTTAAGCTGCGTCTGCTGGCCTACCCAGAAGATTCCGAGCGTCATGAAGGTCATTGCGCACATGACGAGCCTCGGGGCGAGCGCGCCGAGGGCGAGCCATAGGTCGCGCTCGTTGTGAACCGCCTCGACGGCCGGGGCGCGGAGGTCCAGAACCAGCAGTGTCATGGCGACCGCGAACACACCGTCGCTGAGGGCCGCGAGACGCTCGACGCTTTGGCCGGCGATTTGGTTGTAGGCGGTGCGCATCGGATCTTCACATCCTCGCATAGAGCGGTGGGGTAGGCGCTTTCCGCCAACCTCGTCGACCGAAGAGATCTAGGAATTCCTAGCGGTTCTCCGGTGCGGGTTGGCAGGCGGAAGCGCCTGCCCCACCAACCCTAGCAGTTCCGTGGCAGTCAACAGCCGCCACTTCCCGATCGGCAAGTCGCCGATGCGTACTTCGCCGATCGCCACGCGCACCAGCTTGAGCACCTTGCTGCCGGCCGCCTCCACCATGCGGCGCACCTGGCGATTGCGTCCTTCCATCAGGGTGATTTCGAGATGCGTGTACTTGCCGGAATCGCGCAACCGCTCGACTAGGGCCGGGCGTGTGGGGCCATCGCTTAACTCCACTCCGCGACGCAGCCGCTCGATCTGCTCGTCGCTCAACAGATCGGCGCATTTCGCATGGTAAGTCTTGGGGACTTTGTAATCCGGATTCGTCAGGCGCTCGGCGAACTGCGTGTCGTTGGTCATGATGAGCAGGCCGGTGGTGTCGAGGTCCAGCCGCCCGACAGGGACTAGCCAGACGCCCGCATCACGGATCAGGTCGTAGACCGTGGGCCTACCTTCCGGATCGGTAGACGTGGTGATGTAGCCCTTGGGCTTGTACAGCAGCAGGTAGATCTTCTCTCCGGCGCGTACGGGCTGGCCGTCGAGCGTGACGCGGTCGCGCGCGAAGTCCACCCAATGATCGGGCGTGCGGACGACTTTGCCGTTCACGCCCACGCGGCCGGCGTCGATCCAGCTTCGCGCTTCGGTGCGGGAACCCAGTCCGGCTTTCGACAGCACTCTTTCGAGCGTTTTCAAGGGACGCCGCGGGGGGTGAGGCATAACTCGAATGTACAAGGAAGCAGCGTGCCGCGGGCGTATAAACAGAATGGAGCGAGCTTCAGGTCGCCCCGCGGGTTGGAGCGTCGAAAAGGCGGGACTGTCCCGCTTGGTGCGATAAGGCGAGCAAAACTCGCCTGCGCCCGGCAGGAGTGCCGGCGCGGCAGGCAAGAGTGCCTGCGCCACGCAGCGGTTTTGGACGGCGACGGAGCGCCTCACGCTGAAGCGTGCGCCACAACCTGCTATGTTTGAGAGTAGAGACTCCGCATGTCCGATATTGTCCTTGTGCGGGGAGCGCGCCAACTTCTGACGTTGCATGGTCCAGGTGAGCCCAGACGTGGCCTCGCTCTTGGCGAACTCGGGATTATCCGCGATGGCGCCCTGTTGCTCGAGGACGGGCGCATAGTGGAAGTCGGTCCCAGCCGGCGCGTTGAAAATCTTCTGCGGGCGCGCAAGGCTCGGGAGATCGACGCCACCGGGCGCGTCGTCATGCCCGGGTTTGTAGACTGCCACACCCACCTAATTTCCGGCATGCCGTGGCTGGACGATTACGAAGCGCGGCTGGCCGGCGCCGAGAGCGCTCCTAGTGGCCTTACATCCACCATCAACGCGGTGCGCCGAGGATCCGCCAAGCGTCTGGAAGCGCGGGCGCGCCAGATAGTGTACGGCATGGTCCGGCACGGCACCACTACGCTGGAGGCCAAGTCCGGCTACGGGATGGACGATACCGGCGAGCTGAAAATCTTGCGAGTACAGGCTAAGTTGCGCGAGGCGCCGCTCGATATCGTGTCCACGTTCCTTTGCCCGCGATCCATTCCTGCCGCCTACGGGGGCGACGCCGCGGGCTACATTGCGTGGATTTGCTCCGAGCTACTGCCCAAGATCCGGCGCAAAGGGTTGGCCCGTTTTGCGGATTTCGTTTGCGACGAACAAGTCTTCAGTCCGGAGCAGAGCCGGCGTTACCTGGAGACGGCACGGGGGCTTGGGTTTGCGCTCAAGGTGCATGCTGGCCAGTTCCGCGGGAGCGGGGGAGTGCAACTGGCCGTGGCGCTGAACGCAGTCAGCGCGGATCACCTGGATTACGCCGGACGGAACGACGTCGATCTGTTGGCCCGATCGAACATGATAGCCGTCTTACTGCCCGGCTCGGCCTTCTACCTCGGGACCGGCCGGTACGCACCGGCGCGGGCACTCATCGACGAAGGCGCGGCCGTGGCCCTCGCCACGAATTTCAACCCCGGCACCAGCCCGACCTATAACATGCAGATGGTGGTTGCACTGGCTTGCGCGCGTCTGGGCATGAGCCCCGCGGAGGCCCTCTGTGCCGCGACCTTCAATGCGGCCTATGCCATAGGATGCGGGAACCTCGCAGGTTCGCTCGAAGTGGGCAAGGCCGGCGACTTGATCGTGCTGAACGCGGCGGACTACCGGGAGATCCCCTACCATTTCGGCGTCAACCTGGTGCGCATGACCGTCAAGCGCGGCGCGATCATATATAAGGAAGGCGCGGTAAGCGGGAGGCTGTAGAAAACTGTGAAAAGGATAGCAGGTCAGTTGGCAGGCGGAAGCGCCTGCCCCACAAGTGAGCCTAGCGCGGCTTACGCACCCAGTGGATCTTCTCCTGCTGTTCGGACGAAATCCGCCAGGCACCCTGATTGCGCACCAGCGTCATACGCTGCTGCTCTTCTCCCGCCGACTTGCGGCGGCCGGCGGTACGCCAGGATTTGTGGAAAGTGGCCACCGCGCGCGCGTCGCTGACCGGCGTGATCTTCACATCCGAGATACGGTAGACGTCGAAGCCGCCGTAGTTCGCCAGCGTATGCTTAATGAGTCCCCGCACGGTCTCGCGCGTCACGTCGTGCCGGCCGAAGTACGTGCTCACCAGGGGAGCGTAGCAGGCCGTGGCCGCCGGCAGGTCACCGCGTTTCAGGGCATTCGCCCAGCGATCCAGCAGCGCGCGGATCGCGGCGGTGTCCGGAGCGGCCGGGGCCGGCGAGTTTTCCGCGGTGGTCTCCGCCGCACTGGGTGCAGGCTTCGATGGATTCAGAGCGGAAGGTTTGGAAGTTTCGGCCTCAGTTGGCGCCGCCGGAGCCACAGCCGCGGGGCTGCGCGGTGGTTCACTGTGCGTTGGATGAAGGCAGACATAGCCAAGCGCGCCGCCCACCACGCTGAGCGCAGCTAACGCGGTATACCAAAGCCATCTCTTCTTTGCCGGAGGTTGGGGTTCCGGCAGCATCCGCGGGCGCGGGGGCGGCCACGAAAGCGCCACGGGCGCCGCCAGCAATAAAGGCGGCACTGGCTCCGGTTGCACAACCGCAGCTTCGGTAAGCTCTGCCGCCGGCCGGGCCTCGGCCTCCGTCAACGGAAACGGTATGGCAACGAAAGCTGCTTTCGCGCGCCCATATAGGCGTACGCAGACGTCCTCGACGCTGGTGTCCGCACTGCTGGGTTTGATCAGCAGGATGAGGTCCTCGGCATCGGCAAAGTGCTTCCGGATGAGTTCCCCGTCTTCTTCCGTGAGCGCGAAGTCCGGCTGCGTATGGCTGCGGTAGAACCCCAGCACAGAAAGGCGGGGCTGCGCGCCGCTGCGAAACCAGTGAAGGGTCTCTTCGAGGGCTACACTGTCCGCTTCAGACGGGACCGGCTCGAAGTCTTCCACCACGATTTGATCGGCCATGCGGCTGCCCAAAAGAATGCCGCCGCACTCGTCGCCTCCGTGCGATGCCGCGGCTAAGGCATCGTTGACTTCATGGTGGATGCCTTCCATCACGCGCCGCCGGATGACGATCGCCGGAGACTCCGGCGCGCGCCAAGCTAAATATTCCGTTTCAATTTCCTGACTGGAAGATGAATCGTGCATGGGTTCTCCGTAACTCGCGCCGGAGGCCTCAAAGCAAACGACGGCTGGCGGCCTGGGCGCGTTGCGAAAACTACGTCATGAGCCGCTCCAGCAGGCTGACCCCCATCCGGATATCGCGCAGGCGCTTTGCGGGGTCGTGTGCTTCGCGCTCGATGGTCAGCGGGCCTTTGTAACCGATTTCCTTCAACTTGGCGAGGAACCGCGCCATTCCCACGGAACCCTGGCCCAGCGCCTTTTCGTCGCCCAGCGCTCCGGGCGAATCCTTGGGTGGCCAATCGCCGTCCTTGACGTGCACCGTCACCACGTGCGGAGCGAGGATGTCCAGCGCCGCGATCGGGTCGCCGGTTCCATAGAGAATCATGTTGGCTGGGTCGAAGTTGACGCGTAGATTCTCGCGCCGTGTGGACTGCAAGAAATCGAGCAGCGCGGCGGCCGATTCCTGGCCGGTCTCGAGCGCGAACGTTTGGCCATGGCGGGCGGCGCGATCGCAGATGCGGCGGACCACTTCGCGCACGGCGATGTAATCTGCCGAAAGCCGGTCCTCGGGGACGAAACCGATGTGCGTGGCGATGCTGGGAACACCCAGTTCGGCGGCGAAATCGCTGACGGCCAAGGTGCGCAGCTCACGCTCGCCGCGCGTGGCCGGCGGCACGAAACCCACGGTCCGCGCCACAGTGGGGATATCCGCATAGCTCTCGCCCGCATAGGCCGCGAAAACGGTGACCACCGTGAAGCGCTCATCTGCGAGCGCCTGCTTCCAGGCTGCGGCGGCTCCCTCCAGCGGCATGTCGCCGGGAATGCCCAGTTGGCCACAGCGCACGCCCAGCGATTTCAACTCGCCCAACGTTTCGCCCGGATCGCGCCCGGCCCAAAACATGACGCCGATTTCCATGTCATTTAGAAGCTGCATGGGATCTTTTCTCCGTTTCGGGCGCGGGATTCGAGCATGAGGCGCGCCAGTTTCACGGCCGCGGCGGATTCCTCGGGAGGACACGCCAGCGGCTGCTGCTTGCGGGTGGCGCAGTCCAGGAAGTATTCAAGCTCCGCGCGGTAGCCGTCGACGTTCGGGACATCCACGGGATGCTGCCGGCCATCGGCGCCGTACTCCGCGAGCGGCGCGCCGGCCGAATCGAACTCCAGCGTACCGCCATCCGCCACGATGGTGAACTCCATCGAAAAAGGATACGCGGCCGGGTGGTGCCAGCCGCCCGTTACCACCACGGCGCCGATCGCGGGATACCAGAATTGCGCCAGAATCCAATCGATGCCGTGCGGGAGATCTTCGTATCCCGACGCCGATACGGATTCCGGCATGCCGAACACATGCAGGCAGAAATCGATATCGTGGATCAGCAGGTCGAAGACTCCACCGCCGCTCTGCGCGGGGTCGGCGAGCCAGGCGCTCCAGGCGGGCGCGGCGCAGCGTCTGCGAAAAATAGCGGCGCGCACCGGACCGAGCCGCCCGGAACGCAGGATATCGGCGGCGGTCCGATAGGAAGGAATGAAGCGCACCACCTGCGCGGCCATCAGGGTGCGGCCGTGGCGCGCGGCTTCGGCGATCATGCGATCGGCGGCCGCGCCATCCAGGGCCATGGGCTTCTCCACCAGCACGTGTTTGCCGGATTGCATGGCCAACACGGCGACGCGCTCGTGCAGGTGCGTGGGCAGACAGATATCCACGGCTTCCACGCTGGGATCGCGCACGGCGTCTTCCGCGCGGCTGTATTTGGCGACCGCGGAGAAGTCCAGCTTTTCGCCCGGTCCGCCGAGGTTGCCTTGCACATCGCTCAGGTCGCCCGAGAGGCGCTGCTGGTTGCCGCTGGCGACCGCGGCGAGTTCGGCGCCGGGGATTTGGCGCCACGCTTTCAGGTGCGTGCTGCCCATAAAGCCGAGGCCGAGGACCGCGATTTTCATGGCCCTAACTGGCTATCCCTTCGGCGCGTACGCCTTCGAATACTTATTCCGGCTGTTGTACACGGTGAAACTGCCGTCCGGACGCACGGTTACGCGGATCCAGTTCCCCTCATCGCCTTCGTCGTTGAGGTTGGCGATAAAGGTGTCCGCAGTGTTGTTCTCTTTGCCCGCGCCGACGGCATAGTGCAACTGCCAGATATCTTCCAGGCCCGGCGAGCTATGGATGGTTTGCCAGGCCTCCGGCGAACCGCCTTTGCGCGCGCCGTTATCCATGATGGCTACGCGCGGATGCAGCGTATGCACGAGCGCGGGCGAACCCGACAGCTCGCTGCCGTGATGGCTGACGATATACAGGTCGACGGTTCCGAGCTTATTTTCTGGGCAGACCAGGTCGTGTTCCTTGTTCCACGTCAGGTCGCCCAGATCGATCGCACGGAAGCTTCCAAAGGCGATCAGGGTGCCAACCGACTGGGCATTCTCCGTGTCGTCGCGGTCGCGCAGCTTCGCGTCCGCGCAGAGCGGATTGGCCTGCCCGGCGCCTGCTAGAGCCTTATCGATATGGGCGCCGGCGGCCGTCAAGACTGTCACTTCCAGGCCTTTGATGGGGATCGTGTCACCGGGCTTCACCTGCATACGGTTGCCCTTCGCGCTATATTCCGTGTAAGCGTTGTACAGTTCACGCGCGCGCTGGTCGGTCTCGACGGTGGCGCCGTGGTCGACGAAGTTGCGGATCGGCAGCTTACCGGCCAGTTGCGGCACGCCGCCCACGTGGTCCTCGTGATAATGCGTGACTATCAGGTAATCGATCTTCTTCACGCCGGCGCGTTTGGCGGCGGCGGCGATGCGGCCGGCATCCCGGCTGTTGTGGCCGGACCAACCGGTGTCGATCAGCATGGATTCGCCGGAGGGCGCCACGAACAGAGTGGCCTGGCCGCCTTCCACGTCGATGAAGTAGATTTCCAGATCCTTGGCTGCCGGGAGGACGGCCGCGCCGGCCAGCGACAGGCAAATAACAAGCAATGCGCGCATGATCGAAATCGTAGCATGGCGAGCGAAGGGCGCCGTTGGCGAACTTCGTTCGCCGGGGGCGGGGGCCAGGGGTCGGGGGGATGCTCCACGCGGGAACGTGCGCCGCGCCGTGAGCCGCGTTTCGGCATCGACCGACTACTACCACGGGCTGTTCTATGGCGGACTGGCTTCCACCGGCGCCGACATGGGGCTTTCGAAGCCATTGCGTTTGACCGCGGAGACGGCGTAGCGATACGCCTTGCCGGATTCGACCTTGCGATCGCTATAGGTGGGTAGCTCCTGCGTGTCGGCCAGCCGTTCAAAGGGCCCGTTGCCTGCGGCGCGATAGACGCGATACCCCAAAATATTGGGTTCCGTGTTGCGCTCCCACACCAGCTCGATGCTGGCGGTGGACGGCACGGCGGTCAGGCCCGCGGGCGCGGCTGGCGCAAACGTGTCGACCGGGGTGATTTTCTTTTCGTCGGACAGGCCGCTTTGGGCTTCGCCGTCTCCGGCCTTGGCGACGGACTGCACAATGTAGCGATATGTCTTGCCGAACTCGGCAGTGGCGTCGGTCCATTCGGGTTTATCGGAGCGGGAGAGCAACGCAAAGTCTTTCTCATCCGGCCCGCGGCGCAAGATCACGAAGGCATTGGCGGCGGCGTGCCAGGTGAGGTGTACGCCCTGGGCAACAGCTTCGACGCGCAAATCGAGAGGCTGCTCCAGCGGGGGCAGGACCGTGAGGATCGCCGGGTTCGACCAGCCTGCGTCACGCCCGTTCGCGCCAACGATCTTCACCGCAATCGCCACTTCTTTTCCGATCCACTCCGATGCCGGGATCAGATATGTGGCCAAGTCG
>JBEKUO010000246.1:0-10795 GCA_049514955.1 Bryobacteraceae bacterium | reverse complement strand
GAAGCTGCTCTCCCCGATCCGAATCTGCGCGATGCATGCCCCCAAGCCCCGGTATCATTATTGGTGGGGCAGGCGCTTCCGCCTGCCAAAGTGAGCTGTGCGCGCCCTTTCGCCGAGCCCATTGCCCGCCCCGCCGTCCGAAGCTGGCCGAAGCTGCTCTCCCCGATCCGAATCTGCGCGATGCATGCCCCCAAGCCCCGGTATCATGGTTGCAATGCGGATCCTCCTCTCCATCGGCGTCTTCCCCCTCATGGTTCTCTCATTGCATGGAGCCTGGGACCCGCGGCTGGCAGCGAATTATCTCGACGCCCGTCAGCAGGAGTGGTCTCGATGGCCGCCGGCCCAGGCCACCGGCGGAACGTGCCTGTCCTGCCACACGGGCGCGACTTATCTCCTGGCGCGGCCCGCGTTGCGCCGCGTGCTGGGCGAGACCCGCCCGACTTCCTACGAAACCGCCCTGCTGCAGGGCTTGCGCGCCAGGGCCGGCCTAACCGACGCCAGTAAAATATCCCACGCCTTTACCACCGAGCCGCACGCCTCGCAATCTCTCGGTGTGGAAGGCGTCTTTGCAGCGTTGTTCCTGGGTCTGCCGGACACCGGCGGCGCGACGTTCAGCGCCGATGCGCAAAAGGCCTTCGACCGGCTGTGGTCGCTGCAGCTCACCGAGGGACCGGCCAGAGGTGCATGGCCTTGGTTCAGTCTCGAGCTCGACCCGTACGAAATGCCGCATTCCCAGTTTTTCGGCGCAGCGGTGGCCGCGTTGGCTATCGGCAACGCTCCTGCGGAGTACCGGAAACAACCGTATGTGCGCGAGCGCATCGCCCAACTAAACGCCTATCTCACGCGCGAGCGCGAATCGCAGCCGCTCCATAATCGCCTCATGCTCCTTTGGGCTTCCATGAAGCTGCCGGACGCGATGCCCGAAGTAGTTCGCCAATCCATGATCGACGAGATTTGGCGCAAGCAATCCGCGGATGGAGGGTGGACCATCGACTCGCTCGGGCCATGGACCGCCCATCCGGATGCGCCCGCATCGAATGGCAGCAACAGCTACGCCACGGGTCTGGTTGCCTCAGTGCTCGAGGCGGCCGGAGTTCCTCCGGCCGACCCAAGGCTCGCGCGCGCGGTCGCTTGGCTCGAATCTCATCAGGATCGCCAATCCGGCCCTTGGGCCGCCAGTTCGATGAACAAAGAGTACCCGCCCGGATCGATGCAGGTACAGTTCATGCGAGACGCCGCCACCGCATTCGCCGCGCTGGCGCTGAGTGAGGCATCCGGACCCACCACAAAATAGTGGAGTCTGAGTGGGGCAGGTTGTCAACCTGCGGGCCGATTGTTAATCGGCCCAACTAATCTCAATCATATCGGCTATGTAGGGCACTCGGGGAATTTGAACCCGCGCTCTCGCAGATCGTATGGTCCGTTCATGTTCTCCCATCCGCGCTCGCCCGGTCACACTTTCACAAAAATTTCCTCCCCATTGCCTTCAATCACTTGCATAGAACCTGCACCCTGTCCGTCCCGCCCCGCCCGTAATATCAAGGTGGAAACCGGGCCTCACGTGCCCGCTAACACGATTATGAATAACACTAACGAACCCCGCACTCCCTCCGAGGCCCAGATCGAGGCCAACCGCCGGAATGCTCAAAAATCCACTGGCCCGCGCACCACCGAAGGCAAGGACGCATCCAGCCGCAATCGCCTCCTCCATGGCCTGCGCGCCAACAAACACATCTTGCTCGACGAGGATCCCGCCGAATTCCTCCTCCTCGTCCACGACCACTTGGACCGCTTCCAGCCCGTCGGCCCTTCCGAAGAAAACCTCGTCCTGCGTATCGCCGCCGATCAATGGCGCCTCGACCGCGCCATCCCTATGGAAGCCGGCATTTACCGCAACCGCTTCCACAAAGTCGCCCAAAAGGACGAGCTCCGCCAGAATCTATACGACATCAAAGTAAAGTACGCTGCGAAGGAGGGCAAGCCGGCGCCGCCTCCGTTCATTCCATCTGACGAGCGCGACGTCCTGGCCCGTGCCTTCGACGTGGATTGCGAAGGCGCCAACTCCATCGCCAAGTTCGCCCGCTACCAAGCCAGCATCCAGCACACCATCGACCGCAGCCTCCGCCAGTTGCAGAAGTACCAGGCAGCGCGCCACGCCTCCACTCCGGACCCCGGCCCTGAAGACAGCCCAGGTCCCAGCGCGCCAACCGCGCCCGGCGCCGACACCGCCACAACGCCCTCGAAAAACGAAAAGTACCATTCAAACCCAAAAAATGAGGGTAATCGTGGAGATCGTGCCTGCCGCGCTCTCCACGTCCCCGCGTCTCCGAGCCCCGCGTCTCCGTGTCCCCGCGTCCGTGTCGAGCGTCCCACGTCCCCGTGTCGCCGGGTCCCGTGTCGCCGCGCCCGTGTCGCCGCGCCCCGTGTCCCCGCGTCTCCGTGTCCCCGCGTCTCGCACGCCAAAGAAACCTGCGGCGGCATCGGTGCGTCAAACCCCCCATTAAGCTTCAGTCCGCGGCGATCCGCGGAGGGGGGAACGTACATGACCATTCGTAACGTCGGTGTGTTCGTATTTGATGGGTTTTCGGATTGGGGGCCGTCCTACGCGACTGCGCAACTCAACAATACGTTCCGCGTCTTGACCGTGGCGCAGGCTCCGCTTCCGGTGTTGACTGCCGGCGGCCTGCGGATTGTGCCCGATCTCACGCTGGATGCGTTGCTGCCCGGGAACAGCGCGCTGCTCATTCTGCCGGACGGCGCGTCCTGGGAACTGGGGAACAACCGGGAAGCCGCCCGAAAAGCCAAAGAGTTCCTCGATGCCGGGATTCCGGTGGCTGCCATTGGCGGAGCCACAATAGGTCTGGCGCGCATGGGGTTGCTCGACGATCGCGTTCACACGGGTACTGCCGCCGAAGAATTGCGGCGGACCGGTTACAACGGGGAGCATCTCTACCGGAACCAGCCGGCCGTAACTCACAAGAATCTGATTACGGCCAGTAGTTCAGCGACAATGGAGTTTGCGCGCGAGATTCTCGCCGTGCTCCAGCCTGATTCGTCGGCGCCGCCGGAGCCGCGTAGCCGCCGAGTCATGCCCGATGAGCTGCGCGCTCTGGTCTGGTCCGACCCTGCCGGCGTCACCGATTCGCCCGCTTCCCGGAAGACCATCGTCTCCATTCATATGGGAGCGTCGGTTCACATCGGGTGCCGCAGGGGCGGAAAGTATCATTGCGGGCTCAGCGTCCACGGCGACATCGATATCATTCCGCCGAATACCCCGAGCCGCTGGGAGCTGAAGGAAAAAGACACGTCGTTTATTATTCGCGTGCCCACTAGCCTCCTGAGTGAGGTGGCGGATGAATCGGGCGTCGATCCGTCCAGGGTGGAAATCGT
Source organism: Bryobacteraceae bacterium (assembly GCA_049514955.1). GTDB lineage: Bacteria > Acidobacteriota > Terriglobia > Bryobacterales > Bryobacteraceae > Bog-159. The sequence goes on along the minus strand of JBEKUO010000246.1, from coordinate 7,405 downwards.
CAACCGCTTCCAGATGCGCGACCCGCAAATGGAGCATATCGGATGGGCTCTGAAAGCGGAGATGGACTCGGGCTATCGCAGCGGACGGTTGTATCTGGATAGCCTTGGAAGGGCCATGGCCGCCTGCCTCCTCGATCGGCATAGCTCCGAATCCCGGGCCGCGCGCATGCATAACCTGGCGATGTCCGGACACCGCCTGCGGCAGGTGCTCTCGTACATCGAATTCAATTTCGGCCGCGAGCTCTCGCTCAAAGAGATCGCCGGGGTAGCTGGTGTGAGTGTTTCCCACTGCAACGCGGCATTCCGCAAAGCCGTCGGTATGCCCGTTCATCAATACGTGATCCAGCGCCGGGTGGACCACGCGAAAACTCTTCTTGCGGAAGGCGATCTGTCCATCAGCCAGATTGCCGCCGAAACCGGTTTTGCCCACCAGAGTCATCTCGCCTACCATGTTCGCCGGCTCCTAGGAGTGTCTCCGTTGAGCCTGCGGCAGAACCACCGCCGTGTGGGGCAGGTTGTCAACCTGCGGGCCGATTGTTAATCGGCCCCCTAGGCGAGCAGGCTCACTTCTGGCAGGCCGAGCCTTTTCGTCCAAATCTGCTCACTAACATCTGAATCTGATCGACCTTTCCGCCTGTCTGCTGCACACTAGTTACAACAAACTTTGGTGGGGTGGAGATGCCGCGTTCCGTAGCATCCTCACCTAGGAGGCACAAATGACTTCACGTTTCGCATTTCTCATCACACTTGTCGGCCTGCTCAGCGTCAACCTCTTCGGGCAGGCGGAAACAGCCCAGATCACCGGGACCGTTTACGATCCCTCGGGCGCAGCAATTCCAAATGCTTCAGTAACCGTCAAGTCGGCGGATACCGGCGCCGTTCACACGTTGACCACGTCGTCGACTGGCGCCTACATTGCCACGGATCTGCTGCCCGGTGATTACCTGGTGACCGCGACGGCGCCCGGCTTCGTCCAGGTCCAGCAGCGTGTCACGGCCACGGTGGGCACGAAGTTCGCGCTCGACTTGCGCCTGTCGGTTGGCCAAGCCTCTACCGTGGTGGAAGTGAGCGCATCGGCCGTCCAGGTCAATACTGAGACGCAGACGTTATCCACGGTCGTGGACCAAACCGAGCTTCGCGAATTGCCCACCCTGACGCGAAATCCCTATGCGCTGGTGGCCATTTCGGGAAATGTCTCCGATGGTGGCACCATGACCCGGGGTGTGGGCTTCGCCATCAATGGCCAGCGCGAGTCGTCCACAAACGTACTTTTGGACGGCGCGGCCAATAATGACGAGTTCGTCACGGGTCCCGGACAATCCGTCCCGCTCGACTCGATTCAGGAATTCAGCATTCTCACCAACAATTTCACGGCTGAACTCGGACGGGCATCCGGCGGCGTGGTGAACGTGGTCACCAAGGCCGGAACCAATCAAATCCATGGAACGGCGTACGAATTCAACCGCGTGTCCGATCTCTCGTCGAACAGCTTTAACAACAACGCCTACGACTTGCCGAAATCCGTCTTCGTCCGCAACCAGTTCGGCTACTCCGTCGGCGGCCCTATCAAGAAGGACAAGCTGTTCTTCTTCAGCAGCACGGAATGGATCCGTATCCGCAGTAACGCCATCACCGAGGTGGTCCTGCCGGATGCCAACCTGATCGCCGCATCGTCGCCAAATACCCAACAGTTCTTTTCTACCTATGGCAAGCTGGCTCCGGGCGCCAACATCTTGAGCACTTACAGTATCAATCAGATTAGCAACGCTCAGGGAAGCCCTTTTTGCGGCACCTCCGCCGCGTGCGGTGCGCTCAATCCGAACAGTCCCATGTTCGACCTGGTAGCCTATAGCGCACCTGGAGACGCCGGCGGCGGAACTCCCGAGAACGGATATCAAAACGTGGAGCGCATCGACTATAACCTGACCGAGAAGACCCAGATTTACGGCCGCTATGCTCTGCAGAGCGACAACTTGGCGGCCGGGACGATTTCGTCCAGCCCTTATGCCGGCTTCAATACTGGCGCGTACGACTTCGACCAGAACATCCTGGTTTCGGTAATCCACACCTTCACCCCTGCTTTCGTATCCCAGTCGAAGGCCGTGTTCAACCGCATCAATGGACCTGTGGACCCGTTTGGCCAATATCCTGCCGTGCCCACGCTCTATACCGGTTCATCGGGCCCCGGAACGGTGCTGGGAAACAGCATCATTTTCCCGGGCTACGACCCGTTCACGCCTGGGGCTGGTATTCCCTTTGGCGGCCCACAAAACTTCGCCGAGGTTTATGAGGATTTGACCTACAATCGCGGCAGGCACAGTCTTCGTTTCGGCGGTAGCTACGAATACATCCGCGACAACCGCACCTTCGGCGCCTACGAAACGGCTGGCGAGTATCTCAGCCAGGGTAACGTCGGAGAGGCCATTGGTAACTTCGTGACCGGCCAGCTTTCCGAATTCCAGGTGGCCATCAATCCCCAGGGAAAGTTCCCTGGCGACACGGTGAATCTGCCTCTTACAGCGCCCAACTTCAGCCGCAGTAACCGGTACAACGACCCAGCCCTCTATGTGCAGGACGCCTGGAAAGTGACTCCCCGGTTCACTCTGAATCTCGGCCTGCGCTGGGAATACTTCGGCGTGCAGCACAACAAGAATCCGCAACTGGATTCTAACTACTACGCCGCGGGCCTGCAGACGGACACTCCCCAGGGGATCGCGGGCGGCACGGTCGACCTTGCTCCCAACAGTCCGATTGGAGGCCTTTGGAAGAAAGACTATAAGGATTTTGCTCCGCGTGTCGGCTTCGCCTGGGATATTTCCGGTAAGGGCACGACCGCCCTGCGCGGCGGCTATGGCATCGGCTACGAACGGAACTTCGGCAACGTTACATTCAATGTCATTCAGAATCCGCCAAATTATGAGACGGTCAGCGTAACTGCTTCCCAACTCCCGCTGCCTATCTCCACAAGTAACTACGGTCCCTTCTCGGGTTCGAGCGGCAACCTGGCCCTTCCTACCGCCAGCCTGCGCAACGTGGACCCCGAAATCAACACTGCGTATGCACATCTGTGGAGCGTGTCGTTGGAGCATCAGATCACAAAAGGCGTCCTCATCGCGGCCGACTATTCGGGATCGAAAGGCGAGCACCTGTACGATATCTCCGACATGAACTACTACGGGTACGGCAACGTGTATTTGGGTCAGCCCTGCTCCTATGCCGCATCGCAAGCCTTTTACGAGGGAACGGGCGGTTCTTCCGGAGTCTGCAACGCCGTGTTGAACTCGCAGTACGGTCCCATCAATGTGCGTGGCGATAAGGCGTATTCGATGTACAATGGTCTGACCCTGCGCTCCGTCGTCAACAATGTGGCCAATAGCGGGCTGCAGTTGAATTTCAACTATACCTGGTCGCATTCCACAGACAACCTGAGCAGCACGTTCAGCGACACCAACGGACTCGCCGCCAGCCAGGGCGACTACATCCTCGGCCTGCTGAACGCCTTCGAGCCGAACTTAAGTAAGGGTAACTCCGATTTCGATATCCGCCAGCGCGTGGTGGTCAGCGCCGTCTGGGCCGTCCCGGCCTTCAAGACCGGCCGCGGCCTGGCAGCGCAGTTGCTGGGTGGCTGGAGTCTGTCCCCGATCTTCACCGCTCGCACCGGCTCCCCCTATTCCATCTTTGACTGCTCATGGAATTACTACTATTGCCCGTACGCCGCGTTTACCTCGCCTGTTCCGGTGAACGGCAATGGGACTCCGCCAGCTATCACCAGTACGCCGAATACGTTCAACTTACTCCCGTTGTCGACAGCGGCCATGGATCACTTTACCAATCCGACGTACTTCTTCTCGGACCTGCCGCCCTATCCGAACGACATGACGGGACGCAATACCTTCCGCGCGCCTGGCAACTGGAACCTGAACCTTGGTGTGTACAAGACGTTCAAGCTCACCGAAAGGTTCAGTCTGCAGCTTCGCGGTGAGGCCTACAACCTCTTCAATCACGCGAACCTCTATGTCGACGGCGCCGCTGCCGACACTCTGACGACTTCCTTCATCCCAGCTTGTTACGGATGCTCGGGATCGGAAACCGACCGCCGCAACCTGCAACTCGCCGCTAAGGTCATCTTCTGACGTTTGGTGGGGCAGGCGCTTTCGCCTGCCAAACGCGCGCATGTCACGCCCTCGGGTAACATGGTGGGGCAGGCGCTTCCGCCTGCCAACCGCGCGGATTTCACGCCCCCGGGTAATATGGTGGGGCAGGCGCTTCCGCCTGCCAACCGCGCGCATGTCACGCCCTCGGGTAACATGGTGGGGCAGGCGCTTCCGCCTGCCAACCGCGCGGATTTCACGCCCCCGGTAACATGGCGCGCAGTTCGTTCTTCAGAACCTTGCCATAAGCGTTGCGCGGCAAAGCGTCGAGGAAATGAAACTGTTTCGGCAGCTTGATCTTGTTCAAACGTGATGCGAGGAATGCGAGTAACTCCTCCTGGTCGGCGCCGGCGTTGAGTACCACAAATGCCACGGGAACCTCGCCCCATTTTTCATCGGCAACGCCGGCGACAGCCACATCCGCAACGGCCGGGTGCAGCAGCAATTCGCGCTCGATCTCCGCCGGGTAAACGTTGACTCCCCCGCTGATGATCATGTCCTTCAGACGGCCCGCGATGTAGAAGAAACCCTCCGGGTCGCGCCGCGCCAGATCGCCGGTATGAAACCAGCCGCCTGCGTCGAGCGCCTTTGCAGTGGCTTCTTCGTTGTTCCAATATCCGCGGCAAACGTGCAGGCCTCGGAAACACAGTTCCCCAGTCTCGCCATCCGGCACTTCGCCGCCGCTTTCGCCGACGATTTTCGCTTCGGTGAACATCAACGGCTTGCCGATCGAGCCCGCCTTTCGCACGGAATCGTCCGCCGTCATGGCAAAACAGTTTACGCCGACTTCCGTCAGGCCGTAGCCCTGCTTGAAAACGACGCCGCGCCGTTGAAACGCGGAGATAATGTGGGCCGGCAGCGGAGCTCCGCCGGATATGCACCAGCGCGCATGGCTGAAATCGGTAGCGGCAAACTCCGGGGCATCCATCAGCATGCGAAAGGTGGTGGGCACGCCAAACAGGATGCTGCATTTGTGTTTGGCGAAGGTCCGCAAGATTTCGGAGGGGTCGAATCCATCGTGCAGCAGCACGCATCCACCGATTGCAAACAGGGGTGCGAGCAGCGCGGCGAGGCCGCCGGCGTGGTACAAAGGCGTGAAAATCTGAACGCTATCGGTGTCGCGGAGTTGCCAGGATATGACGCTGTTGTATGCGTTCCAGGCAATCTGGCGGTGCGGAATCATGACGCCCTTGGGTGTGCCAGTGGTCCCGCTGGTGTAGAGAAGGCAGTAGACATCTTCGGGCGAGATGGGAACTCTGGGAAGGGCATCCCAGCTCACATGTTCGACACAATCGGCGTAATCCAAATCGGACGGATATGCCGATCCGGGATCCAGCCGGATGTACCCGTCGATCGTCGCCAGTTGCCGTAGCTCGTGGACCACGCCCTCGAATCGCGCGGAATACATGAGACGCCGCATTCCGCTGTTGCGCACGATTTGGGCGAGCTCGCGCGCTGTGCTGCGCGTGCCCAGCGGGACCAGAATCACGCCGGATTTGCCCGCAGCCCAGAAGGCATCCAGATATTCGACGCGGTTCTCCGACAGGATGCCGATGCGGTCGCCAGGAGACAGTCCGCATTGTTCCATCCAGATGCGCGCGCAGATTCTCGCGCGCCGGTCCAGTTCCGCGTAGGTGAACGATTGGCCGTTAGGCACGTAGATCAGGGCGACCGAGTCGGGCGTCAAGCGGGCGCGCTCGCCCAGGATGTCGGCGGTGATCACCCGCGGTCCTCCGCTAGGATGCGCGTAAGCGCGTCGAGCAGCGTTTGCGGGCGCTCCAGTTGCGGGGCGTGTCCGCATTTTTCCAGCACGGTCAGCCGCGCGTTCGGGAGCTTATGCTGCAATTCGCGCGCATAGTCCAGCGGAACCAGTCTGTCGGACTCGCCCCATAAAAGATCCACGGGGCGGGGAAAGCTGGAAAGTTCGCCATCCAACAGATGCTTGGCGATATCCTCTTCTCCGGCCGCATCGCGCCGGGCTTCCTCGCGCGTCTTCGGCGTCAGCGTGACATCTCCTGGAAGCTTCTTCACCGGGCCGCCCGAGATCAGAACCACGCGATTTACGCGCGCGGGGTGTTTGCTCGCGTATAGCAGCGAAATCCACGCGCCCAGCGAATTCCCCACCAATATGATCTCTTGGGATTTCCATACGGCGGCGTCCAGGACTTCTTCCAACCCGGCAACCAGCGCCGAGAGACTGAGGGCGCCCGCGGCCGGCTGGCTCTCGCCATGTCCCGCCAGATCGGGCATCAGCAAACAATATTGGCGGGCAAGCGCCGGCGCGACTTTGTACCACGTGCCCGCCTCGACCCCCGCGCCATGCAGCAATACCAGCCCTCGGCCTTGGCCGCCTTGCCAAACTGTCTGCGAGCCAATCGATGTAGGCACCTGCGACTTCACAAAACCGCTCCGCCGCAATGCCCGCCGGCGCAGCCAAACAGTCGCCGCCAGAGGATGGCGAAACACCGCGATGGCAGCCACAAGCAGGCATGCCAAGACGATCGCAATCGTGAGATAGGCGGCCATCGTCACGGCATGCGAAACGCGCATCCCGCCTGGTTGTAGCCCACGCCGGAACCGACCATTACGATCAGGCTGCCTGGCTTGACTTTTCCGGTCTCTACCGCGTGATCGAGTGCCATGCCGATGCAGGCGGAGCCCGTGTAGCCATATTCTTCCATGATGGTATGGGCGCGCTCCATGGGGACACCCAAGGTATCCATCACGGTGGCGATGGTTGGCTTACGAACCTGCGTGAAGATGAAGAGGTCCACGTCGCTCATCTGAAACTCGCCATCCTTCGCCAGACGCTGGACCAAAAGCGGCCAGGTCTCCTGATTGAGCTCCGGCGGATAGCGTTGCTTGATGGTGCATCGCGTGCGCCCTTCCTTCACCGATTCCGCGGTGGCTGGCTCGAAGGTGCCTCCCGAGTAAATGCCCCAATAGTCGTGATAGGAGCCATCCGCGCGAAATGCGGACGTAATGAATCCCGGCGCGGAGGCAGGCTCCAACACCGCGGCGCCCGCGCCATCGCCGTAGAAGAAGATCATGGGATCGTCCGCCGCCGTCAGCTTGTGCATCATATAGACGCCTAGCACCAGCACCGTCCGTATGCCGGGATTCGCGGCAATGATCCCGGCCGCGGCCGATAGCCCTGTCGGGAACGATGCGCAAGCGCAAGCGATATCGAACGTGCCGGCATTCTTGGCGCCGAGCTTGTGTTGCAGCACCACCGACGTCGCCGGCGTAATGTA
>JBEKUO010000245.1:0-9718 GCA_049514955.1 Bryobacteraceae bacterium | reverse complement strand
TCTCCGAGTGGCGCGTGATCCGACCCGAGCCTCTAAAAAAGCCTACTTCTCGCGCGCCGCGCTTCGGTAAACGCGAATAACGGGGTTATCGGCAACCTTCGGTGGCCGGCCGCTGCGGAAGATTTTGGTGGTCAAGAGCCAGGAAGTCTGGGTCGGGCGTTGTGGCGATGCGCGGTTCACGCCGGCCGTGTCCGTCGCAGCGAGTGCGGCACTGCTCGCATGTCGCGATGTTTTCGACGATGCAGCGCTCCTGTTGCTTTCCCAGTGAAACTGTGCCATGCTTCCTGTTGGGAACCCAATGAAGAATAAAACCGACGTCCGGCAAGGCACGCTGGCGTTGATGGTTCTGAAAACGCTCGAGGTGCTGGGACCTCTGCACGGATATGGAATCGCGCGGCGCATCGAGCAAATTAGCGGCGATCTTCTCAACGTCAATCAGGGCACTCTATATCCTGTCTTGCTCAAACTGGAGCAGGAAGGTTCCGTTGCGTCCGATTGGGGCGTTTCCGAGAACAATCGCAAAGCGCGGTTCTACCGGCTGACGCGCGAAGGACGCAAGCAACTGCAGGCCGAGACGCGGAGATGGGAACAGACGGCGTCGATTATTGCGCGATTCGTCGCGGCGAAAGCGGAATATCTCGGATGAAGGCTTTGCGGCGATTCGTCAAGCGGCTGAGTTCGTGGGCAACCGCCCGGAAAGACGAAGAACGGCTGCGCGCGGAGATTGAAGCACACATCGCGCTTCAGACTGACGAAAACATTCGCGCCGGCTTACCGGCCGAGGAAGCTCGGCGCCAAGCGCTGTGGAAATTCGGGCCGATAGAAGCCGTGAAGGAAAGCTACCGTGAGAAAAGAGGCTTGCCGTTTATGGAAACCCTGATCCTGGACGCGCGCTATGCGGTGCGGCGATTGCTAGCGGCTCCGTCGTTTACGATCGCAACGGTGCTGACGCTGGGACTGGGGATCGGCGCGACCACTTCCATCTTTACTTTGGTTCATGCGGTCTTGTTGAAGTCGCTGCCGGTGGTGAACCCCTCGGAATTAGTCCGGTTGGGCAGAGAAACACGCTGCTGTTATTGGGCCGGGTACGATCAGGACAAGGAATTTTCTCTCGCCTCCTACGATTTGTACAAATATTTCCGCGACAATACCAAGGAGTTCGCGGGGCTGGCGGCTTTTTCAGCCAGCACTCACCTCTTGGGCGTCCGGCGGGCTGGCGCTACGGAGCCGGCCCAAAGCTATCCCGGCGAATTCGTTTCCGGAGATTACTTCGCGACGTTCGGCATCCCCGCGTACGCGGGCCGTTTATTGACAGGAGCGGACGACCGGCCGGGCGCCGCGGAGGTCGCGGTAATGAGTTATCGGTTGTGGCAGCAGAAATTCGGATCGGATTGGTCGGTTATCGGTGGCGCGTTCACGCTCGACAACACCCCATTTACCATCGTGGGGGTCACGCCGCCTGGATTCTTTGGCGACACTTTGCGCAACAATCCGCCCGATTTTTTTATACCGCTGAACACATCGCTCGTGGCCGACGATCTGCACGATCAAGGGCTGGCATGGTTGGATTTGATTGGGCGCGTGAAGCCGGCAGCGGCGCGGGCATCGATCAAAGCCGAAATGCGCGTGGAACTGAAACAATGGCTCCTTTCGCACTGGGGCGACATGAAGGCGAACGCGCGGGCGAACCTTCCGGGTCAGACCCTGTATCTAAGCCCAGGCGGCGCCGGCATCACCAGCATGCGCGAACAATACGAGCACTGGCTCCGAATCCTGATGACCGTCACCGGATTCGTGCTGCTGATCGTCTACGCCAACGTCGCCAATCTCATGCTGGTTCGCGGCATGGAGCGGCGGCGGCAGACGTCGTTGAGTATCGCCTTGGGCGCGCGAACTGCGCGCGTTGTCGGGCAACCGCTCATCGAGAGTATCCTGCTGTCTTTGTGCGGCGGAGCGGCGGGGCTGGGCATCGCATTTGCGGGCACGAGCCTGATCTTGCGATTCGCCTTCCCGTCGCTGCGCGGCATGGCCGAGATACCAATTAGCCCGTCGCCATCCCTGGCGGTGCTGCTGTTTGCCTTGGGAATTTCGGCGATCGCGGGATCTGCGTCCGGCATGATACCGGCATGGATGGCCACGCGAGTCGATCCGATAGAAGCGTTACGGGGCGCGAGCCGTTCCACTGCGCGCACCGGTTCTTTCTATCGCAAGACCCTGGTGGTGCTCCAGGCCGCGCTGTCGCTTGTCTTACTCGCGGTGTCAGGACTGCTCACGGCCGCCCTGCACAGGCTGGAGACTCAGGATTTCGGATTCGATCAGGATCGGAGGATCGTTGCTCACATGGATCCACGGCTCGGCGGCTACCATGCGGCGCAACTCACACCGCTGTTTGGTCGCATTCACGATTCGATCGCGAGAATTCCCGGTGTCCAATCGGTCGCGCTGTGTATGTACTCGCCGCTCAATGGGAACAATTGGGGCAGCGGCGTCTGGGTGGATGGGCAACCGCCTCCCGGACCCAAAGAGGACACCTTCACGTCCATGGATCGCACGACCGCCGGGTACTTTGACACCATCGGAAATCCGATTCTGCAAGGGCGCGGGATCACGGAGCAGGATACCGCGGAATCACGACATGTGGCGGTGGTCAATGAGGCGTTCGCGAGAAGGTTTTTCGGAAGTCAGGATCCGGTCGGAAAACATTTTGGGCGGATCGAGAGTCAATCGTCTCGTTTGTACGAGGTCGTAGGCGTCGCAAAGGATGCGCGTTATCTAACGTTCGATCTCGACAAGCCTGTGAGCCCGATGTTTTTCTTGTCTGGTGTGCAACACGACGTCCCGGACAATGATCCGGGGTCCCACTATTTGCAGGATATTGTGATCGTGACGAGACCTGGTGTGAATCTGTCGGTTGCGCAACTCACGCAGGCTATGGCTTCGGTAGATCCGAACCTGCCGCTGATTTGGATCCGGCCCCTGCGCGAGCAAGTGGCCAATCTGTTCCGGCAACAGCGTCTGATCGCACGGCTCACATCTTTTTTCGGGATTCTTTCGCTCGTGTTGGCTTGCATCGGAATGTACGGGGTCACGGCCTACAATGCGGGGTCGCGAGTGACCGAGATCGGCGTGCGGATGGCTCTGGGCGCGAGCCGGCGGGATGCGGTCGCGATAATCCTGCGCGGGACGTTCAGGCTGATCGTTGTTGGGCTCGTTCTTGGTCTACCGTTGACGTTTGCCGCAGGTCGATTTTTGGGCAATCAGCTTTACGGAATGAATCCGTACGATCCCTTCGTGGTGCTGACAGCCGTCGCGGCGTTGGGGTTTTCGGCGTTCTTGGCCTCGTTAATTCCGGCGCTCAGGGCGAGCCGTATTTCGCCGATGGAGGCTCTGCGCGCGGAGTAAGGCCGTAGCGCGGACACACGCGACGTGGTAGACGCCTCAGCTAGCGCGCTCCAATATGAAGTTCCGCTGATCACGAACAATCCAAGCGGCCACGAGATGCTCGATGGGCTGCAGTTGCTCTCGGCTGCTGATTAGTCCCCATGAACGCCCTTCCAACCGGCGACGGCCCTCTCGGGGAGGTTTGTCGGCAATCCGGAAGGGATTCGGCTCCTTTCTGTTTGCCCTTCATTTGACGCGCCGGGATTACATTGTGAGGACGGCACGGAACCGAGCCTTGCCTTCCACGACGCGCAGGTAGGCCTTCGGAGCCTCCGCTAATGGGTACGTCTCGATGATCGTCTTAACTTTTCCTTGCGCTACGAAATCAAGGGCTTCGTAAAGATGCTCGGGGCCATTTTGCTGGCTGTCGATGATACGAACGCGCTTCATGATGAGGTCCATCAAGGAAATCGAAAGCGGCTCGGCGTCGGCGCCCATCGTGACAAGCCTGCCGTCCGGCCGCAGTCCTTGAATGCTGTCCACCATTGACTTGGTCGAATTGGAGGTACTAAGGATCACATCTGCGCCGCCTGCTGCGCTGAGGCCCTTTCCATCGCGGACAATCTCATCCGCCCCGAGATCGCGGATCATATGGTCTTTATCGGGGGAGTGCGAAATTGCCACGGTCTCGAAGCCTGATACTTTGGCATATTGCACTGCCAGGTGCCCGAGCCCACCGGCGTGCTTTTCGGCGCAGCGTACCCTTGACGGCGAGCACCGTTCGTCACAATCGCAGTAAAGGAAAAGGCAGCCTGGTGCCACTTCCCGTAAGTGTTACCTATGCGGCCGGTTTGTACATCGTGGTGGGGCAGGCGCTTCCGCCTGCCAACCCCCGGATCAACCTCCCGGGATCGAATCTACATCCCGGAATTCGCGAACCCTCGCTTTCTACACGGGCGTCACCGAGCCAGCCGAGAAGCCCCACGAAGACCAAATTGAACTGATCGGGTTTGAGCGTCCCCAACTTTCGAATCGCCCTTACGTTCGGATATATCGCTCTGGACCAGGATGGCTTTCGGAAGGGCGACTCGCTTCCGACAGCGCACTTCCACTGCGTGGCGCAGCAAAACGACGTTTCAGCAAAGCTTGAATTCCGATGCAAGCCGCTACTCCTCACGCTTGCACTAGAAGCATTCGGGTGTTAAGCTGTTATCGGATATCGATAAGACCATGAAGCCGAATGATCTCGTTCAAGGTACGCTGAGTCTGCTCATTCTGAGAATCCTGGCGTTGGAGCCCACGCACGGATGGGCTCTTTCGCAGCGTCTCAAGCAAATGTCCAAGGACGTCTTGCAGGTAGGCCCAGGTTCCTTGTACCCGGCGCTGCACAAACTGGAACAGGCAGGCTGGATTACGGCTGAATGGTTGCTCAGCGACACCAAACGTCGCGTCAAGTTCTACTCCCTGACCAAAGCGGGCCGAAAGCAGCTAGCATCCCAGACCGCCGGCTGGAAGCGCTTGTCCGGGGCTATCTCCGAGATCGTCCTTCCCGCCCGAGGTTAACTCGCATGCGATGGTTCATGAAATTCCGTCTTCGCTTTCAATCTCTATTCGCTCGTTCCCGTGTCGAAAACGATCTTGACGACGAGCTGCGCGACTACATCGACCGTGAAATTGAGCGCGAACTTCGCGCCGGAGCGGCGCCCGAAGAGGCGAGGAGGCGTGCGATGGCAAGCTTAGGCGGCACGGAGCGTCTCAAGGAGGAGTGTCGCGACGCACGCGGCATCCGGTGGCTGGAAGACACTCTCAGCGATGTGCGATTTGCAGTTCGTACGCTTCGCAAAGCTCCGGTATTTACAGTGACCGTTATTGCCGCGTTGGCTTTTTGCATTGGCGTCAACACGGCCATCTTTTCTGTAGTGGACACCGTGCTCTTTCGGCCGCTGTCTTTCCCCAAGCAGGATCGCCTGGCCGCAGTCACTGAGGGCGTTCCAGGGTTGGGCTTCCCGGTTATGCCTTTTTCCTGCCCCGACTATCTGTTTGTCGCCGTGAATAACCAGTCCTTTGCCGCCACGGGAACTTATCGCACGCAATCTTACGAGATCTCGGGCGCGGGCCTTCCGCGGCGTCTGACCGGCGCGCGCGTGACCGCCTCACTGTTCGGGGTTCTGGGAGTCTCACCGGTTTATGGCCGGGTGTTCACACAGGAAGAAGATGAACACTCTAAGCGAGTGGCAGTTCTCGCTTACGGATTCGCTCAGAGTGCGTTTGGCGGAACGGGTCAGGCGCTCGGGCGCGCGATTTTTCTCGACCGAACTCCGTACACTGTCATCGGCATCATGCCACGGTCATTTTCGTTTCCAATAGGCGGATCGCGATTCAATGACCATCCGGCAGACGTGTTTGTGCCCGTTTCCTGGAGCAACGAGGACCGGCAACAGAATGTTAGCAACTTTGACTACAGCATGGTCGCCCGTTTGAGAAGCAACGTAACGATTCCACAGGCCGGCGCGGATGTGCATCGTTTACTTCAGCGCGTGGTTGAGAATTATCCGCCGAAGATGAAAGAAGCTCTCAGCCACATGCCGAGTTTTTCGCTGGAATCGCAGACCGTGCCGTTTCGGGAAGAGTTTACTGGTAATGTAGAGCGCCCGTTGCTGCTGCTCCTGGCGGCAGTTGGCGTTGTGCTGCTGATTGGATGCGCCGACGTCGCAAATCTTATGTTTAGCCGCATGGTGGGGCGCGCGCGGGAGTTTGCGCTCCGAACTGCGCTGGGCGCGGGGCGCTGGCGTCTCGCCCGCCAGACGCTAATTGAAGGTCTCGTTCTTTCAGTAACGGGTGGCGCACTGGGATTCTGTCTCGCGTTCTGGACCCTGCCGCTGCTCGTGCGCTTCGCTCCCGACAATCTTCCCCGTTTAAGCGAAATAGGTTTGAACTGGCGGATGATGGCATTCGTGGCCGCAGTAACGCTGGCGACGCCTTTCGTGTTCTGCCTGGGACCGCTTGCCCACACCTTTCGCACCGGCCTCGTGAATCAGCTTCGCGGTGAAGGACGAACCACGACACAAGGCAAGCATCAACACGTGATGATGTCGGCAGCCGTGATTACCCAATTCGCTCTTGCTTGTCTCCTGCTTACCACGGCGGGACTGCTGATGCGCAGCTTATGGAAAGCCGAAGAAGCCGATCCGGGATTCCGTCCCGAGCACTTGATTAGCGCTCAGATTACCTTACCGGCCGTCGTTTACAAGGCGCCCGCTCAGATTACCGGTTTCTTTGACCGCCTGCTTTCCGGGCTCAGTACTCTGCCTGGCGTTCGCCAAACCGGCGCCATGTCGGATCTGCCGATGGGATCCACTTCCAACTCAATCGTCTCGATTGAAGGCCAGGGCAGGAATACCGAAAGAGTGGACACCGTCTTTTGCAGTGGCAATGCACTCGAATCGCTCCGCATTACTCTATTGCGCGGCCGTCTGCTGCAGCCGGAAGACCAGATTGGCAAGCCTCATTCTGCTGTGATCTCCGAAGCGCTGGCCAAGCGTGTCTGGCCGCACGGCGATCCCATTGGGAGACGAATTCGATTCGGTATAGACGCTCCGATTAACGACGAGCCATGGTTGACCGTCGTTGGCGTGGTGGCGGATGTGAAGGCACGGCTCAACAGCGATTCTCCGCGTTCGCTGCTGTTTTTGACTTGGCGGGATTGGGTCAACCAGATGGATGTGGTCGTCCGAACTTCAGGTGATCCGCTTTTGCTCGCAACCGCAATCCGGCGCGAGATCAATCGGCTCGATCCCAGTCTTGCTGTGGGAAGGATTGAGACCGTAAACCAGGTACTCGATAAATCATTGTCCACTGAGCGTTTTCGGACCTGGCTGCTGGTTTGTTTCGCAGTTGCCGCGCTGCTGTTGGCCATGCTGGGGATCGCTGGATTGCTCGCTTACAACACCGCACAAAGGACACACGAGTTTGGGGTCCGCATCGCTTTAGGAGCGGACCGCCACGCTCTTTTGGTCCTGGTCTTAGCGAGTTGTTTGCGTTTATCCGGGACAGGTATCGCAGTTGGCCTGCTGGTATCGATTATCGCGACCCGCGCTTTCGCGTCTCTGCTTTACGAGACCAGTCCACATGATCTTGGAACCCTCATCGCCGTGCCTTCGATCTTGGCATTGGTGGCATTAGGGGCCAGTATGTTTCCTGCTTGGCGCGCGGTCCATACGGACCCGATCATCGCTTTGCGAGCCGAATAACGTGTGGTGATTCAGCGGCGTTCGTCTGCAGTCGCCGGAACGGGTTCCGGCGATCAACTTAACGGGAAACCTACAAACCGCCGATGATCGCCGCACAGGCGCCCGAGGAACCCGCATCTGAGAAGCGTGGCAGGTTGCCGCGAGGTCACCGCCCGTGAGGGCGCGATTATGCGTCGGCATCCAGCCTGATCTTCCCCAAAAAAAAGCGGGCACCACCCCGCAGAAACACAAGGCGAACAGAGCCGCGCCACTACCCCCGGATCAACCGCACCGCATTCGACAACGGATTGGCCGCCGCAGGTTCCGCAGCAGCCGCCGCAGCCTCAACCGACGCAGGCTGCTCGCCCTCCCCCGGCGACAGAAACAAATTGGTCTGCACCCCATGCTGCCGCGTGTACAGATCGTAATAGCGGCCGTGCAGCGCATACAGCGTCTCGTGCCGCCCGTGCTCCACGATGCGCCCACCCTCCACCACCAGAATCTGATCCGCGCGCCGAATCGTCGACAGCCGGTGCGCAATCACGAACGTAGTACGGTCTTTCATCAGGTACGACAGCCCCTCCTGAATCAGCGCTTCCGATTCGGAATCGAGGCTCGAAGTTGCCTCATCCAGAATCAGGATGGCGGGATCGGCCAGGATGGCGCGCGCAATCGACACCCGCTGCCGCTGGCCGCCCGATAGCTTGACGCCGCGCTCGCCGACCACCGTGTCATACCCCTTCTCGAACGATTCGGCGAATTCGTCCACGCGCGCGATGCGGCAGGCCTCGCGAATCTGCGCTTCCTTGGCATCCGGGCGCGAGAAGGCCACGTTCTCGCGTATGCTTCCATCGAAAAGGAAAGTGTCTTGCAAAACGACGCCAAGCTGCGTTCGGTAGGAGTCCAGCCGTATTGTCGACAGGTCCACGCCGTCCACGAAGATGGCGCCCTCCCGCGGCGTGTAGAAGGCCGCAATGAGTCCGATGATCGTGGATTTCCCGGAGCCCGACGGTCCCACCAGCGCAGTCACAGTGTCCGGAGCGGCGCGGAACGATACGTCGTACAACACGGTCTTGCCTTCGTCATAAGCGAAGGTGACGCGGTTGAACACCACTTCGCCGCGGATGCGCCCCACTTTCACCTTCCGCCGCGGGTCCTCATCCTCGGGACGTTCGCGCAGCACTTCGCGGGTGCGCTCCAGGCCGGCCAGCGCTTCGCTGATCTGGGTTCCGATTCCCACGATCTGAAATACCGGGCCCACCAGAAAAGCCAGGAACATGGTGAAGGTGAAAAACTGGCCTAACGTGAGGGTGCCGGCCATGATCTGCCGCGCGCCCAGGTACATCACCAGCGCGCCCAGCATCCCCACCATGATGGTGGCGCCGAAGCTCATGAAGGACGTGGCGGTGAGGCTCTTCATCACATTATCCAGCAAGCGCTGCACGCCACCGGAGAACACTCCCGCTTCGGCGGCCTCCGCGTGATAGCCCTTGACCACACGCACGCCGCCCAGCGACTCGGTGAGGCGTCCCGTCACTTCGGCGTTGATCTTGCCGCGCTCACGGAAAATCGGCCGCATGATGCCGAACGCCTTGCGTAACGCCAGGCCGAAGACCAGAATGGCGCCCAGCGCCACGCCGGTCATGGTGGGACTGAGCCTCAGCAGCACGGCCAGAGCCAGCGCGGCGGTCAGCAGCCCTCCCGCGAATTCCACCAGCCCGGTGCCGATCAGGTTGCGCACGCCTTCCACGTCGCTCATGATGCGCGAAACCAGGGCGCCGGTCTTGTTGGCGTCGTAATAGGCCACCGGCAGCCGGCCCACGTGCTCCTGCACGCGGCGCCGCAGGTCGGCAATCAGCCGCTGCGCGCCTTTGGAAAGCAGTTGCGTGAGGGTGTAAGACGTGACGGCCTGGATGAGCGTCGCGCCGAGCACCGCCAGCACCAGCGGCTTGAGCATCCAGACCTGTTTCTTGCCGATGACATTGTCGATCAGGAACTTCGTGGAGCCGGGCAGCACCATGCTGCACAGCCGGTTGACGGCCATCAGCGCGAATCCGGTAATCAGCAGACCGCGGCGCGGACGCACCAGTTCCTTCAAAAGCGGCAGC
>JBEKUO010000244.1:0-9777 GCA_049514955.1 Bryobacteraceae bacterium | reverse complement strand
GAGATCCAGGTTTCGCCGAAGGTACAGGTGCGTACGCTTCCGATAGTGTGCTGCTGTTCCAAGTAACTGAAGTCAAGTGTTCACTCCTCACTCCAAGCATCGGTGGTCTGGGTGCACGGCTTTAGCAGGGCCGCCGGCTGCGCCGGTTTGAACTCGGGGATGACCCCGCGTGATTGACCTCGTGGCGCAGGCGCTCCCACCTGCCGCGCCGACACTCTTGTCGGCGCAGGTGAGCGAAGCTCGCCAGGCTTTGGCATTTGTTCGCGCAAGCGCAGTTACCGCCCCGAAAACCAGTCTCGAATGAGGCAGCTACGTTATTGAGCGACAATGAAGTCACAGATCAGGACTACAGCGTTCGCCCGCGTGTGTGAACGTCGATGACGAACCCGAAGCCCCTCGGCAAGTTTCCGCTTACCTCTCGCCACGGTCGCCGGCGTTGTCGCTCCGCATGATGTCCCAGTGCTTCTGCCTTCGCATCCGACAAAAGGACGAATGCACCTTTCGTGTGCCAACCAGTACCCGGAGCGCTTAGGCGGCCGCTGGCGGCCAGGAATCGGGCCTCCGCGTAGCCACATCTATCGGCGTGCGTTACATTATCAGTCGGTTATACTTGTTCGGTGCCTTTTCCTTAAAGGAGGAAAACTATATGCGAATGTTGCTGAGAGTATCGATTCCCGTGGAGGCCGGAAACGCCGCCGCCAAGAATGGGACACTGGGTCCCACGATCGAGGGAATACTAGCCGATCTCAAACCGGAAGCGGCCTACTTTTTCGCGGACGATAGTGGCCAACGATCGGGCTCCATCGTTTTCGACATGAAGGACACATCGGAGATTCCGGCGGTCGCTGAGCCTTGGTTTCTCGCTTTCAACGCACAAGTCTCGCTGCGGCCGATCATGAGCCCGCAAGACCTTGCCAAGGCCGGTCCATCGATTAGCAAGGCTGTCAAAAAACACGGGAAGTAGCACCCGGCGTAGCCTTAGCAGTAACTCCACAAGGTGGCCAATGTGCGGATGGCTGCCTTGCTCTCGATCTTGTACTGCGCATTCAATCTCACAAATGTGAAGTGAGGTGGGGCAGGCGCTTCCGCCGGCGCTTCCGCCTGCCAACCAAGAGCCCGATCACACGCCTCACGGGAAAATTGCGCAACCGCACCCCATAGCAACCAGACCGCTTACGGCTCAACCACCTCTCGTGGTTGTCCTGTCCCAATCCCGCACGCCCTATCATGGAATTGGGTATGGGAAGTATGGGAAATGAATTCGGTGAACAGCTTTCAAGCAACCCGATCGCCGGGCGGCAGGAGGCCAAACGAGTCGCGGAGCACGCAAGCCGCTCATTATCAATATCATGAGCCTTGTTTGTCAAACCAGGCAGCTACCCTGCCAACCCGCAGCGCCTTGCGCCGCCCGGGGCCGTCCCGATGCAACACAATGCAACACAATGTTACGCAAATCGAAAAATCGCTCTTCCGAGAACTTCCCCGGCACTGATGGCCGGACGTGCAGCAGCCACCCAAATGCAGACGCACCCAAACGAGCCCCCGGAACACGCAACCCGCCCATTATCAATGCCATGGGCTTTGTTCGTCAAACCAGGCAATCGCCCTGCCAACCGGCAGTGCCTCGCTCCCAGGCCGTCCCGATGCAACACAATGTCACGCCAATCGAAAAAAAACATTTGTAACAAGTGCCCTCGCCGCACCCGGCCAACCTCAGCCCACCGGCTCGAGCTTGGCGATCTTCCGCCCCCCACGGCGCCCACCGAAAACGGATCGCCGTGTCGCCGCGTCGCCCCCTCGCCCGCTCGTAACATCAACGCCGTTTGTCGATGTTGGCGAGCTTCGCTTGCCTACCGTCTACAATCAAATGATGACCGATGCGGCCCTGCTCGACCACATCGCCCGCCTGCCGCACGCCCGGGCCAATTTCAAACAGCTCGTGCGGGAGCTAAGCGCCAAAGGCTCCTCCCGCGCGGACCTGGAACTGTCCCTCGCCCGTCTGCTGGCGCGCGGCGATCTGGTCGAGCTGCGATCCGGCCACTACGTCGTCACCGCCCGTACCCGCGAGTTCGCCATCGGGCGTCTCAACGTGCATCGCGATGGCTATGGTTTCCTGATCTCCGAACGTCCCATCGAGGGCCTCAAGGGAGATGTTTACATCCCCGCCGATTCGGCGCAAAAAGCCATGCATGGCGACCGCGTGCTGGTCCGCATCGCGCGTATCGAATCAGACGGCCGCGCCGACGGCGAGATCCTCAAGGTCCTGAGGCGCGCGCACGCAACCGTAGTGGGAGAGTTTCGCGTCGGCCGCCGCGGCAATTACGTCGTGCCCCAGGATGAGCGCATCCAGCAGTGGATCGATATTCCCGAAGGCATGGAAATTCCCGCGGGCACGCGGCAGATCGACCGCATCGGCGCACCGCCGCTCGCCGTGTCCGATCCGGCCGACCTCGACGGTCTGATCGTCAACGTGGAGTTGCTCGAATTCCCGGAAGCCGGCGAGCGCGCCGCCGGACGCGTGGTCGAGATTCTGGGCCACCCCGACGACTTCGGCATCGATGTCGAGATCGTCATCCGCAAGCATCACCTGCCGCACCAGTTTCCGCCGGAAGTGGTGGAGCAGGCCGAGCGCATTCCCGGCGTAATCGCCGCCTGGGAACTTGCAGGACGACGCGATTTTCGCAGCTTCGACGTGGTCACCATCGACGGCGAAACCGCCCGCGATTTCGACGACGCGGTTTGGGTCGAGCGTCTACCCAACGGCAATTACGCGCTGCACGTCCACATCGCGGACGTGAGCCATTACGTGCGCCCGGAGTCGGCCATCGATCGCGAAGCCCGTTTGCGCGGCACCAGCGTCTACTTCCCCGACCGCGCCGTGCCCATGCTGCCCTTCGAGCTTTCCACCAATATCTGCTCGCTCAATCCCCATCTGGATCGCCTGGTGCTCTCCGCCCTGATGGAGTTCGATCACCAGGGAGACCGCGTCCGCCAGGAGTTCACGCCGGGCGTCATACGCAGCGCCGAGCGCATGACCTACACCGACGTGCACCTGTTGTTGGAGGGCGATGCCGGCCTGCGCGCCCGCTACGCCCCGCTGGTGGCGCGCTTCGAGCTGATGCGCGAGTTGGCCCTCATCCTGAACCGCAAGCGCGTACGGCGCGGCTCCATCGACTTCGATTTGCCCGAGCCGCTGATCGAGTTCGACGAATTCGGCCAGATGACCGGGGTCATTCGCGCGCCGCGCAACATTGCGCACGGCCTGATCGAAGAGTTCATGCTGGCGGCCAATGAAGCCGTCGCATCGCATCTGGAGGCGGCCCTGGAGGCGTCCATCTACCGCATACACGAGCTGCCAGATCCCAAGCGCGTCATGGAATTCGAGGAGGTCGCGGCCCACTTCGGCTATTCGCTCGGCGCAGGCGCCATTCGCGTGAAGAAGTTCAGCCACGTGGATCGCGCACGCGACGGCCGCAAAATGCGCAAAGACATCGTGCTGGCCGATTCCTCGGCAAGCATCTCGTCGCGCAATTATCAGAAGCTGGTGGCCAAGATCGAGGGCAAGCCCGAGGAGCGCATCCTCAGCTTCCTCATGCTGCGCTCGCTCAAGCAGGCGCGCTACAGCACCGATAACGCCGGCCATTTCGCTCTGGCCGCGGACTCCTACACGCACTTCACTTCACCCATCCGGCGCTATCCCGACCTGATCGTCCACCGCCTTTTGATGGCGTCGTTGGAGGGAAAGGCCGCGCCGCCCGAGCCCGAATTGCGCGCCATCGCCGAGGAGTGCTCGCAGTCGGAACGCCGCGCCGCCGACGCCGAGCGTGAGCTGGTCGAGTGGAAGAAGGTGAAGTTCATGGAGGCGCGCGTGGGCGAGTCGTTCGGCGCGCTGGTGATCAGCACCACGAAATACGGCCTGTTCGTCGAGCTGGAGGACCTGTTCATCGAGGGCCTCGTGCCCATCGACACGCTGCCTGACGACCGCTACACCTACCACGAGAACGTGCGCAAGATCATCGGCCAGCACACCCGCCGCGAGTTTTCGATCGGCGACCGCGTGCGCGTAGGTCTGGACCGCGTGGACGCCGCGGAGCGCAAGCTCCAGTTCTCCATCATCGAGCCGGAGCGCCAGCGCCGCAAGAAGAAAGCGCCGCGGGCGCAATCGTGATGCCGGACGTGCTCCCGATTCCCGGCGGCGAGTTTCTGATGGGCCAGGCCGACGGTCGCGACGAAGAGCGGCCGGTGCATCGCGTCTGTGTTGCGCCGTTTCGTCTCGGACGCTGCCAGGTCACCAACGCCGAGTACGACGCGTTTCGCCACGCCACCGGGCGGCCGGCGCCGCCTTTTCGCATGCAGCCCGAGTTCGCGGATCCCGCGCAGCCGGTGGTGGGCGTGAGCTGGTTCGATGCGGTGGCCTACTGCGATTGGCTGTCGCGCGAGCTCGGCGAACCGTTCCGCTTGCCGAGTGAGGCGGAGTGGGAATGCGCCGCGCGCGCCGGCCTCGACCAATGCCTCTACCCGTGGGGAAGCCAGCCTGTGCTCGATCGCGCCGACTATCGAACCCGCTGGACGCGCGCGCCCGAGCCAGTGGCCACTTCCGCGCCCAACGCCTTCGGTCTTTACGACATGTGTGAGAACGTCCACGAATGGTGCGCGGACTGGTACGACCCCGCATACTACGCAGTTTCGCCCATCGAGAATCCGCCAGGACCGCCGTCCGGCGTCCGCCGCGCCTCTCGAGGCGGCGCCTGGCGGCACCATATCAAGATCGCGCGATGCGCCGCGCGCAGTAGCATCCCGCCCGAGTTCTGCTACGCAGATTACGGTTTCCGGGTGTGTGGCGCGGGCACTCATGCCTGCCGCGCCGACACTCCTGTCGGCGCAATCGCCAGTTTCAAATGAACAGATCGACAGGCACGCGAAAGAACTCGGCCAGCCGTTTGGCTTGCGCCTTACTGATCGCGCGCCGTCCGTTCAGAATCTCGGTCGTCGCGCCCTTATTTCCCAGAACCGGCCAAACATCTTTGTGCTTCAATCCGCGCTCTTCCATGAGCGCCTTGAGCGACTCGTTGGGCGATACGCCAGGCATGGGGTAGCGCTTCCCTTCGTAGTCTTCGATGAGCAGCGTCAGCACTTCCGCCAGCGCTTCTTCCTCGGGCGTGAGGTTGTCGCGTTCATCCAGACCGAGCAGCATCTGAGTGAGACGGGCGTGCTCCCGGTCATCGTGTATGGGTCGCGGCAGTGACTTCGCCAACAATTTGGCGTACGCCGAGCGATCGATGTCGAGTGTGGTGCTCATCTCTTCCAATGCTCCTTGTCGTATGCGGCGTGGGTGAGGATGTGCAGAATGAATACGCGCTTCGTCTTGAAATTCACGCGGGCGATCAACCTGTAGGCATTGCCATGAATGTTGAACACGGTCCGCCGGCCGACTGGATCGGCATGCGCAAAGTCGCTCCGCATCTCAATAAGCGATCCCCAATTTGCTCTTCTGGTGATCCGGTACCAGTTCATCAGAGGAACCAGCGCGTCGGGATGCCTTTCGGCGAACCGCAGGATCGCGGGCTTACTGATGATTCTCAAACCATAGTTTACGAAAGGTAAACAGTTGGAGTCAACCGGTGCCGAGGCGTATCGCTTACTTACTCTGTTCCCTCACCGCGGTCTTCCATTCCGAAACGAACTTTTGGTCCAGCATCAGCCGGCCCGGCGCGAACTCAAACATCCCAATGCCCTCGCGCGGATCGAAAGGCTCGATCTCGAGCCCGATCAACCCGTGGCGAGTCACGGCCATCAGAGTCAGCGGTGCCTCCCTGCCGTTCACCTCAACGGAATCGAATTTCAGACCCAGGGTAAAGTGATGCGACGGTTCGAATTCCTGCCCCAGGCGAACGATCCGTCCGTGCACGATGGCGCCTTTGGGAACCAGTTCGCCTATCGCATTCAGCAACTGCCCTTCAAAATGAGCTCTCCGAGTCGATTTGGAGCGCAATGCGATCTTGACCGTGATCCCCGGCGGGATGGTCACGGGCGTTGTCTGAGCTTCTGAAGAACCGGCCGGCGGCCCTGGGATCCGCCCGAAAAACCGATTCGCTCTGAAACTCACGGCAAGAATCGTACTCGATTCGGTTCTCCCAGCGTTCCCCCTCGACGTCCCAGAGTTTGATAACCGTCAACCGCGGAAGCAGGAAATCGGCGCTGCGAATCCGGGCCTGCCGGTAGTCGATGGCGGTCTCGATGCGGCACGTTGTCGACTCCGGCGGAGGCTTGGAAACTTCAATCGTCATCTTGCTGAGTTCGGCGCTCTGGGCATCGATCCAAAACTTCCCTTCATACGCGACCGTCGCGAGATCTTCCGGCCGCGGGCCGACTACCACCTAGTAATGGCTGACCGCCATCGACACGCGATACCGGTACACGGCGAAGGCCCGCCCCTTGTCGCCCTCGGGACCCAGATACTCGTACTTGGCGCTGCCTCCAAATACGCTCATCAGGAATGGACCAAAATCGCCTGTCCCCGTCATTCCACCGCCGACGATCTTCTGCACATCCTCGGTTTGGAAGCGCTGGGCGCCCACCCAGGAGAAGATCTCCGCGCCCTGGGAAACCGTCACGTCCAATTTGAACTGGTCCCTCCCCGTCGCCACCAACCGCGGCTCAATTTCCGCCGGACCAAAATCGCAACCGTTGACACGGACGGCGGGAACGGCCTGGTACCTGTACCGGCGCACCGACTGGACGCACGTGTACTTCGGCAACCTCTCAATGTTATCGACGATCTTCGCGCGGGCGCGAATGAGCAGCGCGGTGAGATCCACTTCTCCACACATGGCCAGCGGAAAAATCGCCGCGAGTATCGCACCGGCGTTGCTGGCGAGCCGCGTCACGGTTGGTATGCGCCCTCCTTAATTGTATGTAAGACGTAGTGACGATCCACGCGCCAACGTCCCCCGCGTTCCGTCGTAGTATACTGGCGGCTTCGCAATAGGAGGAGCCATGCTGCCCGATTACATCTCTAAAGCAGTGCCGAATTCCCAGGCGAACCGCGCTCCCTGGTATGCCAACACCGCGCCCAGCTATGCCGGCGTGTTTCTCTGGTTCGCTTTCTATATCTCGATTGCGAAAGACACGCTCCCGCATGGCGGAGTCGGACTGTGCATGGCCGCTATCGTGGCAGCCGGGCTGCTCAGCTATGCGCTCTACTACTACGCCCCGGCCATGCTGGGCATGAAGACCGGGTTCCCGCTATATGTCGTGGGCAGTTCGACCTTCGGCACGGCAGGCGGCTACGTCATGCCCGGCCTGTTAATGGGCCTTCTGCAGATCGGCTGGTTCGCGGTCGGCACGTACTTTTCGACGAGCTTCATCCTGAACGGATTTGGCTCGCAGGCCGCGCCGGGCAGCCTGCCCTTCATCGCGATCGGCATCCTGTGGGGTTATACGATGGCGTACATCGGCGTGAAGGGCATCCAATATGTCGCCAAGCTCTCGCGCTACCTCATCATTATTCCGGCCGCCATGATCCTGCTGGTGTTCTCGCAGACCAGCCAGGGGATCGCCCAGTATGTGCCGGCCGACCCAAAGCCGTTCGTGGCGTTCACCCTTCTCGTGCAGATCATCATTGGCTTCTTCGCTACGGCGGGCGCGGCCGGCGCGGATTTCGGAATGAGCAGCCGCAACGAAAGAGACGTGCGCCTGGGCGGGCTGGCGGGCATCACCCTAGCGATTGTGTTTGCCGCCGGATTGCCGCTGCTTTCGGTGGCCGGCGCGAGCAAGCTGTATATACTGCCGGGTTTCGGCTATGACGACGTGATCCGATCCATCGGCGGCGCGCTGGCCACCGCCATGTTCTTCCTGTTCGTGATCGCTTCAATCGCGCCGGCCTGCTTCTGCGCCTTCATTGCCGGCAACAGCTTCTCAACCATGATTCCGGGCGTGCCGCGGCTCTCCTCCACCATGGCGGGAGTCACCGTGTCGATCGTGCTCGCGGTGACCGGGGTGGCCGCAAACCTGATCGGCTTCTTCACGATCGTAGGCGCGTCGTTCGGCCCGATTTGCGGCGCCATGGCGGCGGATTATCTGCTCTCGGGCAGGCGCTGGGCCGGTCCCCGCGAGGGCGTCAACTGGGCCGGATACCTGGCGTGGGCGCTCGGCTTCCTGGTGGGGATACTGCCGTTCCTGCCGGTTTCCGATGCGCTGAAGATGTACGTGCAGCCGGCCGTTGTGTACAGCTTCGTGACAGGATTCGTCGTTTACGCCGTGCTGGCGAAGGCGGGCCTGGAGCCGAAGACGGTGCCGATGGCGCAGGCGAACTGAAGCTCGCGGCGATCCGTGGGGCGGTCCCCCTGGACCGCGCAGCCGACGCCTCGTCCGCCTGCCGCGATTGGCGAAAGGTCGATTCTACGGGCAAAAAACGGGTCCGCGGATCGCCGTGTCGCCGTGTCGCCGCGTCCTAACATCGACGCCTTCTGTCGATGTTGGCGAGCGAAGCTCGCCCCAGCGTTCACCGCTTGTCCACACGCAGGGGTAAGCCTCTCTTGGGCCGCAACGTGACGGAAGGAAAAGCTTCCACCGGCTCCGGCGAAGCGAGTGAGAATCGGAAACGCTGGATCAGCGTGGCCAGCACCAGCGCCGACTCGGTGAGGGCGAGGCTCGCGCCAACGCAGACCCTCGGACCGGCGCCAAACGGGAGATAGGCGAACTTAGGAAGGCTCCGCCGGCCGGCGGCCTCCACGCCCCAGCGATCCGGATCGAAGCGCTCGGGGTCCGGATAATAGCGCGCATCGCGGTGCACCACCCACTGCGAGACGATCACATTGGTGCCCGCAGGCAGGCGGTATCCCAGAACCTCGAACGGCTGGAGGGCTTTGCGGCCAATCGCCCAAGCCGGAGGATACAGGCGCTGGGACTCGGTGATCACCATCTGGGTGTACGGCAACCGATGCAGGCCGGCGGCTTCCGGCACGCGGCCCTGCAGTACTTCGCGCACCTCGGCTTCCAGGCGGGTCTGCACCTCCGGATGCTGCGCGAGCAGGTACAGCGTCCAGGCGAGGGTGTTCGCGGTGGTCTCGTGGCCGGCCAGCAACAGCGTCATCACCTCGTCGCGCAGTTGACGGTCAGGCATGCCGGCGCCATTCTCGTCGCGGGCTTCCAGCAGCATGTCGAGCAAATCGCCAGGGTGCTCACCGGTCGCGCGCCGGTCGCGAATGATGCCGTAGACGATCTCGTCCAAATCTGCCAGCGCGCGCCGGAAGCCGCCGAGGCCGGGCACGGGCAGCCAGGCCGGAAGGAAGCTGAAACTGGCGAGCTTCGGCAGTTGCCCCATCACCACCGTGAGCGCCCTGCCGATGGTGCCCGCATCGCCGGTGATCTCGACGTTGAACAGGCTGCGGGCCGCGATTTCAAGCGTCACGTGCATCATGTCTCGGTGAATGTCCCGCACTTCGCCGTCGCGCCAAGTTTCCAGCATGCGCGTGGCATACGACGTCATGATGCCGCCATAAGAGAGGATGCGTTCCCGATAGAAGGCCGGCTGCACAAGGCGGCGCTGGCGCTTCCAGAACTCGCCTTCGCTGGTGAGGAGCCCCTGGCCGAGCACGCGCGACAGCGCGCGATAGTCCATCGATTTGGTGAAGCTCTGATGATCGGTAACCAGGACGTGCTCGATGCCCGCCGGATCGTTGATCAGACAGGCAGGCACTCCAAGGAACCGGAAGAAGACCACGTCGCCATACTCTCGAGCGCAACGGAGCAGGAAATCGAGCCATCCATCCGGCG